>JBDIAO010000012.1:0-53894 GCA_039812375.1 Phycicoccus sp. | reverse complement strand
GTGGCGCGCGGGACGCACATTTGTCGCACCAAGTCCGTGCCCAGACACCTCGCGTGGCGCGCGGGACGCACATTTGTCGCACCAAGTCCGTGCCCAGACACGCGGCGCAGGGCGACGGTGGGCATCCGCGGCTCGGACCATGGGCGGACCCGGCCACCGTTCCGTCGGCGAACCGGCCGGCCATCGTTCCGTCGGCGAATCGGCCTTTTGGCCGATTTGTCGACAGAGCTCGGGGTCGGGCCGCTAGCTCGGAGACGGGTCGCTCCCGCGGAGTCGGGTCGCACCTGGGAGACGGGTCGCTCCCTAGAGTCTGGCTATGAGAGTCCTGCTCGCACTCGGCGGCAACGCGATGACCGCCCCGGACGGGACCGCGACCCCGACGGCCCAGATCGAGGCGATCGGAGTGGCCATGCAGGCAGCAGCCGCTCTGGTCGCTGCCGGGCACGACCTCGTCATCACCCACGGCAACGGCCCCCAGGTCGGCAACATCCTGGTCAAGAACGAGCTCGCCGCGCACGTCGTCCCGCCGGTCCCGCTGGACTGGTGCGGGGCCCAGACCCAGGGCACGATCGGCTACACCATCCTCAACGCCCTCCAGGCGCGGCTGGCCGAGCTGGGCCTGGACCGCCCGGTCGCCGCCGTGATCACCCGCACACTCGTCGACGAGTCCGATCCCGGCATGACCCACCCGACGAAGCCGATCGGCCGCTACCTCACCGCTGAGCAGGCACGGCCGATGATCGACCACGGCCAGATCTGGCAGAACCGGGGCGAGCATGGCTGGCGCCGGATCGTCGCCTCTCCGGAACCGGTGCACATCCTCGACGTCGGCACCGTGACCACCTTGCTCAGCGACGGCTTCGTCGTCATCGCCGCCGGGGGTGGCGGCATACCTGTCGTCCGAGATCCCGATGGGACCCTGCGCGGAGTCGAGGCGGTCATCGACAAAGATCTCACCGCGGCACTGCTCGCCCGCGACGTCGGCGCCGACGTTCTGGTCATCGCCACCGACGTCGACCACGCGATGCTCGACTTCGGCACGCCGCACGCCCAGCCGATCACCCGGGTCTCGCTGCCGCAGATGGGCCGGTATGCCGCAGCCGGCCACTTCGCCAGTGGGTCCATGGGGCCCAAGGTCGATGCGGCGATGCGTTTCGTCGCCGCCGGTGGTGCCCGGTCTGTGATCACCTCGCTGGCACACATCACCGCCGCTGTGCAGGGCCACTTCGGCACCGTCATCGACGGCGTCGGCACCGCCATGGACATCAGTGCGCGAAGTGGCGGGTCCCCGTGAAATACATCGTCACTCCGGCGGCCTGCGCGGCCGCGACAACCTCGTCGTCCCGCACCGACCCACCCGGGGCCACAACCGCGCGCACCCCGGCGTCGAGGAGCACCTGCAACCCGTCGGCGAACGGGAAGAACGCATCCGAGGCCGCAACCGACCCGCGGGCCCGATCGTCCGCACCGGCGGCATCCGCCCCAGCGGTGTTGGCGCGGTCGACAGCGAGCCGACACGAGTCGACCCGGTTCACCTGACCCATCCCGATCCCGACGGAGGCCCCGCCCGAGGCGAGCAGGATCGCGTTGGACTTCACCGCGCGCACCGCCCGCCAAGCGAACTGCAGGTCCGCCAGGGTCTCCTCGTCGGCGGCCGCCCCGGCCACGAGGCGCCAGCTCGCCGCGTCGTCGCCGCCGGTGACTGCTCCGCCCTCACCAGTGACGACCGCATCGACCCGGTCGACCGCCTGGACGAGCAAACCGCCGCTGACCGGACGGATCTCCACTGGATCACGTTGTGCGGCAAGGGTTGCCGGCAGCCGCACCAGCCGGCGGTTCTTCTTCTCCATAAGAAGCGCCAGTGCGGCCGGCTCGAAGTCCGGGGCGACGACCACCTCGCTGAAGGTCTCGTTGAGTTCGCGGGCCATCGCCGCAGTCACCGGCCGGTTCGCCGCGACGACCCCGCCGTAGGCCGAGACCGGGTCGCAGGCGTGCGCGGCGGCATACGCAGCGGCGATGTCAGCCCCGACCGCGATGCCGCACGGGTTCGCATGCTTGATGATCGCCACCGTCGGCTGCCCGGCATGGTCCAGGCTGGCCCGCACTGCGGCGTCGGTGTCGACATAGTTGTTGTAGGACATCGCCTTGCCGTGCAACACCTGGGCGGTGGCGACCCCGTCGCCTTGGTGGCGATAGAGCGCGGCCCGTTGATGCGGGTTCTCCCCATAACGCAACGTCCCCACCTTGGTCCAGGTGCCGCCCACCCACGCCGGGAAACCGGTGCCGTCCGTGGTGTCGCCGTACCCAGCGCCCATCCAGTCCGCGACCGCGACGTCGTAGCTCGCGGTGTGCGCGAACGCCTCCGCCGCGAGCCGCTTGCGCTGGGCGAAGGTGAACCCCCCATGCCGCACGGCGTGCACAACCATCTCGTATGCCGCGGGGTCGACGACGACCGCGACGCTCGGATGGTTCTTGGCTGCGGCCCGGATCATCGCCGGCCCGCCGATGTCGATGTTCTCCACGACCTGGTCGTCGTCCGCGCCGGAGGCCAAGGTGTCGGCGAACGGGTAGAGGTTGACCACGACGAGGTCGAACGGCTCGGCACCGACCTCCTCGAGCTGGGCCAGATGGTCCGGCTTGCGGGTGTCGGCGAGCAGGCCGGCGTGCACCATCGGATGCAGCGTCTTGACCCGACCCTCGAGGCACTCGGGGAAGCCGGTGAGATCCTCGACCCGGGTCACCGGCAGGCCGAGATCCGCGATGAGCGCCGCGCTGCCACCGGTGGAGACCAGAGTGACCCCGGCGGCGTGCAGCCCGCGGGCGAGGTCCTTCAGACCGGTCTTGTCGAAGACCGAGATCAGGGCCCGTCGGACCGGCCGGACATCCTGGGTGGGTCCGGGTGGGCTGACAGTGACGGCCATGACGTGCTCCGATCGGTGACGAGGCGTGTGGACGCCGAGTGTGCGGACAGGGCGGACAGGGCGGACAGGGCGGGTGCGGCGGGTGCACCCCATGCGGGCGATGCACCCGTGTCGTGACTTCCCGGTGGTGACCCACCTGCGCCAGTCGTCGAAGTGATCCTAGACCGTGCCCTCTGGGGGGTGGGCGCGTCCACGGACTGTGCGGGGGACACCGGCCGCCCGGTCCTCGCCCAAATGCCGCACCACCTCGAGCAGCATCACCCGCTCGACGACCTTGATCCGTTCGTGCAGGCTCTGCTCCGTGTCCCCGTCACGCACCTCGACGGCCTGCTGGGCGATGATCGGCCCGGTGTCGACCCCGGCGTCAACCCAGTGGCACGTCGACCCGGTGACCCTCACCCCGTGGGCGAGTGCGTCACGGACTGCGTGCGTCCCGGGGAAGCTCGGCAGCAGGGCCGGATGGGTGTTGAGCACCGGATGCGCGGCGAGGACTGCCGGGCCGATGATCCGCAGGAAACCCGCGGAGACGACGAGGTCCGGTCGGTATGCCGTGAGCGCCACGGCGAGGGCGGCATCCCACTGGGCCCGGTCGGCATACGAGGCTGGATCGACGACAAAGGCAGGTATGCCGGCCCTCCGAGCCCGAGCCAGCCCCTCCACCCCGTCCCGGTCTGCCCCGACCGCGACAACGGCAAACGGCTCGCCGCCGCCGGCTTGGGCGTCGAGGAGCGCCTGCAGCAGGGTTCCGGAGCCGGAGACAAGGACGACGACCCGCATCAGCGGATACTCACCGTGCGGTCAGCGGGCCGGTGCTGTCGCTCGCGTCGTCTGACGTCGGGTCCTGCGGGGCCGCGAGCGGCTCATCCGGCGTCGAGGATCCGGCGACGAGTTGGCTGCCGCGGCCCTTCAGGGCCCACCGGGTGACGGCGAACGTCACCGGGATGGCCAGGACCCCGGCGATGAGCGGGGCGAGCTTCTCGGAAATGTGCAGCGACTCGACGAGGAACACCGTGCCGAACGTCGTGAACGCGACGTTGGTGATCGCCGAGGTCGGGAACATCACGAACCGGCCCCACGTCGGCTTGACCCGGTAGGTGAACCAGCAGTTCATATAGAACGAGAAGACGAACGAGATCGCCCAAGCGAGCAGGTGGGCAACGACGTAGGGCAAGGCCAGCAGGAAGAGCCGGTAGAACGCGTAGTAGACGGCGGTGTTGGCCACCCCGACGAAGCAGAACCGGATGATCTCCCCGATCGGCAGCTGCCAGCGGCCGAGCCTCATCGGCTCTCCTGCGCAGGATCTGGTCCACCGCTCCCGGCGGAATCCGCACTGGAGCCCCCGCTGGAGCCTGCACTGGAGTCCTCCGCCAGGATGTACACCGGCCTGGCCTTGACCTCGTAGTAGATCCGGCCGATGTATTCCCCGATGACACCGAGGAAGAGCACCTGCAAGCCACCGACCCCGACGATGACCGCAATCGTCGTGATGTATCCAGGCATCTCGATCCCGGTGAAGAACCGGGAGATGACGAGCCAGACGGCATACGCGACGAAGACCAGGAACGACCACAGGCCGAGGTGGATGGCCAGCCGCAGAGGCTGACTGTTGAACGAGAGCACCCCGTCGATCCCGTAGTTGAGCAGGGCCCGACCACTCCAGCTCGACTCCCCGGCGGTCCGCACCACATTGGTGTAGGTGATCGTCGTCGACGGGAAACCCACCCAGGCGAACAGGCCCTTGGAGAACCGGTTCCGCTCGCAGAGCCCGAGGATGGCGTCAACGACCCTGCGGGACATGAGCCGGAAGTCGCCCACCCCGTCCTGGAGCTTGACGTCCATGAGGGCGTTGACCATCCGGTAGTACAGCTTGGAGACCTGGCTGCGCAGCCAGGGATCACCGGTGCGGTCCCGCTGGGCAAGCACCTGGTCGAATCCGTCGACGAGCCAGCCCTTGACGAGATCGGGGATCAAGCTGGGCGGGTGCTGCAGGTCCCCGTCCATGATGATCACCGCATCACCGGTGCTCGCCCGCAGCCCGGCCAGCATCGCCGCTTCCTTGCCGAAGTTCCGGCTGAACGACAACAGTCGGACGTGCGGGTTCGCCGCAGCGATCCCGCGGGCGATGCTCAGCGTCTCGTCTTTGCTGCCGTCATTGACGACGACCATCTCCAGCTCGATGACGCCGGCACAGGCGGCCTCCACCTGCCGGCACAGCTCCTCCAGCGTCGCTGCCTCGTTGTGGCACGGCACGACGACCGAGAGCAGCGGAACCATGCGAGCATGATATCCGGGGCCCCCACGCTGAGCTGTGGTCAACGCGCGCTGTCGACGCGAGCAGTCGAGGGCTCCGCTGACTGGGCTGTCACTGCCGGGGTCGCCCCGAACTCGTCCCGCCGGCGACGCCCCCGCAGCTGTCGAAGCACTTCGAGCACGGTGAGCACGACACCGACGCCCACGGAGATGAATCCGATCTTCACCCCAGGCGGGGTGAAGACCACGTCGACGGTGCCCGCGGCGTTCGGCGGCAACTCGACCCGTAGCAGGCCGGCTGGGGCGTCGACGAGCGGCAGGGACTTGCCGTTGAACGTCACGTCGTAGCCGGGCCACGCGAGCCGGGAGAACGTGATCGTGCCCGCAGCGGCGCCGGTGGTCACGCTGAGAGTCTCATCGATCCGTCCGACCATGCGGTTGTCCGAGACCACGACCCCTGGGCTGGTGACCGTAACCCGGCCCTCCGGGTGGGTCAGTGGGGCCTCCCGCCGGAAGATCAGGACGTGATCGTCCTCCTTGGCCAGGCGCCACCCCGGCGGCGCGTGGGGTGAGTCGACGAAGCCGCGCTGGACCACGACCGTCTCGGCCCCGAGCAGGTCGGCCATGCTCGCCTGCTCCCCGGGAGGTGTCGCCCACAGCGTCGACCACAGCTCCGGGCAGGTGGCCCCGTTGTAGTTGATGCACAGGTCGTTGTCCGCCTTGGTGTAGCCGATCCCGCTGTAGCTCGACGTCGACTCGACCCCGGCGACGGCATACAGCGAGCCGATGAGGAGGTCGTTGCTCGCGGTGACCCCGGACTCGGCATCCAGACGGGCCGCGACGACGACCGTCAGCCCGTGGGTGTCGGCCCCGATGCCGGCCCGCATCGCCGACACCGACGACGGCACCGCGTAGTGGGCGATGTCCTTGTTGTAGGGGAAGAACACCGAGGTCATCGCCACGACACCGAGGGTGCCCGCGACGATGACCAAGAAGAGCCGAGTCCCGCTGCGAGCCCAGCGCACGAGGAGCCAGAAGGCGAGGATGACGAATGCCGTGCCGATCGGCAGACGCCGATATCCCTGGGGCGCATCGGAAAAGGCCATCCAGAAGCCGAACCCGAGGATTGCGACGCTGACCAGGAACCGGCCCCAGCTGTAGTCCTTGATGCCAGCGGACAACGCCACCGCCGCACCGACGAGCAGCGCGAGCGAGAGCAGGGTCACCAGGCGGCCGGGCCACCGGAACATCCACACCTCGCTCGGCCCCAGGACGAGCAGAAGGAAGCCGCCACCGAAGACGAGCAACCCAATCAGGCTCTGCCAGCGCTCCTGGAGCCGGCGCCACCGGATCCACGGCAGCAAAGGCAGCAGGAACCAGGCGATATAGAACGTCGGCTCCCGCATCAACGGTCCGGAGAAGATCCCGATGTAGGGGGTGTAGAGCGGGGTGCTCGAGCCGAGCAGAGTGCTCAGGTTCGGCGAGAAGAACTCGTCGTTGAAGATCCGCCCGCCCCGCCGATAGCCCACTGTGCTGGCGATGAGCAGCGGCAGGTAGACCAGAGCCACCCAGCACATCGCGATGACCGCTTGGATCGCCAGCGCGACGAGCCGCTCACGATGCCCCCGGGCGAGATGCTCGCAGCCGACCGCGATGACGACCGCAGCGAGAGCGAGGATGCCATAGGGATTGCCGGTGGTGACGAGCACGTAGCCCATCACCGCGGCAGCCAGCGCCATCCACGGCGAGCGCGGCAACCGGCGAACGGTCAGCCAGTACCACGGAACGAGCGCACTGATGAGCAGACCGTTGACCCACGTCTGCATGTCCCAATACATCGTGTAACCGGTGGCGCACAGGGCAACCCCGGCGGCAGCTGCCGGCCACGCCTTGGCCCCGTAGTCACGGGCGAGGGCATAGACCCCGCCAGCCATCACGAGCGCCAGCGCGACCTTGAGCAGCGTCATCCGCAGCGCAAGATCGTCCAGCGGATGGACCACCACGGCCAGGGCGATGACAAACGGGTTGAACATCGCCGGCCCGGCCTCGCCGGGAAAGTTCCCGCCACGCCACATGTCGAGTTCCAGCCACGGCAGCCGCCCCTGCAGAACTGCCTGGGCAAGCCGGTCCCACAGTCCGGTGAACGAGGCCAGCGAGTCGTCCCACCAGTAGAACCGTGGTTCTCGCAGCAAGGGCAAACCCATCACCGCGAGGACACCGACGAACATGGACGTCACCGGCACCCATGCTCGGCGCTCGCGATCCGGCGGGTTGTCGTCCTCGCCCTCGGCACGCACCGCCCCGTCCGGGGCGAGGGAGAGACTCATGCCACGTCGTCGCTGGTCAGGAGATGGCGCAGCACGGAGGGTGGGTCCTTTCGGTGGCGGCAGGCTCTCTCGAGGATACCGGGCGGCCCTGTCTGGCGACGGCTCGCCGGGCCGTCAGCGACGCAGTCGGCGCGGTCTAGCGACGCAGTCGCCAGGCGTCCCAGGTCACGGCCAGCAACGCCCCAAGGAGCAACTCACCGGCAAGAACCAGGACGAGCCAGTGCACCGGCGGCCCGATGCCGGCGAGCCGGTGGGTGCCCAGGTTCGACCCGCCGACGAGCGCGAGCAGCCCCACCCCGGCCGCACACAGCGCGCTGGCACTCAGCGCGATACTCGCCTTGGTGCGCAACGCAGACAGCCGGGGCACGGTCTTGAGCGCATCCCGGCCCAGCCGCCAGCCGACGACGACGGGGATCAGAACCACCGCTGCGACCACCGGCGGGTATGCCGCCTCCCCGGGAAGCGCACCGAAGACCGGGACCAGAGGCAGCACGCTGGCGTGGGTCCCCGACCACGACACCCCGGCGCCACTGACCGGGACGAACCCCGGCCCGGCGGCGAACGAGACAGCCCAGATCCCGAGGTTGGGCAGGGCACCGAGCTGGAGCAGCCAGAGCAACACACCGCCGACAACGCCGGGGGTCAGCACAGCCTGGACAGCGAGGACCTTGTCCCGGTGCAGGACCACGAGGACGACCACGGCGAGCGACCCGATCAGGAGCAGGGTGGCAATCCCCCGCAACGCGGGGATCACGCCGCGTTGGAGACTCGCGGGCAGTGTGCGTCCGCGCACCGTCACCGTGCCTGAGAAATGCCCGCTGCGGGTCCCGCGCCACAGGGCCAGCAGGATCGCGAGACCGGGCACCAGAACCGCAGCCACCGCGAGGCGCCACCACACCGGTCGCGCCGGGCCCGCCAGGCTGAGGGCGAGAGCGGCGGCGAGACAGGCGGCATACCCCAGCCAGAACTGGCCCAGTGAGACGCCGATCCGCCCACTCCGCTCCCCCGCTCCGCGCACGACGCGGAGCGCACCGGCGGCGGCGGCCAGCACCGGCACGGCGAGCAACAACAGCGGAAGGACGTCGACGGTGAGTCCGTCCGCGACGACGCCGGCACCGTGCACGGCCAGCCATATGCTCGCCCCGACCCCGAGCGCCTGCTCAGCGCCCACTGAGGAGCGGTGATCACCCCCGACGGCGAGCAGGGTGAGCCCGAGAATCGGGACGAGTGTCGCCAGCGCCGCAAGCGCCCCGAGCACAGCGGGGTAGCCCAGCAGCCGCCGAGCCCGACGGTGCTCAGGTGCAGCTGGCTCGGACGCGCTGACCGGGGGGGTATCGAGGAGGGTCATCGTCTCCCAGTCTCACCCGAACGAGCGCCGGGATCATGGAGGCAACGCCGAGGACCTGTCAGGCCTGGGCAACCGTACGGTCGAACCTGGTCGCTGCCCTGGTCGCGCTGCCCTGCTGGCCGCCCTGGTCGTCGCTCAGGTCGTCGTCAGCTCGCCGCTCAGCTCGCCGTCAACCCCCGCATGATCTCCCGCATCAACCCGGCGGTCTCCGAGGGAGTCTTGCCGACACTGACTCCGGCGGCCTCGAGGGCCTCCTTCTTCGCCTGGGCAGTGCCGGAGCTGCCGGTGACGATCGCCCCGGCATGACCCATGGTCTTGCCCTCGGGCGCCGTGAACCCCGCGACATAGCCGACAACCGGCTTGCGCACGTGCTCGCTGATGTATGCCGCGGCCCGCTCCTCGGCGTCACCGCCGATCTCGCCGATCATGACGATGGCATCGGTCTCCGGATCGTTCTCGAAGGCCGCGAGACAGTCGATGTGAGTCGTTCCGATGATCGGGTCCCCGCCGATACCGACCCCGGTGGAGAACCCGAAGTCCCGCAGCTCGTACATCATCTGGTAGGTCAGGGTGCCGGACTTGGAGACCAGGCCGATCCGTCCCGCACCGGAGATGTCGGCAGGGATGATCCCGGCGTTGCTCTTGCCGGGGCTGATCAGCCCGGGGCAGTTCGGGCCGACGATCCGGGTCGTGCCGCGATCATTGGCGTAGTTGTAGAACTCCGCGGTGTCGCGCACCGCCATCCCCTCGGTGATGACGACGAGCAGCGGGATCACCGCGTCGATGGCCTCGATGGCAGCGGCCTTGGCGAAGGCCGGCGGAACGAAACCCACCGAGACGTTGGCGCCGGTGGCCGCCATCGCCTCGGCGACCGTACCGAACACCGGCACGTGGACGTCACCGGGGAACGCGACGTCACTGCCGGCTTTGCGCGGGTTGACCCCGCCGACGATGTTCGTCCCGGAGGCGAGCATCCGGGTCGTGTGCTTCATGCCCTCCGACCCGGTCATGCCCTGGACGATGACCTTGGAGTCCTCGTTGAGGAAGATCGCCATTGGATTCGTGTGCCTTTCCCGTTGCGGCCGTATGTGGTCTGGTCAGCTTGCGGCGGCCGCGAGCTCGGCGACCTTCTTGGCCGCGCCGTCCATGGTCTCCTCGATGATCACCATCGGGTGGGCGAACTCGGTGAGGATGCGCCGGCCTTCGACGACGTTGTTGCCGTCGAGCCGGACGACAAGGCGCACGTCTTGTTCGTCCCCGAGGGCGGTCAGCGCCTGGACGATGCCGTTGGCGACCGCGTCGCAGGCGGTGATCCCGCCGAAGACGTTGACGAACACGGCCTTGACCTGCGGGTCCGACAAGACGATGTGCAGCCCGTTCGTCATCACCTCGGCGGAGGCGCCACCGCCGATATCGAGGAAGTTCGCCGGGCGGCTCCCGACCGACTCCCCGGCATACGCGACGACGTCCAGGGTGCTCATAACGAGTCCGGCGCCATTGCCGATGATGCCGACGTTGCCGTCGAGCTTGACGTAGTTGAGGTGTTTCTCCTTGGCGGCAGCCTCGAGCGGGTCGGTCGACGTGGCGTCCTCGAGACCCTCATGATCGGGCTGGCGGAAGTCGGCGTTGCCGTCGAGAGTGACCTTGCCGTCGAGGGCGATGATGTCGCCCTCCTCCGTCTGGACCAGAGGGTTGACCTCGACGAGCGTTGCATCCTCGTCGCGATACACCTTCCAGAGGGCCTTGACGACCGGCTTGATCTTCGCCGCGGTCTCGGCGTCGAAACCGGCGGCCTCGACGATCTCGGTAGCTTTCGCGTCGTCGATTCCGACGTTGGGGTCGACCGGAACGCGTGCCAGCGCCTCGGGTCGCTCGACCGCCAGTTGCTCGATCTCCATCCCGCCTTCCATGGAGCACATGGCGAGGTAGGAGCGGTGGGCCCGGTCCAGGAGGATGGAGAAGTAGTACTCCTGCGCGATCTTCGCGCCCTGGGCGACCATCACGGTGCGGACGGTGTGTCCTTTGATGTCCATGCCGAGGATCTGAGCGGCGTGCTGCTCGGCCTCCTCCGCGGACTTGGCGACCTTGACCCCGCCGGCCTTGCCTCGTCCCCCGGTCTTGACTTGCGCCTTGACGACGGTGATCCCACCGCTGCGGGCCCCGATCACCTCCGCGGCGGCCCTGGCCTGCTCCGGCGTTTGTGCGGTGGCGCCGGCGAGCACCGGAACCCCGTGCTTCTCGAACACATCACGCGCCTGGTACTCGAAAAGGTCCACGAGTGATCTCGCCTCATTCCTGGGTCGGTGGGCAGATGTCGGTCGGTGGGCAGATCGACGGTTCGAGGGCGAGCCTAGCGCCGCGACGGCCCGCACCTGCGGTCAGTTCCCCGATGAGCGCCCTTTCTCGCCGATGAGCGGGCAGTCTGGTCGCTGTGCGGTCGGTGCGCGCCGCCACTCTGCCGGACTTGTCACGTTGAAGCACTCAGGTGCGGGCATGCCTCTGTTGCGGACATGCCGCGGCCCTCCACCGTGCAGGGGGATCGGTGGAGGGCCGGTGGCTCCATCCTAGATCACTTCGGCAATGGATTGCCAAGTCGGGGTAAGCGTGTCTTCTGGCATCCGCCACATCCGGTGGCTAATTACCGTCACAACTCTCCCTCCTGTCACATGCGCCTCATGACGCACCGCAACACGCCCGTCGCAGCAGCCGTCCCGGCAACCGTCCCCTCTCTGTCCCGGGCCTTGGGCGCACGGCATACTCAACCGGACATGACGACGTCACCGCGGACTGAACCCGAGCACCCCGCCGGCCGGCCCTGCCCGGGCCCGACGGGCCGCTCGCCTGCGGCTCGACTGCACGCCGGAGCCCGCCACGGGGTTCAGGTGGCGCGGGCCTGGCTCACTCCGCAGATGGCCCTCGGTGCGGCCGTCGAGGCAGTGTGGGTCGCCGCCCACGCCCTGACCTACCCCTACGGTCACCTCGCCGGACGGCGCGCCGGCGCCACCCACCACCTACGGATCGAACACCTCCCGCCGATCCAGCGCGGCCTGATCATGTCCGACGTGGAGGCCGCGGGGACCCCGATCCTGCTCCTGCACGGCCTCGTCGACAACCGGTCGATCTTCACCCTGCTCACGCGGGGACTCGTGCGCCGGGGCTTCGCCTCGATCTTCGCGATGAACTATTCGATCCTCACCAGCGACGTGCGGCGGGCAGCCCTGGACCTCAGCGAAGAGATCGAGGCCATCGTCGCCGAGACCGGCTACGAACGGATCCACGTCATCGGGCACAGTCTTGGCGGTCTCATCGCGCGGTATTACGTGACTCGGCTCGGCGGTGACGAGCGCGTGCACACCCTGGTCACCCTCGGCACCCCACACCAGGGGACGTGGACGGCCTGGGCCATGCCCACCCCGATCGCCCGGCAGATGCGACCCGGCTCAGCTCTCCTGGCCGAGCTCGACGAGCCCATCCCGGTGTGCCGCACCCGGTTCCTGTGCTATTTCTCCGACGCTGACGAGCTGATCGTCCCGCAGGGCAACGCCGAACTCCTCCACCCCGACCTCGACGTCCGCAGCGTCCGGCTCCGCGCGGTCGGGCATGCCTCGCTGCCCATTGTCGGGGACGTGGTCCACGGGATCTGCAGCGCGTTGGCTCATCTCGACCACGACGGATCCACCCACAGTGCCGGGGCGATCCCGTTCGGCGCCCGCGCCCCGCGGCATACCCCCGCCCCGCGACATACCCCCGGTGTCGGATAGATCGCAATGCGCGCTATCCGGGCTGTCGAGCGGTGGCTCAGAGTCTGGTGAGCGGAGCAACGCGCAGCAAGAACCACTTCGCCCCGGTGCTGCCACCGAAATCGATCTTGGCCTGCGCCCGCTCGCCCTCGCCGCGAGTGTCGATGACGGTGCCCGGGCCGAAGGTCCCATGGCTGACTCGGTCCCCAATGACCAGGTGGATCTCAGGACGGTTACCCGGTGAGCGCACCCCCGGGCGGGCGGCGAGGGTGGCTACCGCTGGGCGCTGGCCCGCTCGCCCGATCGCCTGCGCCCCACCGACTTCCCGCTCCCAGAACACGAGTTCTGCCGGGATCTCGGCGAGGAAACGGCTCGGCGGGTTGTATTGCGGGGCACCCCACGCGGAACGCACCATCGCCCGGGACAGGTGCAGGAGCGTGCGGGCCCGGGTGATCCCGACGTAGGCCAGACGTCGCTCCTCCTCAAGTTCTTTGGGCTCGGCGAACGAGCGCTGATGCGGGAAGGTGCCGTCCTCTAGGCCGGTGAGGAAGACCACGGGGAACTCCAGCCCCTTAGCGGTATGCAGCGTCATCAAGGTGACGACACCGGTCTCGTCGGTGTCGGGGTCAGGAATCTCGTCGGCATCGGCGACCAGGGAGACCTGCTCGAGGAAGTCCTCGAGGGCGCCAACCTCGCCGGTGTCAGCCCGAGCCTGGTCGAACTCGCGGGCGACGGCGACGAGTTCGGCAAGGTTCTCGATCCGGCTCTCGTCCTGTGGGTCGTGGCTGGCGCGCAGCTCGGCGAGATAACCGCTGTGCTCCACGACCGCCTCGAGCAGGTCGCCCACCCCGGCCTCGTCGTCGTCGCGCACCGCCCCGAGCCTCTCGAGCAGGGCGGTGAACCGCTCGATCGCGCCGACCGAGCGAGTGGCGATTCCCGGGGCGTCCTGGCACCGAGCGAGTGCGGCGATGAAGGGAATCTGCTCCCGCTCGGACAAGGCTGCGACGCACGCCTGCGCCTGATCCCCGATGCCGCGCTTGGGGACGTTGATGATCCGGCGCAGGTTGACCGTGTCCTGCGGGTTGGCCAGCACCCGCAGATAGGCCAGTGCGTCCTTGACCTCGCGCCGCTCGTAGAACCGGGTGCCACCGACGACCTTGTAGGGCAGGCCGACCCGCACGAACACCTCCTCCAGGGCTCGCGACTGCGCATTCGTGCGATAGAACACGGCAACGTCGCCGGGACGGACCCCGTGCTTGTCGCCGAGGGCGTCGATGGTGCGGGCGACGAAGGAGGCCTCGTCGTGCTCGTTGTCCCCGACGTAGCCGACGATCCGTGCCCCCGCCCCGGCCTGGGTCCACAGGTTCTTCTTGCGCCGGCCCTCGTTGCGGGAGATGACGGCATTCGCGGCGGACAGGATCGTCTGGGTGGAGCGGTAGTTGCGCTCGAGCAGGATGGTGTGGGCGTTCGGGTAGTCGGTCTCGAACTCGACGATGTTGCGGATGCTCGCCCCGCGGAAGGCATAGATCGACTGGTCCGCGTCCCCGACGACGACGAGTTCAGCGGGCGCGACACCGTGCTCGGTCGTCGTCTCTGCTGTGCCCACCAGCTCCCGGACGAGCTGGTATTGGGCGTGGTTGGTGTCCTGATATTCGTCGACCAGGACGTGCCGGAACCGGCGTCGGTAGTGCTCGGCCACCTCCGGGAAGGCCTGGAGCAGGTGAACCGTGGTCATGATGAGGTCGTCAAAGTCGAGCGCGTTGGCCGCGCGCAGCCGACGCTGGTAGTCGGCATATGCCTCGGCGAGCACACGCTCCTGGTGGGTGCCGCCGCCGGCGTACGCGTGCGCCCCGCCGGAGAAGTCTCCGGGGTCGAGCGTGCCGACCCGTGCGGCATACGTCTCCGGGTCGATCAGCTCGTTCTTGAGGGTGGACACCTGGTGGGAGAAGGACCGCGGATTGTAGCGTTTGGGGTCGAGATCCTTCTCCCGCAACACCATCGCCATGAGTCGCTGGCTGTCCGCAGCGTCATAGATGGAGAAGTTGGAGCGCATCCCGACTGCGGCTGCCTCGCGGCGCAGGATCCGCACGCATGCGCTGTGGAAGGTCATCACCCACATCGCCTTGGCCCGCGGCCCGACGAGATCCTCGACCCGCTCGCGCATCTCCGCCGCGGCCTTGTTGGTGAAGGTGATCGCCAGGATCTGCCCTGGTTGGACCCCGCGGGTGGCCAGCAGGTGGGCGATCCGGTGGGTGAGCACCCGGGTCTTGCCCGAACCGGCCCCGGCAACGATCAGCAGCGGCCCGCCCTGGTGCAGGACCGCCGCGCGCTGCTCGTCGTTCAAGCCGTCCAGCAGGGCGTCGGGGTCCAGGGTTGGTCCCGCCGCCCCGCCGGTATGCCGGGTGGCGGCGGTATGCCGGGTGGCGGCGGCCGGGTGCCCGTCCTGGCTCGGCGGTTCCGCGCCGTCCTCGAGGGCCCACAACGGCACCCCGGCCGCGTTGACCAAGGCAGCGTGTGCAGCCTGACGGGTCGCATCATCGACGTGTGGGTCGTCGCCGAAGTGCGGTAGGCCGTGGAAGAGGGTGCTCATCTCGCCCCCCAGCCTAGGTCGTGGCCAGATTCTTGCCGTCGGCGCTCAACGGACGACCGGTGACCCTCAGCCCCCGGGAGTGCAGCCGAGCCGCGCGCTCCCCCTTCCCCCGAGGGATCAGGGGTTCGGGAGACCGCGAAGGCGGACGGAGAGGCAGGTGACGCAGCCCTCGAGCTTCTCGTACTCGGAGATGTCGACTTCGACGACATCCAGGCCACGGCGGCGCAGGATCTCGGCGGTACGCGGCGCCGACGTGGACATCAGGACAGTGTCGGCGTCGAGGATGACGACGTGCGCCCCACCGTCCTCGGGGACGGCGAGGAAGCGATCCCCCCACACCCCAGGGTCGTCGACGAGCGGTTCGTAGCCGATCACTGTGCCGTCCGGCAGCGCAGTGACCGCAGTCTTGAGATGCAGGACCTTGGTCAACGGGACCCCGACGACGTCCGCACCAAGCGGGGCGAGGTGCTCGCGGAGCTGGCGCACACCCTCCTCGTTGGTCCGCCCACCGACGCCGACCCAGACCGTGCCGCCGTGCTTGAGGACGTCGCCGCCGTCGAGAGTTCCGGGCGCCTCGATCCGGACCACCCGGTAGCCGACGGTCCGCGCTGCCCGTTCTGCCGCAACGGTCTCCGGCTGACGCTGCGGGGTGCCCGGGCGGGAGATCACCGCGACATCGCCATAGACGACCATGGTGTCCTCGACGAAGGCGCTGTCTGCGCACTCCGGGGCGGGGGGGACCTCGATCGTGTCCCAGCCGTGTTCGTGCAGTGCCGCGACGTAGCCGTTCCACTGGGTGAGGGCGAGGTCGACATCGACCGGGGTCCGCTCGATGTGCGTGACGATGCCGTCGGCCAGTACGGGTGACGGGCGACGGACGAAGGCGGTGCGGCGGTGCACGGTGGACTCCTCTCGGGGCGGTTTCAGCCCTGGACTATTGCTGCAGTCCTGGACTGTTGCAGCCCTGGGCGGTTGCGGCCCTGGGGCGAGGGTATCCGTGATTCCTTGGCCACGGGCTCTCCCATGGGTTCTCCTTCGCGCGTGTCGCCTCGGTCGTCCGGGTGGACCTCGGCGGCGGGCGGCATACGGTGAAGTCCATGGCACGCAGCGACGAGTTCGGAGAGCCGGTCGTCCTCGACGTGGACGGGTTCGACGTGCGGATCAGCAACCCCGACCGTCCCTACTTCCCGGCACGCGGGGAGACCAAGCTCGACCTGGCTCGCTACTACCTCGCCGTCGGGCCCGGGATCGTCAACGCGCTGCGGGAGCGACCGTGCATGCTGCACCGCTTCCCCGACGGCGTCGCCGGCCAGAAGGTCCACCAGAAGCGCCTGCCACGCGGCGCCCCACCCTGGGTGGAGACGGTGCGCCTGCACTTCCCGCGGTGGGGGTTGCACGCCGACGAGCTGTGTGTGACCCGGCTTGCCGATGTGCTCTGGGCGGTGCAGATGTCGACCGTGGAGTTCCACCCGTGGAACAGCCGGCGCGCGGACACCGAGCGGCCCGATGAGTGGCGGATCGATCTCGACCCTATGCCGGGGGCCTCGTATGCCGCGGTGCGCCGGACCGCGCACGTTGCCCACGAGATCCTCGACGGACTCGGCGCGACCGGCTGGCCCAAGACCAGCGGCGGGCGTGGCCTGCACATCTATGTCCGGATCGTCCCGGAACACTCGTTCACCGACGTGCGCCGAGCCGCGCTTGCCTTCGCACGCGAGGTCGAGCGGCGCTTGCCCGGTGACGTGACAACGACCTGGTGGCGCCGCGAGCGGCCACAGGACGCGATCTTCGTCGATTACAACCAGAACGCTCGCGACCACACCATGGCAGCGGCCTATTCGGTGCGCGGAACCCCGACCGGTCAGGTGTCCACGCCGATCCGGTGGGACGAGGTCGACGACGCCGAGCCGGAGGACTTCACCATCGCCACCGTTCCGGCCCGATTCGCCGCGCTCGGCGACCTGCATGCCCGGATCGACGAGGCCAGCTTCGACATCACGCCACTGCTGGCCTGGGCCGCGCGGGACGAGGCCGCCGGTGCGACGTCGATGCCCTGATCTCTCGTGCGTCATTGGCAGCAGACACGCCCGGGATCTCGGGCGTGTCTGCTGCCAATGACGCGCTTTGCGGCCGGTAACGGAGCGTGCCTGTGGATGACGCAGACGGCACAGACCCGGCGTGGCGCATGCTCCAGGAGTGAAGACGCGCTGCATCCCTGAAGAACCGCTCCGGACACGAGGACCGACAGCCACCGAGCCGACAGCACCGGGGGCCACCGAGCCGACAGCACCCGCGCACCACGAGCGGGCGGCTTTGTTGGCGGCGAGGTACGAGCCACGATGAGCGAGCCACCACTGAGTGAGCCATCGGCGACTGCACCGTCGGAGCACCCCTTCACCCGGATCCGGACGACGACGTCGACTGTGGAGCACCAGCTCGGAGCGTTGCGCCTCGTGCACGACCGACGTTCCGGCCGGCCCGCTCCGCTGTCGGCCCGCATCCACCGCGCCGCCCTGGCCGCCCAGGACCGCGGCGGAGTGCTCTCCCGCACGGAACTCACCGGCCTGGGCCTCAGTCGCAACGTCGTGGCCGCCCAGGTCGCCGCAGGTCGGTGGCGTCTGCACGGTCGCTGGACGGTGGCGCTGCATACCGGCGAGCTCAACACCACCGCCCAGCACTGGCGTGCGCTCTGGGAGAGCGGGATCGGCGTGGCCGTCGTCGACGGGACGAGCGCCCTGATCGCAGCCGGCCTCACCGGATGGGCGGATCGCGAGATCCACGTCTCTGCACTCCACCAGCGCCGGGTTCCTTCCGTGCCTGGAGTGCGTGCTCACCTTGTTCGCCTGCGCCTCCCGGGAGAGGTGATGCCCGCTGGTTTGCCGAGAACCCGTCCGGAGATCGCCGCGGTGCGGGCGGCACACTGGGCTGTCTCAGACCGACAAGCCGCGACCGTGCTCGCCATGGTGATCCAGCAGCGCCTGACCACCAGCGCCCGGCTCCAGCACGCGAGCCACCACGTGGGTGGGCGGACCCGGCGCGCCTTCATCACACAGGTCGTCCAGGACATCACGAACGGCGCCCACTCCCTCGGCGAACTCGACTTCGCCGCGATGTGCCGCAAGCACAAGGTCCCCCCACCCGAGAGGCAGGTACTCCGCCGGACGAGTCGGGGACGGGTGTATCTCGATGCCCGGTGGCGCAACGGCCTCGTCGTCGAGATCGACGGCTCCGGGCATCGCTCAGGCCTGGCGCTCACGGACGACAACCTCCGGCAGAACGAGCTCGTCCTCGGTCACGATCGGGTGCTTCGCTTCGACCTGCTCGCGCTGCGAGTACGGCCTCAGGAGGTCATGGCCCAGGTCGCGCGCGGGGTGGCCCTGCCGTGAGCTGTCTCATTGGCTGCCGACACGCCCGAGATCCCGGGCGTGTCGGCTGCCAATGACGCGATCACTCACTCACCCACCCACCACCAAAGCGCCCGGCGGGCTAGCGTGCGGGTCGTGGACGGCCTCGACCCGCACCCAGTCACCGGGCAGCTCTTCACCTCACCAGTGCCGCCCGGCAGTGGCTGGCCCGGAGATCCGGCGCTGGCCGACACCCCTGTCGCCCGCACCCCCGCCCAGGTGCGGCGCTTCGCCAAGGCGGCACACGGCATACCGGACTTGCAGGCGCGCATCTCCGTATGCCGCGCCTGCCCCCGTCTGGTCGCCTGGCGGGAGGAGGTCGCCCGGACCGGCCGGCGCGCAGCCTTTGCCGATCAGCCGTACTGGGGCCGGCCTGGTCCTTCGTTCGGGGATCCGGACGCGCCGGTGCTCCTCGTCGGGCTGGCCCCAGCCGCCAACGGGACGAACCGGACCGGGCGGATGTTCACCGGCGACTCCTCCGGCGACTTCCTGTATGCCGCGCTGCACCGCACCGGATTCGCCACCCAACCCACCTCGGTCGGCGCTGGCGATGGGCTTCAGCTGCTCGGGATGCGGATCCTGGCCTCGGTGCGATGTGCACCGCCGGCGAACAAGCCGACAGCGGCGGAGGCGGCGAACTGCGCCCCCTGGCTGCAGCGTGACCTGATGCTGTCTGCGCCGCACCTGCGGACGATCCTGTGCCTTGGCGGGTTCGCGTGGACCGCGACCCTGGCTGCCGCGCGGGCACTGGCCTGGACAGTGCCGCGGCCCCGACCGAAGTTCGGGCACGGGACGCAGACCCTCGTGACAAGCAGCACGGGACGGGACATCCGCATCGTCGGCTGCTATCACGTCAGCCCGCACAACACCTACACCGGGCGGCTCACCCCGGACATGCTCGACAAGCTCCTGAGCACGCTGTGGCCCGATGAGCACGCTGTGACCCGATGAGCACGCTGTGACCCGACCACTTCCGCCGGGACGTGCCGGCGATGCTCGTAGACCCGGGGCCCTCAGCCGCGGGTAGCCTTCCCTGACGTGGCCACACCCCGACCCGACACCGACATCGACCGCATCCTCGTCGTCGCAGCCCACCCGGACGACGCCGACTTCGGCGCCGCCGGCACGATCGCCGGCTGGACTGACGCCGGGATCGAGGTGACCTTGCTGCTCGTCACGCACGGCGAACAGGGCGCCCGTCCGGACGCTGACATCCGCGCCATCCCGGCGCTGCGCGCCGGGGAGCAACGCGCCGCCAGCGCCGAGGTCGGGGTGCACGACGTCCGCTGGGTCGAGGGGCAGCGGGACGGCTGGGTGGAGCCGACCTTCGAGTTGCAGCGCTGCATCGTCGAGGTGATCCGGGACGTCCGTCCTCAGCGGGTGCTCTGCCAGAGCCCGGAACGCAACCTCGACCGGCTGCACTCCTCGCACCCGGACCATCTCGCTGCCGGAGAAGCGGCGATGCGAGCGTGCTACCCGGCCGCGGAGAACCCCTTTGCCTGGCCCGAGATGGGCCTGCCCTACTGGCATGTCGGGGAGATCTGGCTCATGGCGCACCCGACCCCAGACCACGTCGTCGACATCACCGAGAACTTCCACCGCAAGGTCGCGGCCCTGCGGGCGCACGCCTCCCAGACCGGGCACATGGACGACCTCGAGGGCATGCTCGCAGGCTGGGCGCGAGCCACGGCAGCTCAGTTCGAGCTACCCACGAGCCGACTGGCCGAAGCGTTCAAGGTCGTCGCCCTCAACTGACCACGGGCAGCACCAGCTGACCACAGCCAGCACTGGCCCGGTGCGAGGATGGGCACATGAGCGAAGCACTCGTCGTCACCCGCCACGGCGGCCGGGAGGTCCTCGCGGTGCAGGACCTCCCGGTACCACAGCCAGGACCCGGTGAGGTCCTCGTCGAGGTCGCTGCAGCCGGGGTCAACTTCATCGACGTCTACTACCGAGAAGGCGCCTATCCACGGGCGACACCGTTCGTTCTTGGCAGCGAGGGCGCAGGCCGGGTCGTGGCCTGCGGCCCCGGTGTCGAGCCGATCCCCCCGGGCCTGCGGGTCGCGTGGGCGATGGTGCTGGGATCGGCTGCCCAGCACGCACTCGTCCCGGCCGCCTCGCTGGTCCCGGTGCCCGACGAGGTACCCCTAGAACTCGCGGCCGCGGTGATGCTCCAGGGGATGACTGCGCACTACCTCGCGGTCAGCGCCTTCCCGGCCGGCCACGGGACTAGAACCCTGGTCCATGCGGCCGCCGGAGGCGTCGGACAGCTCCTGGTGCAGATCCTCAAGACCCGCGGCGCCAAGGTCATCGCGACGGCGGGGTCCACGTCCAAGTGCGCCACGGCCCGCCGGCGTGGGGCGGACCACGTCATCAACTACTCGCTCGAGCCTGACCTGCCCGCCAAGGTGCGTGAACTCACCGGCGGCCGGGGTGTCGACGTGGTCTACGACGGGGTGGGACAGGCGACGTTCGACGCATCGTTGGCCTCCATCCGGCCCCGTGGGCTGCTTGTGCTGTATGGCGCCTCGTCCGGGCCAGTGCCCCCCTTCGACATCCAGCGGCTCAACGCGGCTGGCTCGCTCTATCTCACCCGCCCGATGCTTGCCCACTACATCGCCACTCGCGAGGAGCTGCTCGACCGGGCTGGTGCGATCCTGCATGCGGTGGGCTCCCGGACCCTCGACGTCGCGATCGGTGGACGCTACTCCCTGCATGACGCGGCGGCGGCATACGCTGCCTTGGAAGGCAGAGCCACCCAAGGCAAGCTTCTCCTGATCCCCACGCCCCCACTCTCGTGACCTGACCCGATGATCCGACCCGATGACCTGACCCGATGACCCGACGGAGGGTGACCCGTGACTGACGTGACGATCCTGCACAACAAGGCCTGCTCGACTTCACGAGCAGCGATGGACCGGATCGCCGAGGCCGGGGCTGTCGCCGATGTCGTGCAGTACCTGTTGCACCCGCTCGACGCGGCCGAACTGGCTGGTCTGCTCGACAAGCTCGAGGACCCGGCGACGGACCTCGTGCGGCGCGACGCCTACTTCAAGGAACTCGGCCTCACCGATGCCGACGTCGCCACCCCGGAGCAGATCATCGAGGTGCTCACCGCCCATCCGCGGCTCATGCAGCGCCCCATCCTGGTCAAGGGGGACCGGGCGATCATCGGCCGGCCCAAAGAGCGGGTCGCCATCTTCCTCGCTGACTGACCGGGACCGGTCAGCCTCCCTGGCTGGTCCAGAACACCGCGACGAGGACATTGAGCACGGTGAGCCCCGCGGCCGCGTGCACGAGTTGCGGTGTGGGCGCACCCTTGCCGGCCCTGACCCGGGCCATCTCGGCGCAGCCGGCGACCGCCAGGGCAACGAGGAGCTTGACCGCGATTTTGGCGTGGATGAGCGGCCACCCGGTCATCTCGGCGAGTCCCACGAGGAGCAGCCCGGTGACGAGCTGGGCACGGGCCCCCCAGACCAGGGCGAGCATCCCGTCGGCACCCCGGACACTGGCGAACCAGCCGCTGAGGATGGCAGCCATCCCGAGCAAGTGCAGGAGGACAAGGACGTTGGCGACGACGCTCATAGCGGCAGCCTAGGCAACACCGTTGCGCGGGAACGAATCCGGTATGCCGTGAGCGTGCCCACACCCGCACTGGCTCAGATGAGGCGCCGGCCCATCGCCCAGGTCGTCAGCTCGTGCCGGGAGGACAGCTGCAGCTTGCGCAGCACCGAGGAGACGTGGGTCTCGACGGTCTTGACCGAGATGAACAGCTCCTTGGCGACCTCCTTGTACTGGTAGCCGCGGGCGATCAGGCGCATGACCTCGCGCTCCCGCACCGAGAGCCGGTCGAGCTCCTCGTCGACCTCGGCGATCTCCCCAGAGGCCGCCCCGAAGGCGTCGAGGACGAACCCGGCCAGCCGGGGCGAGAAGACCGCGTCCCCGTCGGCGACCCGACGGATTGCGGTAGCCAGATCACGGGCAGTAATCGTCTTGGTGACGTAGCCGCGCGCCCCGGCTCGGATGACCGCGATGACGTCCTCAGCGGCATCACTGACCGACAGTGCGAGGAAGCGGACTGGGTTGCCAGACAACGACTCCTGCGCCACACACCCGGCGAGCACGTCGACCCCGCCACGGCCGTTGCCACCAGGTAGGTGCACGTCGAGCAGGACGACGTCGGGTTGGGTGCGCCGGACGACCTCGATGGCGGCATCCACATCCGGCGCCTCGCCGACGACCTCGATCGCGGCGCCGACCTCCTCGGCCAGTTCGGCGCGCACCCCGGTGCGGAACATCCGGTGATCGTCCACGAGCACCACCCGCAGGGAGCGCCCAGCACTACCAGCAGGCCCGGCACCGCCAACACGCCCAGCACCGCCAGCACGTCCGGCACCGCCACCTGCTGGCGTGTGTTCACTCATCGCCTTCTCCTTCCAGCGCGGGCAGCATCAAGCTCACCTCTGTGCCCTCCTCGAGCCGGCGCAGCCGCGCCGAGCCGCCGTGACGCTCCATCCGCTCGATGATCGAGTGCCGGACCCCGAGCCGGTCCGGCGGGACCTCAGCCAGGTCGAAGCCGTCCCCACGGTCGCGCACGAAGGCCTCGACGCCGTCGGGGCCGATCTCGACGTAGGCGCTCACCGGGGGCCGCCCGTGGCGCACGGCGTTGCGCAGCGCCTCGCGCAGCGCCTCTGCCAGGGCCCGTCCGTGCGGCTCGAGCGGACGGTCTCCGGCGACGACGAGCTCGACGGGCTGGCCGTGCATGTCCTCGACCTCGCTCGCCACTGCGGTCAGGGCCGCAGCGAGCATCTCCGGCCCCTGCGTCGGCGGCCCGTAGAGCCACTGGCGCAGGTCCCGCTCCTGGGCGCGGGCCAGGAGCGCGACGGCGCTGGGGTCGTGGCTGCGACGCTGGATCAGGGCGAGGGTCTGCAGGACCGAGTCGTGCAGGTGGGCGGCGATGTCGGCTCGCTCCCGCGCCCGGGCAGCCTCCTCGCTCTCCCGCCGGGCATTGGTCCACAGCCGCAGGATCCACGGCGCAAGGATGAGCCCCACCCCGGCGAGCACGGCGACCGCGGCGAGGATCGCGTCGAAGGCCGCCGTGAGCGAGGCGCCGCGCACGACGAGCAGGAGCAGCCCGACGACCGCCAGGACGAGACCGAGACCGACCCGCAGCCATACCCATCCGGCACTGCCGCCGCTCTCACCCAAGGCCTTGCGCCGGCCCGAGGCATCAAGGTCGGACCACACGACCAGGGCCCCGGCGGCGATGACGAGCAGCGGCACGAGCACGCCGGCGCGCACGTCGAGGCCGACCGCGTTGAGGGCGATGAGCAGGCCCACGACGACGACGACCCCACCGACCGCCACGAGTGCACCCGCCCGGGAGCGCCGCACTCCCTCCAGCGCCCGTTCGAGCGGCGCCGGGTCGGTTACCCGTTCGCGCGGGTCGCCCGGGGTCGGTGCCGGAAGGGCCGCGCTCGGCACGAGCGCCCAGAGGAAGAGGTAGGCGGGCAGCCCCGGCCCCAGGACGGTCAGCACGGCAAGCGCGAACCGGATGCCGCGCACGTCCACCCCGAGGTGATCGGCCACCCCGACGCACACGCCGCCAAGCCAGCGTCCGCCGAGGGGGCGCACGAGCGGCGGACGAGGCGTGCGCCCCGCCCCGACACCACCGGCGAGCTGCGCGACAGGGCGCTGGTATGGCGTGGGCACGGGTCCATCCTCACCCATGGCGAAGCCTCCCCCTACGGATCCGGGGTCAGATCAGGGGTGGCTCAGGGTGGCACCCCATCGCCTCGGGTCGAGGCGGACCTGAAGGATCGATGCCATGGACACGGACACGCCCATCACCGACCCGGACACCGACCCGGTCAGCCCGCCACCTGTCGCCCCGGGACCTGCCGGCGCGGCACCTGGCACCCCGGGCCTGGCCGGCGCGGCACCAGGCACCCCGGGCCCTGCCGGCGGCCTCTGGAACAGCCTGCTGAACCTGGGCCTGCGACGCGACACCTCGCGCAGCTGGCTCGGCGGCGTGTGCGCCGGTGTCGCCCTCAAGGCCGGTGTCGACCCATTGCTCATCCGGGCCCTGCTGGTGATCCTCACCTTCGCCGGCGGCATCGGAGTGCTCCTCTATGTCCTTGCCTGGCTGCTTCTGCCGGATGCCAGCGGCCGGATCCTGCTGCGCGACGCCACCACCGGCGGCGCGGCCGGCATCGGGTTGCTCATCGTGGCGCTGCTGCTCGGCATGTTCTGGGTCGGAGTCGTTCCCTCGGGCTTCCGCTCCTCGTTCGGGGGCTGGATCGTGCCGATCGTTATCGGCCTCGTGCTGTGGATCATCTTCGGTCGGTCCGGCACAGCGTCCTCGAACCGGCAGCCCTCGGGCAGCTATCCACCACCGGGAGCCATCGGCACCGACCCGCGCCAGCCGGCCCCCGACGTCGCCCACGGCATTGCGGCATCGTCCCCCATGGCGGCGACCCCGCTCGCCCCGGCCCTGCCACCGCCACCCCGACGCCGACCAGCACCTCACGGGAGCGGCCTGCTCACCCTCGGCGCCGGAATCGTCGCCTTCGGCGTCGGCTACCTGCTCGACGCCTCGACGGGGTTTCCCGGGAGCCCGGCCCTACTCGGCCTGGTCTGCGCCCTGGCCACCGTCTCGCTCATCGCCCTCGTCCTTGGCGTCCGCGGCCGGGCCGCCGGGCTCGCCTCGGTCCTGGCCATCCTGCTCGCCCTGGTCTCAGTTCCCACGGCCGCCGCTCAAGGCCTGTACAACAACCGCATGGCCCAGGGCCCGATCGTCTGGGCTCCCCAGCGCGGCGACGCCAACTGGAACGGTGGGGTCGGCAACGTCACGGTCGACCTCTCCTCCCCGACTCTGGTCACCCCGACGAGGCACAACCCGGCCACGGATGCCGCCAGCCCCAGTGAATCCCCCAGCCAGGGCGCAGCCAGCCCATCCGCAGCCGACCCGGCAGTATCCGACCCGGCAGTACCCGATCCGGCAGTACCCGACCCGGCCTACCTGCGGGTCTCACTCGGCGCGGGGAGCATCACTCTCCTCGTCCCGCGTGGGCTGGCCGTCACCGTGGATGCCTCGGTCGGTGTGGGCACGATCGATCCCGGCCCGCTCAGCGGTCAGGGCGGCTCCAGCGTCGGTATGGCCAGTAGCGCGTTCACTCGCAGCGTCGAGGGTCAGGAGCCGGCATACGTCCAGGTCCAGCTCGGCGCCGGCGACATCACGATCAAGGAGAAGTGACATGTCCACCACCGACTCCCCCACCACCGGGTCCCCTGAGACTGATTCCCTCGAGACGAACCCCACTGAGAGCGATGCCCCGGAGAGCGACTCCCCTAAGAGCGCCCTTCAGTCCCCGACCGAGCCAGTATCTTCGGCGCAGGAGTGGCTCGACGGCCCCGCACCGGCGCCAATCATCATCGGCATCCTCGGTCTGCTCGCGGCCCTGGCCAGCGTCTTGGCGGTGATCCCCGGCATCGACATCCGCTGGGGCGTCTCCGGCCCGGCCCTGATCATCGGGTTCGGGGCGCTGGTCATCGTTCTCGGCCTGCTCAGTGCCCACCGGGCCCGCCAGCACTGAGCATGTGCCCACGGGCCCGCTGGTACTCGGCAAGCGTCGCGTCGACGACCGCCGGCCACGCAGCGGCAGGCGGTACGAGCCGATTGTGTGCCGCCACCTGCTGTCTGAGTTTGCTGTCCCGGATGATCCGCGCCAGCTGTCCGGCCAGCTCACGGTCGTCGTCGGCGAGCAGCCCACTGACCTCGTGCTCAATGAAGTCGTCCGCGCCGGTCCCGGCCAGAGCGACCACCGGAAGACCAGCGGTGCGGGCCTCCAGCGCTGCGATCCCGAACGCCTCCAACCGCGCCGCAGTGAGATAGATATCACTGCCCCAGTGCAGGTCGCGCAGCTCATCCCGGGTCACCCGTCCGGGCAGTCGAATCCAGTCGAGTCCCCGGGCGCGGAGCCAGGCCTGCATTCGCCTCCGCTGCGGGCCGTCCCCGACAATGACGGCCTCGAGTCGCACGGACGCCGGGGCGAGGACGCGGGCCCGACGCAGCACGTGGAGCAGGGCCAGGGGTCGCTTGCGAAGCACCATCCGCTGCGCACTGACGACGCGGACAGTGCCACCCTCATGGCCTGTGGTGCCCCATCGCCCACGGCCGTCCCGCTCCGTCGGCGCCCGCCAATGGTCCACGTCGATCCCGTTGTGGAGCACCGCCACTGGCGAGCCCTCGGCGATCGTGGACACGCGATCGGCCGCCATCGTGGACACCGCGGACAGGGCGGCGCCATCGCGTGCCCAGCGGGCGGCATACCCCAGGAGACGGTGCACCGGCGCGGAGGAGTCGACGACGCAGTGCCAGGTCACCGCGGTCGGCAGGCCGGCGTGCAGCGCAAGCCCGACGAGATCGAACGCGAACGGACTGACCACCCCCATGTGCGCGTGTGCGACATCGAAGCGGCCACGGGCCAGGAGCTCGGCAAGACGTCGGTGCGCCAACGGGTTGACCGGGATGGGGAGGCCACCGATCGCTGGCAACGGCACGGCGAAGCGGTGGACGGGGACCCCGTCCTCTTCGGTACGGTCCCCGCCGGCCTCACCCCCGGGACCCACGGTCGCCGTCACCACCTCGACGTCGTGGCCGGCGGCCGTGAGCCGGTGGGCGAGGTCGTGGACCTGCACTTCGATCCCGCCGAGTCGGGGCGGATAGCAGTCCGACAACAACGCGACCCTCACAGCTGTCCACCCTCTCATGGGGCAGGATGACCGGTGATGACCCACGACGACGGCACCGGGGGCGCCGGCTCACCCGGCACCACGCGACCGCGCACGCTCGTCGCCTTCCATGCCCACCCCGACGACGAGGCACTACTGACCTCCGGGACCATGGCCCGAGCAGCAGCAGAAGGGCACCGGGTCGTCCTCGTGCTGGCCACCGACGGCGGACTCGGCTTGGCCGCGGAGCGCTTCCACGAGGCCGGCCGCCCCCACGGCGGGGCCAGGACCCAGGACGGGACGACCGGTCAGGACGGGACGACCGGTCAGGACGGGACGACCGCACTGGGGGCGCTTCGGCTGGAGGAGGCACAGGCCAGTGCGCAGGCGCTCGGCACGCACCGGATCGAGTGGCTCGGATACGCCGACAGCGGCAGCGGCCCCGACCTGCCCGACAACCCGGTCGGGGCGGTCCGATTCTGCCGGGCGCCACTTGAGGAGGCCGCCGAGCGGCTCGCCGCGATCGTCCGCACAGAACGCGCCGACGTGCTCCTTGGTTACGACGCCAACGGCGGTTACGGTCACCGCGACCACGTCCGGGTGCATCAGGTCGCCCGCCGCGCGGCGCAAATTGCCGGAACGCCACGACTGCTCGAGGCCACCGTGCCCCGCGACGCCCTGCTGCGCGGCATACGGCTTGCCTCACGCGTCTACCGGTTCCCGCCGGACTTCGATCCGACAAGTTTCGAGCGGGCCTACAGCGCGAGCGCGGAGATCACCCATCGGATCGACGTGCACCGCTTCATCCGGGCAAAACGGGCCTCCATGGCGGCGCACGCCTCGCAAGCCAGTGGCGGCGAGGGCCAGCGCACCCTGGCAACGTTCCTGCGCATCCCCCGCCCACTGTTCGACCTGGTCTTCGGGCGGGAATGGTTCGTCGACCCGTATGCCGCACCTGGCTCTCCGCTCGCGGAGTCGGTCTTCGAGGGGCTGGGATGAGCAGCGACCAGCCCCCCAACACCCCGGCCTTGGACCAGGCTGACCGAACCCGGTCGAGGACCAGGCAGCTGATCCAGGCCGGGGTCGGCCTCGCGCTCGCCACGGTTCTCCTCGTCTGGGGATTGCCGTTCTTCGCCAAGACCACCTGGGGGGACATCTGGGGCGTGGTGCGGACCGTCCCGTGGTCGGCGGTCCTGTTCTATCAGGGGGCGATGCTCGTCGGCCTGTGGTGCTACACCTTCACCTTCACTGGCGCCCTGCCCGGGCTCGGCCATTTCAAGGCACTCATCGTCAACCTGTGCGGGTCCTCGGTGTCCAACCTGCTGCCCGGTGGCGGAGCGGCCGGCCTCGCGGCGACATACGCGATCCTGCGATCGTGGGGATTCACCCACCGGGCCACGAGCACGGCAGCGATCGTCACCGGGGTGTGGAACCTGCTCGCCAGGATCGCGCTGCCCATCATCGCGATCTTCGCGTTGTGGGTCGGTAACCAGGACCTGCCCCAGGCGTTGGCGGATGCTGCGGTTGCCGGGTTGATCACCGGCCTGCTCATCCTCGCGGCATTCGTCTCCGTGCTCTCCAGCGAACGGGCGGCGCTCGCCCTGGGCCGGGCCGTCGACCGGGTCGTCGTGCCGCTGCGGCGCCGTCAGACGCACCCGACGTCGGTCGAGGACTTCGTCAGGGACCTGCGCCTGCGCTCGGCCGACGTCATCGCCCACGGTTGGGTGCGGATGACGCTCGGCATGGTCGGGTTCTTCGGTTTCTACTACGTCCTCTTCGTCCTCATCCTGCGCGGCACTGGGGTGTCGCTGCCGCTGGGCATCCTCTTCGGTGCGTTTGCTATCGGCCGGTTGCTCACCGCGGTTGGGGTGACCCCCGGCGGGCTCGGGGTGACCGAAACGGCGACTGTCGCCGCGCTGGTCGCTTGGGGCGCACCTCCGGCCTCTGCCGCCGCCGGGGTGGTGCTCTTCTCGATCTTCACCCACCTCATGGAGGTTCCGTTGGGGGGGATCGGCTGGCTGCTCTGGTCGCTGAGCACGAAGGTCGAGCCACCACCTGAGGGCAGTGAGGCTGCCCGCGTCGGCTACGTGGCCCCCTGAAACCGGCCCGCTTCCCCTCGAGCCGAGTCCTGCCCGTCGACACGTCCACCAATCGCCCTATTGGCCGAAAGTTCGACACGCCACCAGGACGGCAGCGGCTGGCGAGGCGGGCGCGAGGTGCACACTTGCCGCACCAACTCCGTCTCCAGGCGCCTCGTATGCTGCGCGAGGTGCACACTTGCCGCACCAACTCCGTCTCCAGACGCCTCGTATGCTGCGCGAGGTGCACGTTTGTCGCACCAACTCCGTCTCCAGACACGCGGCGCGGGGCGACGGTAGGTATCTGCGGCCCAGACCAGGCCAGGCCCCGTTCCCCGTTCCCCGTTCTCGCCGGTGACGGTATACGGGTCCACCCCGGGACGCGTGGTCCACGACCCGACCGCCTCCTCATGGATCGTCTCGGCATACCGCGCGGGTGGCCGTATGCCGTCACGGCCCGCGCCTCCTGTCGACGAATCGGCCTATTGGCCGATTGTTCGACGGGGGGACAGAGGGAACAGAGGGGACAGAGGGGACAGAGGGGACAGAGGGAACAGGGGCTCGGGCCCTGCCCGACCGGGCTGTCCGGGCCTGGCGCGAGTGCGGCAGGATGGAGTATCCAAGGCGAGGAGGAGCTGTGGACGTCAAGAGTGTCGTCATCGGGTGGGACGGGTCGACAGCGGCCGAGGCCGCGATCGCCTGGGGGGTCCAGGTGGCGCAACGGCGGGGTGCACCGATCCGGGTCGTGTCGGCTATCCCCTGGCCCTATGACTCCCTGGGGTTGGCGCCACAGGCGGCGTTCGACGCGGCCGAGGTCGCCAACGAAGTGGCCACACAGGGACGCGACAAGGTCGTCGCGCTGCTCGGCGATCCCGATCGCGTCGTCGCCGTGGGTGTTCCGACCACCCCCGCGACTGCGCTGGTCACCGAGTCCGCCACTGCCGGTCTCGTGGTGATCGGCAACAAGGGCCGGTCCCGGATCGCCCAGGTCTTCACCGGTTCAGCCACCGTCGGGGTCGTCGCGCATGCCCAGTGCGACGTTGCCGTTGTCCCGGCCGACCGCCCCCAGCTGCCCGGTCCGGACCGTCCGGTCGTGGTCGGTGTCGACGGCTCGGACACCTCGCTGGCCGCCGCCGTCCAGGCCGGCCAGATCGCCGCCTGGTGGAACGCGCCGCTACGGATCGTGCAGACCTGGAACCTCGCCGACGCCCTGGGCTGGTCAGGAGGCCCCCCGGGCGCCACCTTCCTCGCCGAGGCTGCCCGGTCCTTGGAGGAGGCTGCGCGGACGTCCGTCGATCGGACCGCGGAGGCGGTCCGGCAGGCCCATCCCGGGGTTCACGTCGAGACCCAGGTCCTTGAGCAGCACCCCGCCCACGTCCTGGCGGAGCTGTCTGAGACCGCCGGGCTCGTCGTCGTCGGAACCCGCGGGCTGGGTGGGTTCGAGCGGCTCATGCTCGGCTCGGTGAGCCGATACTTGGTTCAGCACGCGGCAGGCCCGGTCATCGTCGTCCGAGGAGCCCGCCGGCGGCACTGACCTCCGGCGGCACTGACCTCCGGCGGCACTGACGTCCCGCTCGAGGCCGGTTGTTGGCTCAGGATCAGGTGCCGGACTGAGTGAAGACGACCGCCACCGGGGTTTGTTCGCTCCCCTGCCCAAGCGGGTTGTCCGCGAACATGTCCTCGAACCGGGACCAGTCCCCGGGCACGTCTGCACCGAGGACGTTGCGGCCGATGTCGTTCGCATCCATGATCACCGTGCCGGCGAACGTCGACCGATACTTCTCCGGAACGGTTGCGCGGACCGCGCTGGACAGTCGGGCAGCCACCCCGTCGGGATCCTTGGGGGCGAGCTTGGCCGAGACGTTGCTCGGATAGACCGAGTACTCGGTGGGGCCGTCGATGGCCCGAATGTCGTTGCCGACGAGCTCGTAGAACAACCCCTTGCGCCCGACGAGCTTGCCGGCGAAGCCGCCGGCGGCGGCATACAGCACCCGCCCCAGCCCAGCCTCTTCGATGGCGAGTTGCATGGTGAACGGGCTGCCCAGCCCGATACCCGCCGGGGTCCGGGTGACGTATCGGGAGAGCACCCGTGCCGGGCGGGAGACTTTGATATCCCAGACGAAGTGCGAGCGGCCCTGGCTGATGGCGACGATCTTCTCCGAGACGAAGAGCCACCAGGGACCCTTGGTGGCCGCCGCGTGCTCAGCACCCCCGTCGGCATCCAGAGTGGCGAAGAAGGACTCCACGTGGGCGAGCACCCGGGCGTCGAGGTCGTCCTGCGCGGAGAACACGTCGGTCCGCAGCGGGTAGCGGCGCACCAGTTCCCCCTGCGCCGTCGTCAGGTCGAGGGCTCGGCGCGGGTTGGGCTCGAGATCGCTCTTGACGTATGCCGCCTGCGGAGCCTCCTCGGCGCCCTCACCTGGGTCGTCGATGAACTCCCGCAGCCACAGCTCGAGATTGAGCAGGCGCCAGAAGGTCATCGTGTCCACATCGTTGGCGCCCTTGATCCAGCCCTCGAACGCTGCGAGCACCTCGCCCTGGTTGACGTAGGGCCGGTTGGCGAAAGACTCGGAGAGGAAGATGCCGTAGAAGTGGTTCTTCAGCCTCATGAACCACTCGTCCTGTGGAGTGGTGAAGCCGATCTTGTTGCGCCGCCGATTGATCGAGTCCGGCAGCAGCCCTCGAGTCGCATCCCGCAGGATCCGCTTGTTCCAGCCGTCCTTGATGATCGCCTCGTCGTCGAGGGAGAAGATGAACTTCAGAACCTCCTTGTCCAAGAACGGGACCCGCCCCTCGAGGGAGAAGCGCATGGTGTTCTTGTCCTCGTAGCGCAGCAGGCTCGGCAGCGAGTTGTGGAACAGGTCCTGGACAAGCCGCTTCTTCAGGTTTGACCCTTCGACCTCGAAGCGCTCACCGGCATACCTGGCGACGAAGTCGGCAGCCAGCAGGCGGGTGGTCGGCACCGACTTCTTCAGTGTCAGCTTGGCCTTGAGCTTGAAGCGGCCGAGGCGGTAGAGGACGTCGAGGCTCTTGGCGAGTTCGGCGGCCGCCGCCGTCGCGCCACGTGCACGCAGCTGACGCAGGTAGACGAAGTAGTACGGGATGTAGCCGGCCATCATCTCGTCGGCTCCCTGGCCGTCGAGCAGGACGGTGACGTGCTTGGTGGCCTCCCGCATGACCTGGAACTGGGCATAGGGGCCGGAGGAGATCAGCGGCTCCTCCTGAGTGCGGATGAAGTCGAGCAGATCGGCCTTGAACTCGTCAGCGGTCGGGGTGATCTTGTGCGCGGCAACGTGCCCCTCGCAGATCCCCAGGACGTCGTCGACGTAGCGTTCCTCGTCGTTGATCGAGCCGGGGAAGACCGCGCTGAAGGTGTTCTGGCGGGCACCGACTGACGAGGTCGCCGTGGACTCACCGCTGTTGAGCAGCTGGTTGATCACGACCGCGACCGCGCTGGAGTCCAGGCCACCGGACAGCGACGTCCCGACCGGCACCTCCGACTGCAACCGCAGCCGGATCGACTCCACGAGCAGGTCGCGGTATTGCGCAGCCGCGGCCTCGTCGTAAGGACGCTGCTCGGCGGCGAGCTCGAGCAGCTCCTCCTTGAGGGCAGTGAACATCGTCCGGCGAATCCCGTCGGCATCCGCCTCGAGCATCTCCCCAGGGGCGAGGCGCTCGATCCCGGCGAAGAAGGTCGCGGTTCCGTCCTCGTGGGCCCGGAACCGCAGGTAGCGGTAGACCGAGCGCTCGTCGACAGCCTTTTCGTAGAGCCCGGAGGTGAGGATGGGCGTGATCTCACTGGCGAAGAGCAGGGCCTCGCCACCCCCACCCGGGGCGGGCACCCGGCATACATACACCGGCTTGATCCCGAAGTGGTCTCGGGCCAGGGTGAGCCGCTGCTCGGCGGTGTCCCAGATCGCCAGACCGAACATTCCGTTGAACCGGTCGAAGGCGGCTCGGCCCCACTGGGCGAACGCGGCCAGGACGACCTCCGTGTCGGAGTCGGTGGTGAAGCTCACGCCGAGGCCTTCGAGTTCGGCGCGCAGGTCCAGGTAGTTGTAGACCTCGCCGTTGTAGACGATCGTGTAGCGCCCGTCCGCGCTGGCCATCGGCTGCTGGCCGTGGGCGACGTCGATGATCGACAGCCGCCGGTGCGCCAGCCCGCACAGTCCGTCCGTGAAGGTTCCCTCGCCATCCGGGCCACGATGGGCCTGGGCGTCATTCATCCGGGCGAGCAGCGGAAGGTCCGCGGGGAGTCCGTGGTAGCCGGCGATGCCGCACATGTGGGGTCAGTCCTTCCGGGTCTGTCCGCGGGTCGGCGTATGCCGCCCGCCCCAGCCTGCCACGAGGTTCGCGTCGTGTCGGACGTTCACTCCCACTCGATGGTGCCGGGCGGCTTGCTCGTCACATCAAGGACGACACGGTTGATCTCGGGCACCTCGTTGGTAATCCGGGTCGAGATCCGGGCCAGCACGTCGTAGGGGACCCGGGCCCAGTCTGCGGTCATCGCGTCCTCGCTGGCCACTGGGCGCAGCACGACCGGGTGGCCATAGGTCCGGCCGTCACCCTGGACCCCCACTGAGCGCACGTCGGCGAGCAGCACGACTGGGCACTGCCAGATGTCCCGGTCCAGGCCGGCAGCGGTGAGCTCCTCGCGGGCGAGTGCGTCGGCCGCGCGCAGGACCTTGAGACGAGCTCGGGTCACCTCGCCGACGATGCGGATCCCCAGGCCCGGGCCCGGGAACGGTTGGCGCCAGACGATCTGCTCAGGCACGCCCAGCTCGAGGCCGACTTGGCGCACCTCGTCCTTGAACAGCAGGCGTAACGGCTCGACGAGAGTGAACTGCAGGTCGTCCGGCAAGCCGCCCACGTTGTGGTGCGACTTGATGTTCGCTGTGCCAGACCCCCCGCCGGACTCGACGACGTCCGGATAGAGGGTGCCCTGGACGAGGAACTCCACCGGGTGGTCATCGGGCCTCGCGTGCGCACCGACGATGTCGCGGGCAGCCTGCTCGAAGACCCGGATGAACTCGCGCCCGATGATCTTGCGCTTCTCCTCTGGGTCGCTGACTCCGGCCAGGGCATCGAGAAACCGGTCCCGGGCGTCGACCACGACCAGGTCGACCCCGGTGGCTGCGACGAAGTCCTGCCGCACCTGGCTCGCCTCCCCCCGGCGCAGCAGGCCGTGGTCGACGAAGACACAGGTCAGTTGCTCACCGACGGCGCGCTGGACGAGTGCAGCCGCAACCGAGGAGTCGACACCGCCGGAGAGGGCACACAGCACTCGGGCGTCACCGACCTCCCGACGCACTTGGGCGATGAGTCTGTCGACGACGTGTGCCGGGGTCCAGTCACCAGCAAGTCCGGCGCCACGCCGCAGGAAGTTCTCCAGGACCTGCTGCCCGTGGGTGGAGTGCAGCACCTCGGGATGCCACTGCACACCGTAGAGCCGTCGCTCGTCGTCCTCGAAGGCCGCGACCGGAGCCCCTGCGGTCGTCGCCGTCACCCGCAACCCCTGCGGGGCACGCGCCACCGAGTCACCGTGGCTCATCCACACCGACTGCTCCTCCGGCTGGCCGGCGAAGAGGGTCGACCCGGGGTCGGTGATCGTCGCCGCGGTGGCGCCATACTCCGAGCGACCGGTCCGCTCGACCACTCCGCCGAGGGCCTGTGCCATCGCCTGGAAGCCGTAGCACATGCCGAAGACCGGTATGCCGGCCCGCAGCAGCGCCGGGTCGAGGGTGGGTGCGCCATCGGCGTAGACACTGGACGGGCCGCCGGAGAGGATGATCGCCGCCGGGTCGAGAGCGAGGACCTGATCGGTCGGCGTGGTGTGCGGCACGACCTGGGAGAACACGTGCGCCTCCCGCACCCTGCGGGCGATGAGCTGCGCGTACTGAGCGCCGAAGTCGACGACGACGACAGGCCTCGAAGCGATCGTGTCAGGCCTGACAGTGGAGGTGTCAGGCCTGACAGTGGAGGTGTCGGTCACGGCTGCCCGCCAGCGGCGGAGTCGCCTCCGGCTAGACGGGACTCGACCTCGCGGGCCACCTTCCGCTCGACGACGAAGGAGAGCAGCGGGACGCAGCCGGCGAGCATGACGCCCACGATCTTCGGCAGCGACCATCCGACTCGGAATCCCAGCAAGGCGGTCGCGACGAGGTAGACCATGTAGATGAAGCCGTGCGGTTGAGGCCACCAGTGCAACGGGTTCTCGTCACCCTTCAAACCCATCCCGTAGGAGAGGAACATCTCCACGCACAGGATGAGTAGACCAATGCCGACGACGAAGGCCATGATCTTGAAGAAGGTGAGCCGAGGCCGGACTGCGCCCTCGTCTAGCGCTGGCTTCGCTGCGGGTGCGGTGGCGGAGTGGGTCGCGGATGCGGGGTCTGGCATGTCCCCATTGTCCGCCACACCCTCGGCGGGCACGACCACCGGTCCAGGAGCCCGAGCACGATACCTCCCGTGCCCCTCTCTCGGTCTGTTGTGCGAAGGTCGGACGGGGCCGGATGTCGACGAATCGGCCTATTGGCCGATAGTTGGACGGGGCGGGGACGACTCCTCGGGTCCCAGAGCCTCCCGCTCGGTGGCCCGGCCACGGGCACGCTCCTCGGCGTCAGCCTGGCGGACCATCCGCCACCACATCCACACGGCGAACCCGGCGAAGAGCCACCACTGCACGGCATACGCGGCGTTGCGCCAGACCAGGTCGGTGGGCGCGGTCGGTGTGGGCACAGCGGTCAGGCCCGACGTCGAGGCCGGATCCTCCTTCTCGAGGAACAGGAACGCGTTGTAAAGGTCCCCAGGCCACTCGTTGACCAGGATCGACAGGTCCACTGAGCCGAGTTGGCCGGCGGGCAGCGGCTCCCCGGTGTAGGGCGACTCCCCGGGGGCGAGTCCGCCGGTGATGGTCAGCACCCCAGAAGGTGGAGCGGCGGCCGACTCCGGTGCCGTGACGAAGCCGCGCAGCACCGCGACGACCCCACCGGTGGCCTGGACCCGAAAGGGAGTGATCACCCAGTAGCCCTCACGGCCGTCGAGGCGTCGGTGCGCGATGAGCACCTGTCCGTCCGCATAGGACCCGGTCGCACTGACCCGCCGGGCACTCTCCTGCCCGGGGAAGCGCTCGTGCAACGCGAGCACGGTGTCCAGCGGGACGACAGGCCGGCGGGCAGCCTCCTCGAGGACCTGCTGGGTCGCCTTGTCCTGGGCTACCCCCAGCTGCCAGCGACCGAGTTGGACGAAAGCGACGACGAGCACCGCGATGAACGCCAAGAGGGCGAGCCAGCGGGGTCGAAGGGCCGTGCGGAGCACGACGCCGAGGCTACGTGACGGGCGTGTGGCCCATGTCCCCAGGTTGTCCTGCAGAACGGGCAACTGGCTGCACTCTTTGCAGGACAACCCCGGCTACCGGCAACCGGCGGATGTTCAGGCTGCAGGGCGGCGCAGCAACCGATGGGCGCGAACCACCTGGTCGAGGAAGCGCTCCGGCGCGAGCCGTAGCCCGACGACCGGAACACGCAGCACCCGATCGCCGCCCAGGACGATCTCGTTCTGGCGCAGCGCATCATCGACGGGGTTCAGCGCCAGGGCGTGGTGCCCGCCGTCGATCTCTGCGACGAGGCCGATATCCTCCCAAGCCACATCGAGGTAGACCCGGCCCCCGGCACCGGTTCGCACGACCTGCCGGCTCGGTCCGGGCAACCCGCGCGCGCGGCACATCTGCCCGAAGTCGAGCTCGCCGAGTGAGTGCGCACCGTCGCAGATGTCGGCGACGACAGTCCCGACCAGCCAGCGACGACGGCTACGGGTCAGCAGGGACACGGCATCCAGGAGGCGCTGGTGGGAGACGAGGCGCTGCTGCACCACCAGGCACAACAGCAACACCGCCTGCCGATCGCTGACTGCCCACTGTGCCGCGCGCACGACGGCAGGTTCGGGGCGAGCTCGAGGAAGGCCGGTGGTGACCATCGGGCCGAGATCGCGGCGGAGGTGAAGGCGGACCCCGTCCACCGGGTGAGGCCGGCGCCCCGCCTGGATGGCGACGTCGATGTGATCGCTGCGGAAACCAGCCAGGCCGGCGGCATGCAGGGCGGACACCCCGTCGAGGATCGCGCCGGAGCCGCTGTTCCACACCGCCCGCCAGAGCAGCGCACGCTCCGAGAGCGGACCGGTATGCAGGACCACCGACTGTATGCCGTCAGCTCGCCACCGGCCCGCGCTCACCTCACTGCGCACGTCCGCTCGTGACACCCCGGCGGCACGCAGGTCCCTGCGCTGGACGATGCCGTCGGAGGCACCGACCAGCGCACCCGCCCGGAGGGCTCGCTCACCGCGCGCGATCCGCCTGACGGGTTCCATGGGGCCAGCCTGACCGATGGCCCGCTGGTCTCGCTCGCGTCATCCACAGGCATCCCTCGGTTGTCCTGCAGAACGGGCAACTGGCTGCACTCTTTGCAGGACTTGACCGCAGGACAACCCCGGTGGCCACACGGCATACCGGGTGAATCATCCGAACGGATGATGTGCGCGGCTGGCAGCCAACCCCCACGGAGGCCGACCCTGAAGGCATGACCGTGGCCTCCACCCAGATACACGCACCCGCGAGCCGCGAGACCCCCACCCCGGCCGGACGAGGTCGCTGGTTCGCTCTGGCGATCCTCGCTCTCGGCCTGTCGATGATCGTCCTCGACGGCACGATCGTCGGGGTCGCCCTGCCCCGGGTGATCGACGCGCTGCACCTCAACCTCACCGACGCCCAGTGGGTCAACAGCCTCTACGCAATGATCTTCGCTGCCCTGCTGCTGACCATGGGCCGCCTCGGGGACCGGTTCGGGCGGCGCGGGCTCTTCCTCATCGGCGTCGTCATCTTCGTCGCCGGATCGCTCACCGCAGGTATGGCGACCAGCGCCGGCTCGCTCATCGGCTCACGCGCCCTGCAGGGCCTGGGTGGAGCGATGATCCTGCCAGCCACCCTGTCGACGGTTAATGCGATCTTCCGGGGCCGCGACCGAGCGATCGCGTTCGGCGTCTGGGGCTCGGTCATGGCCGGTATGGCCGCGATCGGCCCGCTCCTCGGCGGCTGGCTCACGACGACCTTCGACTGGCCGTGGATCTTCTATGTCAACCTGCCGCTCGGGGTCGTCGTCCTCGTCGGCACCCTGCTCTGGGTGCCGGAGACCAAGGCAGGCATCGTCACCAAGGGTCTGGATGTCGACGGCCTGCTCACCAGCGGCATCGGCATGGCCGCCATCGTCTTCGGGCTCATCGAGGGTACCCGGCTCGGCTGGTGGAAGCCGACCTCCGACTTCACCGCTCTCGGGTTCACCTGGCCGGCGAGTGCGCCGATTTCCATCGTCCCGGTCGCCCTGGCGGTCGGGCTCGTTTTCGTCGGGCTCTTCATCCTGTGGGAGCGGCACCGGGCGAGAGTGCAGCGCGACGCCATCCTCGACCTCACCCTCTTCGCCCTGCCGACCTTCACCTGGGGCAACCTCACCGCCATGACGGTGGCCATCGCCGAGTTCGCGCTCGTCTTCGTCCTGCCGCTGCACCTGGTCAACGCCCTCGGGCTGAGCATCATGGGCGCCGGCTGGGTGTTGGCCGCGATGGCCGCTGGCGCCTTCCTCTCCGGCGCTGCGGCCCGCAAGCTTGCCGAACGCTTCGACGCCACCCGCGTCGTCCTCATTGGGCTGGGCCTTGAGCTCGTCGGGGCCCTGGTCACGGCCTTCGTCGTCGGGCGCGACGCGAGCGGCAAGGCCATCGCACTCGCCCTCGTCATCTATGGCGTCGGCCTGGGGCTGGCCTCGGCCCAGCTGACCTCGACGGTGCTGGCCGACGTGCCCACCGACCGCTCCGGGTCGGCATCGGCCACCCAGTCGACCGTCCGCCAGGTCGGCTCGGCGATCGGCACCGCCCTGGCCGGCAGCACGCTGGCCGTGGGCCTGAGCCACTTCCTGCCCGCGCGTCTGGCCGAGATCACGGGCTTGCCGGCGAAGGTAGCCGCCTCCCTGGCCTCGAGCACGAGCAGCAGCGCCGGCGGGACCATCCCGCAACTGCAGGCGCAAGGCACCCACGGCCAACTCGGCGCCCTGGGCCCGCAGGTGGCCGATGCCCTGGCGGCCGGGTTCGCCGACGCCACCCGCTGGTCGGTGCTCGTCGCCGCCGCCTTCCTCGCTCTGGGGCTGCTCGGCGCCATCCAGGTGCGCCGCGGGGCCAAGCAGATCGGCTCCTCCGCCGCCCACCTGGACCCCGACCAGGAGGTGCTTGCGGCGAATCATCCGAACGGATGATGTCCGTCGGTGGAGGCAAACCGGTTGTCTCCGTAGCGTTTTGAGCATGCTGAAGACGACCGCCGAAGCCGCCACCGCCAGCCCTGCCAGCACTACCCCAGCCAGCACCAGCCCGCCGACCAGCGCCTTCACCCGCCGCTCGGCGTGGCTGGTGCTGGTGGGCTTCCTGCTCGTCCTGCTCGCGGCATCCGGGCTCTCCCGCAGCGCACAGATCCCGCCGCGCGGCGAGGCCATCCCGGCCAGCGCCCAGTCCGCCAGGGTCGCCGCCGAACTGGCGGCCCGACCCGGCTCGGACGTCCAGCCGGTCCTGCTCGTGGCCACCCGCACCGACGGAGCAGCGCTCACGAATGCCGACACCGCCGCGCTCACCGCACTCACCTCCCGCGTGACCCCGCACGGCATACCTCCCCTCGGCCCACCGACCCCGACCCTCGCGCAGGACGGGCAGGCCGCCTTCACCATGGTGCCGGTCAAGGTGGGGGCACAGAACACCGACAACATCGCCACGATCACGAACCTGCGGGCGGCGATCACCCACGAGGCACCGGCCAACCTGAACGTGTTGGTCACCGGTGGGCCCGCCTTCGCTGCGGATATCGCCGACGCCTTCTCCGGCGCCGACCTCGCCCTGCTGCTGACGACGGTCGCGGTCGTTGCGGTCCTGCTCCTGCTCACCTACCGCTCCCCCACCCTGTGGCTCATCCCGCTGGCTGTTGTCGCTCTCGCCGACCAGGTGGCCGCTGGGGTCACCACACTGCTCGGCCAGGCCAGCGGGCTCACCTTCGACGCTGGCATCGTCAGCGTGCTCGTCTTCGGCGCCGGCACGAACTACGCCCTGTTGCTCATCTCCCGCTACCGCGAGGAGTTGCACCACGAGGCCGACCACCGGCGTGCCCTAGCGCTCGCCCGGAGCGCCACCCTGCCCGCGATCCTCGCGAGCAACCTCACCGTGGTGCTCGCCCTGCTCACCCTGCTGCTCGCGCTCGTGCCGGGCACCCGTGGCCTGGGCCTCGCGGGGGCCGCCGGCCTGCTCATCGCGGCGGCATCCGCCCTCATCGTGCTCCCGGCGGCACTCTCCCTGGCGGGTCGGCGGATCTTCTGGCCGTTCGTGCCGCAGGTGGGCCAGGCCCCCAGCGCCCGCCGTTCGCCGTGGTGGCGCATCGGGCACGCCGTCACCGCCCGCCCCGTCGGAGTCGTCATCGGCACCCTCGCCTTGCTGTTCGTCCTGGCCGGCGGCCTGTTCGGCACCACGGTCGGACTCACCCAGTCACAGCAGTTCCGGGTCGCTGCCGACTCCCAGCACGGTTTGGAGGTCCTCCAGGAGCACTTCCCGGCCGGCACCGCGGCCCCGCTGAACGTCCTGGTCGACCAGGCAGATGCCACCACCCTCGCCGAGCAGGTGCGTGCTCTGCCCGGTGTCGTCGCGGTCAGCCCCGCCGGGCCGCCCGTCGACGGGCGCGCGGCGCTGACCGTCGTCGGGGATGCCGTACCCGGCAGCCCGGCCTCCAGCGCCATCGTCGGCGCGGTCCGCTCCACCGCCGAGTCGATGCCCCAGGCGCACGCGCTCGTGGGCGGATCCCCAGCGGTGGCGGTCGACGCGGCATCCGCCGCCACGCGCGACCTGCTCGTCATCGCCCCGATCATCCTGCTACTCACCGGCGCCGTCCTGGTCGGCCTGCTGCGCCGGGTCCTCGTGCCACTCGCCCTGCTCGCGGTGAACGTGCTCAGCGCCCTGGCCACCATCGGTGCGGGTGCCTGGGTCGGCCGGGAGCTGTTCGGCTTCCCCGCACTCGACGTGCAGGTGCCGCTCATCGCCTTCCTCTTCCTCGTCGCGCTCGGCGTCGACTACACGATCTTCCTGGTCCACCGCGCCGACCTGGAGGCTCGAGAGCACGGCATGCGGGAAGGGATGGCTCGAGCGGTCGGGCACACCGGGGCCGTCATCACCAGCGCCGGGGTTGTGCTCGCCGGGGTGTTCGCCGCCCTCGGGGTGCTGCCGCTGGTCGTGCTCGGCCAGCTCGGCCTCATCGTCGGGCTCGGCGTCCTCATCGACACCTTCGTCGTGCGCGCGATGCTCGTGCCGGGGGTCGTCACGCTCCTGAGTCGACGGGTACCGTCCCCCTCGTGAGCGAGCCGAGCACTGCCAACGGGCCGGGTGGCCCGGTCGGGTCGGGCACCCCGGTCGGGTCGGGTGGTGTGAGCCGCCCGACCGGGTTGCTGCGCAGTCTCACCCGGCTGCAGCACGTCCTGTTCGCCGCCCTGGTCGTCATCGGCGTCTTCCAGGGGTTCCGGGCCGGGGCTGCCTCGCTGGCGGTCGTTGGGTGCGGTCTCGTACTCGCCGGGTGGTATGCCGTGGGCGCCACCCGGGAGGCGCACCGGATGATGTCGGCGATCAATGCTGCGCCGGAACGGGGTGCGACCGCCCGTTCGCACGCGGTGTGGTGGCTGCTCGTGCTCACCGCGGTGTGGGTGGGCTGCGTTGTCGTGGCGCCGGCCTTCATCTGGGTCGCCTTCGCCCTGTGGATGCTCGCCGGTCACTTGTTCCGGCTGGGGCCGGCGATCGCTTTCTCGCTCGTCGTGCTCGGCGTCGTCCTCGCCGCACCGCCGCTGCACCACGAACCGTGGACGATCGCCGGCATCATCGGGCCGGTCGTCGGCGCCCTGTTCGCCCTCGCCCTCTCCCGCGGGCAGGTGCAACTGGCCCGCGATGCCCTGCACCGGGCGATGCTCGTCGAGTCCCTGCAGCAGGCTCAGGCGCAGAGCGCAGCCCTGCACGAGGAACTGCTCGCCGCACAGCGCGAGGCGGGTGCGTTCGCCGAGCGCACCCGGATCTCCCGGGACATCCACGACACCCTGGCTCAGGGCTTCTCCTCGATTCTGCTGCTCGCCCGGGGGGCATCAGCCGCCACCGACCAGCAAGCCCAGGCCCACCTTCTCGAGCGCATCGCCCAGACGGCGGCATCCGGCCTCGAGGACTCCCGGCGGGTCGTCGCTGCCCTGGCGCCGCGCACCCTGTCCGACACCGGCCTGACCGCCGCCCTGCAGCGCAGCCTCGACGACCTGGCCGCGGACACTGGCATCACCGTGGCCCTGCACGTCGAGGCGGACCTGCCGCCGATGCCGATGAACGACGAGATCACCCTGCTGCGCTGCGCCCAGGGGGCCCTGGCCAACGTGCGCCAGCACGCCCACGCCCACCGAGTCGACGTCTCCCTCTTCTGCGCCGGCACGGACATCCGGCTCGACGTCGTCGACGACGGCTCCGGGTTCGATCCTGGCGAGGTCGCGGCGGCGCCACGGGACGTCAGCCAGGGCGGCTACGGCCTATCCGCAACCCGTTCCCGGCTTGCCGAGCGGGGTGGGGGCCTGTCCATCGAGTCGGCGCCCGGTGCCGGGACGGCGGTTTCGGTGCACCTGCCCCTACGCGCCCTCGAGGCGAACCGGTGAGCGACGCCGAGGGCGGGCCGGTGACACCGGATGCTGCGACCACCGTGCTCATCGTCGACGACCACCCCGTCGTACGCTCCGGCCTGCGGGCCCTCTTGGAGAACGCTCCCGGCATCGAGGTCGTCGGCGAGGCAGCGAACGGTGTCGAGGCCCTCAAGCAGGCGGCGCGCCTGCACCCGCATGTCGTCCTGTCCGACCTGCGGCTGGGCGACGGGATGGACGGAGTGGGCGTGGCCCGGGCCCTGCGGGATGTCCCCGACGTCGCGGTACTCATCTTGACCACCTACGACCACGACACCGACATCATGCGAGCCGTCGAGGCTGGCGCGGTCGGCTACCTACTCAAGGATGCCGACCCGGGCGAGATCGTCCGGGCGGTCACCGCGGCGGCGGCAGGCGAAATGGTCATCTCGCCCGACCAGAACGAGCGGGTCGTGCAGAGTATGCGGGCCGCCACCCGCACGCTGAGCGACCGGGAGAGGGAGGTGCTTGCGCTCGCCGCCCAGGGCCTGTCGAACACGGCCATCGCGGCATCCCTGTTCGTCAGCGAGGCCACCGTCAAGACCCACCTGGGGCACGTCTACGACAAGCTCGGCGCACCCAACCGGACCGCGGCGGTCGCGACCGCCCGGGAGCGCGGCATCCTCTGAGCAGGCTCAGGCCGGCAGCCGGGTGTCGTCGTAAACGAGGATCGTACCGCCGTAGCAGGCCACCCACACCCTCTTGAGCGTCGGTTCGTAGGTGATCCCGATCGGGTTGGCGTCGGTGGGCACGGTGAAGATCGCCTGCATGTCCGACGTGCGCACCTTCGTCATCGTCGCGGCGTTGTAGTCGACGACGTACAGGGCCTCACCATCGGGGCTGATCGCCATCGAGCGCGGCTCGGCCCCGACCCGCGCAGACCGCCCCACCGAGCCGGTCGCGACGTCGACCTCGGTGACGTCGTTATCTCCGGAATCGGTGGCGTACAACGTCTTTCCGTCTGGCGACATGACCAGGTGCCGGGTGCGAGAGCCAGTGACCGCGAAGTCCCGCACCTGTTTGGTTGCCAGATCCACGGCGATGATCTTGCTCGATCCCATGAGGGCGACGAAGGCAGTCTTGTCGTCGGGGGTGATCGCGATCCCGCGCGGGTAGCGGCCCCCGGTGGGGATCGTCGCGACCTTCGTCGCGGTCTTGGTGTCGATAACCGAGATATCCCAACTGCACCAGTTCGTCACGAGCACCGTCGAGCCGTCATGGGACATGGCGACGTATTTGGGGATCGCACCGACTTCGACGACCCGCTTGATCTTGTAGTCGTTGGTGTCGACCTCATAGACGTAGGAGTTCGACTGCCCCTGAGGACCCTGGCAGTTATCCGACCCCTCGGGTAGGAAGCCCTGGCCGTACATCGCGTAGTTGCTCACCCACGCCGTCGCCCCGTCCGGGCTGAAGGCCATCTCCACCGGCGCCCCGCGAGTGACCCCCGGGTGGCCCTCGACCCCGAAGGACGAGAGGTCGACACCGTCGGGAATGGTCGTCAATAGGGCTCCGTCCGGACCGAAGACGGAGATGGTGTGGTGGTACATCATGTTCTGCGCGAACACCTGGCCCCGCACGCTCGCCACGACCGACTTCGACGCAAGCGAACCGTCACCACCGAGGCGGAGCACCCGCACCGGCTTGGTCTGCGCGGTCGGGCCCTGCGCTCCCTGAGAGGCCACCGGCGAAGGCGTCGGCACGACAACTCCGGCTGGGGTGGAGATCGGTGTCGCAGTCGGGCGCGGTGACTGCGACGACGACTGCGACGACGACTGCGACGACGCGAGGGTGGCGCTCGCCTGCGGCGTCGTGCTCGCCGAGTCACCGGATCCGCCGAACCGGCTGCAACCGAAGACCGTGGCCAGGACGAGCAGGAGTATGCCGCCTGCTGCGACGTTTCGTCGGCGGATGTGGACTGGGTCCTGGCTGATCACGCGCTCAAGGGTAGGTGGAACCGACGACACCGTTGCTCAGGCAGGGCCGAGCGGCCGGGCCAGGGCGCGACGGGTGTCGACGAATCGGCCTATTGGCCGAAAGTTCGACGGGATCCGATGGGTGCCGTGACCGCCGGCCGGCGTGGCGCGACCGGGTCGAGCCGGACGTAGTCGCTGCCCTGCGCCGGGCGCAGGTCAGCCTGGCCCTTGTTGGGCCACAACGCGAACGCCCGCTCGGCCTGAGCAGTGATCGACAGCGACGGGTTCACCCCGAGATTCGCCGAGATGGCAGACCCATCCACGACATGGATGCCCGGGTATCCCCACATCCGGTGGTACGCGTCGATGACCCCGACCTGAGGCGAGTCACCGATGGCGACGCCGCCGAGGAAGTGCGCGGTCAACGGGACGTCGAAGACCTCGGGCCACGAGCCGCCGGCCGTGGCGTACTGGCCAGTCGCCTCGGCGAGCCGGCGAGCGACCGCCTCCATCGCTTCATGCCCAGCCGGGATATACGTCGGGTTCGGTTCGCCATGCCCCTGAGTGGAGGAGAGCCGACGCCGCCCGAACATCCCCGTGGTCAGGAAAGTCCGCAGCGAGTTGTCTCGGGACTGCATGACCAGACCGATGACCGTGCGCTCGCTCCAACGGCGCACCATCGGGAAGGTTCGCAGCGCCGGCCCTGGATTCGTGACGAGTTCCCGGAGGAACTCCACCGAACGGGCGCGGCCGGTGCCGCCGGGCACGAGGATGGTCGAGAGCAGCCCCATCGCGTTGGATCCGCGTCCGTAGCGGACGTTCTCGACGTGGGTGTCCGCGTCGGGGTGGAAACTCGTCGTGATGGCCACCCCGGCGGTGAGGTCGGCGTCCTTGGGGGCATGTTGGGTCGTCGCGCCCAGGATCGACTCGGAGTTGGTCCGGGTGAGGTAGCCGAGGCGGTCACTCATCCTCGGTAGCTCCCCGACCGCCTTCATCTCATGCAGCAGGTTCTGGGTGCCCCACGCGCCGGCGGCGACGACGACGTGACGGGCGCGGGTGACTCGCACGTCCCGCCCGGTGCGGACTCCGGTGCGCTCATGGCGGACCCGGTATGCCGCCTGCTCGCCGTCGGTGCCCGGGACGGCGCCGAGGTGGGTCACCGTGCGCATCGGCTCGATGTGTACCCCGAGGTTCTCGGCGAGTGCGAGGTAGTTCTTCACCAGGGTGTTCTTGGCTCCGTAGCGGCAGCCGACCATGCAGTTGCCGCACTCGATGCATCCGGAGCGCTCTGGCCCGGCACCACCGAAGAACGGGTCCGGAACAACCTTGCCCGGCTCTCCGAAGTAGATCCCGACCGGGGTCTTGCGCACCGTGTCGGCCACCCCGAGGTCCGCCGCGGCCTTGGTCATCACCTCTTCCACGACCCCCTCACACGGGTTCGTCACCACGCCGAGCATCGCCGACGCCGTCTCGTAGTGCGGGGCGAGCTCGTCCTGCCAGTCGGTGATGTGCCCCCATTGGGGGTCCTCGAAGAACGGGCGGGGCGGAACATACAGAGTGCACGCGTAGTTCAGTGAGCCACCACCGACCCCCGCCCCGGCCAGGATCATGACGTCGGGCAGCTTGTGGATCCGCTGGATCCCGAAGCAGCCGAGCCGAGGCGCCCACAGATAGTTCCGGGTGTCCCACGAGGTCTTGGGGAAGTCCTCGTCGGCGAACCGGCGGCCGGCTTCGAGGACCAGGACGCTCCAGCCCTTCTCGGCCAGGCGCAGCGCAGCCACCGAGCCGCCGAAGCCGGAGCCGATGACGATGACGTCGACGTCGACCTCCGAGTCGCCGCCCCCCGCGGTGGACACAGCACCGGCCGCGGCGATCATCGCAGCCCCACCGCCTTCATGACCCGCAGCCCGGCGGTCAGAGCCTTGGCGAACGTCTCGTCGGACATGCCGGCCACGCCGCCGAAGCCGACGAGCCGCTGGACGGTGACGTTCTGGGCCTCGGTGTACTTCAGGATCCCTTCGGCACCATGACGGCGGCCGACGCCGGAGGCCTTCATCCCCCCCATGGAAGCGCCGGCGCTGCCCCAGGCGGCGGCATACCCCTCGTTGATGTTGACGGTGCCGGTGCGGATCTGCGCCGCGATCGCCCGGCCACGGCGGGTGTCCCGGGTCCACACCGACGCGTTGAGACCGTACTCCGTGTCGTTGGCGAGCCGGATCGCCTCAGCATCGGAGGCCACTGGATAGATCTCGGCGACCGGACCGAAGGTCTCGCTGTCCCGGCACTCCATGGCCGCGGTGACCCCGGTCAGCACGGTCGGCTCGTAGACGTAGGGGCCGAGGTCGGGACGGGCCCGGCCGCCGGTGAGCAGGGTGGCGCCTTTGGCGACCGCGTCATCGACGTGCCAGGTGACCTTCTCCAGTTGGGCCTCGTTGACCAGGCTGCCCATGTCGTAGCCCCAAGTCAGGCCGGTGCCGATCCGCATCGCCGCGACCGCTTCGATGAACCGGGGCACGAACGCGTCGTAGATTCGTTCGTGGACCAGGACCCGCTCGGCGGAGATGCACAGCTGCCCCGCGCTGGAGAAGCACGACCGCACTGCCCCCTCGACGGTGCGGTCGAGGTCGGCGTCGTCGGCGACGTAGAGGCTGTTCTTACCGCCGAGCTCAAGGCTGAACCCGACGAGGCGCTTGGCCGCAGCCTGTGCGACGACCCGGCCGGTGGGCGTCGAGCCGGTGTAACAGAGGTAGTCGCACTGGTCCACGACGGCCTGCCCGGTGATGGCCCCCGGACCCAGGACCACCTGGAAGACCCCCTCGGGCAGGCCTGCCTCCCTCAGCAACTCCACCCCGCGCAGCGCCGACAGTGAGCCCTGCAAGTCCGGTCGCAGGACGACAGCATTGCCTGCCATGAGCGCGGGCAGTGCATCGGTGAGCGCCAGGCTGAGCGGGTAGTTCCACGGCGAGACGATGCCGACAACCCCTTTGGGCCGGCGGCTCTCCACCGCCTGGGACAGGATCGGGAAGGCACCGAGTGCGCGACGGTCTCGCAGGTATGACGCGGACCGTCGTCCGTAGTGCCGGGCGACGATCGCACAGTCGGCGATCTCCTCGAACGCGTGCCGGCGGGCTTTGCCGGACTCGAGTTGGACGAGGTCGAGCAGTTCGCCCTGGTGACGCAGGACCAGATCGTGGAAGCGCAGCAGGACCGCGGCCCGAGCCCGCACCGGCCAGGACTCCCAGCCGTGTTGGGCGGCCCGGGCGACACCGACCGCAACCGCGACGTCCTGAGGGGTGCTCACCGGCAGGTCGGCGAGCGGGGCGGCGGTCATCGGGGTGTGCGACAGGTGTCGTGGCGCGTTGGGCGAGGCGACCGCGCCGGCGGTGAGACGGCGCACCCGGGCCGGGTCGACGGCATACGTAGCGGTGGGCTCAAGCCCGGGGTCGGCAATAGTCTCGGACATAACTGAAGGGTAACTTCAGAGTTGGCGTGGGCCCAGACCTCGATCAGAACCCTCGGTGTGACTCAGGGCACCACAGCGCGGGCAGGGCACGGCCCCTGATCCCTCAGGCGCGGCCCCTCATCGCTCAGGATCCGGCGTAGGGGGCGACGACGACCTCGACCCGCTGGAACTCCTTGACGTCAAGGTAGCCGGTGGTCGCCATCGCCCGACGCAGAGCGCCGATGATGTTGGTCCGCCCGTCCGCGCCGCGGCTCGGGCCGAACAAGACCTCCTCCATCGTGCCGACCCGAGCGACCGCGACCCGCTCACCGCGGGGCAGTTGCGGATGGTGTGCCTCCGGACCCCAGTGGTATCCCCGTCCCGGCGCCGTGGTGGACCTGGCCAGAGCCGCGCCGAGCATGACCGCGTCGGCACCGCAGGCAACCGCCTTGACGATGTCCCCGCTGGTGCCGACTCCGCCGTCGGCAATGACATGGACGTAACGGCCGCCGGACTCGTCGAGGTAGTCCCGGCGGGCGGCCGCGATGTCGGCGATCGCACTGGCCATCGGAGCGTGGATGCCCAAGGTGCGCCGGGTGGTCAGGGCCGCGCCGCCGCCGAAGCCGACCAGCACCCCGGCCGCTCCGGTGCGCATCAAGTGCAGGGATGCGGTGTAGGTCGCTGCCCCCCCGACGATGACCGGGACGTCGAGCTCGTAGATGAAGCGCTTGAGGTTGAGCGGCTCGGCCTGGGACGAGACGTGCTCGGCGGAGACCGTGGTTCCGCGGATGACGAACAGGTCGACACCGGCGTCGACGACGGTCTTCCAGTACTGCTGGGTCCGCTGAGGGGTGAGCGCGCCGGCGACGGTGACACCAGCGGCGCGGATCTCCCGGAGCCGTTCCACGATGAGGTCGGCGCGCAGGTCCGCGCGATAGATCTCCCGCATCCGCACGGTCGCCTCGTGCGCGTCGAGCGTGGCGATCTCCTCGAGCAGGGGCTCGGGATCCTCGAAGCGGGTCCACAGTCCCTCGAGGTCGAGCACCGGCAGCCCACCGAGCCGGCCGAGCTCGATGGCCGAGGCCGGGGAGATGACCGAGTCCATGGGAGCGCCCATGACGGGGATTTCGAAGTGGTAGGCGTCGATCTGCCAGGAGACCGAGACCTCCTCAGGATCCCGAGTCCGCCGCGAGGGCACCACGGCGATGTCGTCGAAGGAGTAGGCCCGCCGGCCCCGCTTGCCGCGTCCGATCTCGATCTCGGTCACCGCACCACCCTAGCGGCCGGTGATTTCCCGCACGGCGCGAGTAGCGGGCATACTTGATCGCTGCAATCAACCGCGGTGGGCCAGTGGCGTCCTATCGCCCCGCGGCCCACGCCGCCCTCAGACTCGCTGCCGCGCGCCCGACCGACGCGCCCCAGCTGCAACCCGATCGGGAAGGTTCCCATGTCCGCTGCTGCCCCCATCCCCGGGCACCCCGAATACTCCGAGAAGATCGACGGTGCGGTCCTCAAGGTCGCGGCCGTGGTCGTTCTCGGTGCGATCATGTCGATCCTCGACATCACCGTCGTCAACGTCGCGCTTCCGACCTTCCAGACGGTCTTCGCCCACGGCGACAACCCGATCGCCTATTCCACGGTCGCCTGGACGGTCACGGCATACACCCTCTCCCTGGCCACGGTCATCCCGCTGACCGGCTGGGCAGCCGACCGCTTCGGCACCAAGCGCCTGTATCTGCTCGCGCTGCTGCTCTTCACCGCCGGCTCCACCCTGTGTGCAACCGCGGGGTCGATCGAGCACCTCATCGCCTTCCGGGCCGTGCAAGGACTCGGCGGCGGGATGCTTATGCCGCTGGGGATGACGATCATGACCCGGGCAGCCGGCCCGAAGCGGATGGGCCGGCTCATGGCGATCCTCGGTATCCCCATGCTGCTCGGCCCGATCACCGGCCCCATCCTCGGTGGTTGGCTCATCGAGCACCACAGTTGGCACTGGATCTTCCTGATCAACCTTCCCATCGGGCTGGTCGCCTTGACGTATGCCGCCTGGGCCTTGCCTGCAGACCGCCCCCAGCCCTCGGAGACCTTCGACTGGATCGGCATGCTGCTGCTCTCCCCCGGCTTGGCGTCCTTCCTCTACGGCATCTCCTCGATTCCCGGTGAGGGGTCCTTCCTCAACGTCAAGACCGGAGTCTTCGGCACCCTCGGTCTGTGCATGATCGTCGCCTTCGTTCGCTACAGCTTCTATCCGGAGCACCCGCTGCTCGACCTGCGGTTGTTCCGCCACCGCAACCTCACCGTCGCCGCGCTGACGATGTTCCTCTTCGCGCTGGCCTTCTTCGGGGGCCTGCTCATCGTGCCCACCTATTTCCAGGAGGTGCGCGGGGAGTCGACGACCGACGCCGGACTGCTCATGGCCGCCCAGGGCATCGGGGCGATGGTCACCATGCCCATCGCCGGCGCCCTGGTCGACAAGATCCCGGTCGGCCGGATCGTCCCCTTCGGGCTCGTGCTCATCATCGGCGGCATGTTTTCGCTGACCCGGATCGACGCCCACACCCCCTACTGGGGCTACATCATCCCGGTGCTGTTCGTCATGGGCCTGGGCATGGGCGCGACGATGATGCCGATCATGACCTCCGCCCTCAAGGCTCTGACCGGTCGGGAGGTTGCCCGCGGCTCGACCCTGCTCAACATCACCCAGCAGATCGGCTCCTCGACTGGGGTGGCGATCATCTCCGTGGTCCTCACCTCCGGCCTGAAGGCCCAGCCACTGGTCGCCCAGGCACAGGGCTTCAAGGACGCCACGGCTAAACTCACCGACCCCGCGCAGCTACCGGCCCTGCTCGAGCACTTCCCCGACGTCGCCGCGATCGTCGCCCCCTTCGGGCAGGATGCCGCGGCGGCCCAGGAGGCTCTGCTCGTCGCCGTCCGGGACGCCATGGCCATCGCCTTCGCGCACACCTTCTGGGTCGCCGCGGCGCTGGTGTCTTTGACGATCGTGCCCGCGCTGTTCCTGCCGCGCCGGCACGAGGAATCCCACCTGCTCGACGACGAGGAAACACCTGCCCCGGTCGTGGTCCACTAGGACCCATGCACGCCGGACCGCACAACGCCATCACCGACGTCGGGGGGGTCACCGTCGGGCACTGCACCCGGGACGACCCGGGCTGGCTGACGGGGGTCACCGTTGTTGTCCCACCCCAGGGAACAGTGGGTGGAGCCGACGTGCGCGGCGGCGGGCCGGGGACCCGCGAGACCGACCTGCTCGACCCTCGGTGCGCGGTCGACGCGGTGGACGCGGTCGTCCTCGCCGGTGGGTCCGCCTACGGGCTGGGGACCGCCGACGGGGTTCTCGGCGAGCTGTATGCCGCCGGCCGCGGTTGGCCGGTCGGGCCTCCTGGCCAGGTGGTCCCCATCGTGCCGGCAGCGATCGTGCTCGACCTGGGTCGTTCCGGGGTGTTCGCGCATTGGCCCACGCCGCAGGACGGTGCGGTCGCATACCGTGACGCCAGGTCCGGGCCGGTCGCCCAGGGCAACGTCGGCGCCGGCACCGGAGCCCAGGCCGGTGGCCTCAAGGGGGGCGTGGGCACCGCCAGCATGGTGCTCGACAGCGACATCACCGTCGGCGCGCTCGTCGTGTGTAACGCGGTCGGCTCGGCGATCGACCTGCGCGACGGCACCCTGCTCGGCACCCGACTCGGTCTCGACGGAGAGTTCGCCGCCTTGGGCACCCCCGACCCGGAGAAGGTGGCTGCCCACCGCGCCGGATTCCTGGCCCGCACCGAGGCATTGCGTGCCGGGATGGCGACGACGATCGCGGTGATCGCTACCGACGCGACGTTGACCAAGGCCGGCTGCGCCAAACTCGCCGGGGTCGCCCACGACGGCATGGCACGAGCGCTCTCCCCGGTGCACACGGCATACGACGGGGATACCGTCTTCGCCCTGGCCACCTGCGCCCGACCGCGCGCCTGGGGGGTCGACCTGTTCGAGCTCCAGACAGCCGCCGCCGACTGTCTCTCCCGGGCAATCGCGCATGCCATGGCCGCAGCACGGCCGGTGGACCGCCGCGCCGACGGCGGGATGGCACTGCCCGCGTGGAGCGACCTGCTGCCCAACCGGCGCGGGGGCCCCGGCGCGGGGGTGGAGGGCCTGATCGGCTGAGTCGCCACCCGCTCACGGTGCCGGCTCACACGCTCACAGCGCCCGCTCACGCGGGCGGGTGCGGGCCGGTCAGCGAGTACGGGCCGGTCAGCGGGTGCAGGCCGGTCAGCCGCCAGCCGAGTAGTTGGGGGCCTCGACGATGCCGGTGACGTCATGCGGGTGGCTCTCCTTGAGCCCAGCCGGGGTGATCCGGATGAACCGGCCCCGCGTCTTAAGCTCGGGCACCGTGTGAGCTCCGACATAGAACATCGACTGATGCAGCCCACCGATGAGCTGGTGGGTGACCGCCCCGACCGGGCCACGGTAGGCGACTTGGCCCTCGATGCCCTCGGGGATGATCTTGTCGTCGCTGGAGACGTCAGCCTGGAAGTAGCGGTCCTTGCTGTAGGACTTCTTGCCCCGGCTGCTCATTGCCGCCAGCGAACCCATGCCGCGGTAGGCCTTGTACTGCTTGCCGTTGATCAGGACGAGGTCCCCAGGGGACTCCTCACACCCGGCGAGCAGCGAGCCGACCATGACGGTGTCGGCGCCGGCGACGAGAGCCTTGGCGATGTCGCCGGAGTACTGCAGGCCACCGTCGCCGATGAGCGGCACCCCGGCGGGGCGGCACGCCAGCGAGGCGTTGTAGATCGCGGTCACCTGCGGCACTCCGACGCCCGCGACGACCCGGGTGGTGCAGATCGAGCCCGGCCCGACCCCGACCTTGACAGCATCGACCCCGGCGTCGATGAGCGCTTGGGCCCCAGCGCGGGTGGCGATGTTTCCCCCGATGAGCTGGGTGCGCGCGGTGGCCGGGTCAGCCTTGAGCCGGGCCACCATCTCCAACAGCAGGCGGGCGTGACCGTGGGCGGTGTCGACGACGAGGACGTCGACACCAGCCTCGATCAGGGTGGTCGCCCGCTGCCACGCCTCACCGAAGTAGCCGACCGCGGCACCAACCATGAGCCGCCCGTTGGCGTCCTTGCTCGCATCCGGGAACTGCTCGGAGCGGACGAAGTCTTTGACCGTGATCAGGCCGGCCAGGCGGCCCTGCTCGTCGACGAGCGGCAGGCGCTCGCGCTTGTGCTGGCGCAGCAGCGACGTGGCCTCGGCGTGGCTGATCCCCACCGGACCGGTGATCAGCGGCATGGGGGTCATCACCTCACGCACCGCGGTCGTGGCCCACTGCGCCACCGGGGTGAACCGCAGGTCGCGGTTGGTCACGATACCGAGCAGATG
>JBDIAO010000011.1:0-55249 GCA_039812375.1 Phycicoccus sp. | reverse complement strand
CTAGGGCGTCCGTATGCCGTGAGCAAACCGGGCGGACCAAACTTGCGCCTGTTGGGCTCAACTTACCGTATGCCGGGTTTGTTCCCTCGGAACCCACCCTGGGCGCTCATGCGCTCGATGTAGGTTCTCGCGCAACGTAGGTTCTCGCGCAACGTGTCACTTTCCGGGTGACTGGTCACTGGCCAGCGGATCTCGGGAGGCTCCCGAGCGTGACAGCTGCGAATCCACGCAGTCTCATCCGACCCCGATCGCCTCACTGCGTTCTTCGGGCACTCACTCGTTGTCGTCCCTGTCCTGGTCGGCTTCGCCATCCGATTCACCCCGCTCCATTCACCCCGCTGGGGTTATCTTGAGCTCACTCCCGGCCCGGGCCCGCCCTGGCCGCGGTCGCTGAACTCCACGACGATCTCAGCACCTCCGACGAGAAGGGAAGACCAATGCACGACAACCCAACTTCGCACCGGACCCGGTGGTCCGACCTCAGCGCGACGACACGAGGCGTCCTCGTCACAGTCGCTGCCGTCGACGGACTGGCCAGGGTCGCTGCCCTGGTGGACCTGGTCCGTCGGCCTGCGGAGCAGGTGCGCGGCAACAAGGCCGGGTGGGCCGCCGCTCTGGCCCTGGTCAACTCCGCGGGAGTCCTACCAGCGGTCTACTTTCTGCGTGGCCGCCGCCGCTGACCGCTGTCGTGGCCCATCCCGGCCCGGACGCCACCGGCCCGGTTGACGTCACGCCCGCTACGGTGGCCTGGTGAGCGAGCACCAGATAACGTCGTGGCGCGCCCTGCCCTCTCTCGTCGTCGCGCGCGACGGGGACGACATCGTCAAGGTTCCGCTACCGGCCCGATTCCAAGAGGCAATCGACGAGGCCGCGATGCGGCTGGGAGACACGGACGCACAGGCATACCTGGATGGGTGGACCCGCACTCCCTGGGCGCAGGCCGACGGCTCGCCCGCGGACGTCGCGGCCGACCTCGCTGCCGAACTCGAGGAACAGTGGAGCAACGAGGCGCTCACGGCATACCTCGACTCACTGGGGTGACAGCCAGCCTGGGGGTGACAGCCGGCCCTGGGGGTGACAGCCGGCCTGGGGGCAAGCCGGCTCGGCTCGAGGCTAGACGGTGCCCGTTGGCGCGAGCCAGAGGGTGGTCTCGCCGGGGACAATCCCAGCTGCTGCCGGCGAACTCGCAAGAAGGATGTCCGCGCGGTCGAGCTCGTAGGGTTCGATGCCGAAGTTGGTGACGACCTCCCACCCGTTGGGCCGCGTGAAGCGCAGCACATCGGGCCGGCCAGACTCGATCCAGTCGAGCTGCTCACCGGTTTGCAGGTCACGTCGCAGCCGCAGTGCTCGGCGGTAGAGCTGGAGTGTCGAGTCCGGGTCGTGTTCTTCGACGGACACGGCGTGCTGGGCGAACCACGCTGGCTGCGGGAGGTGCGCGGCAACCGAGCCGAACCCGAACGACACCCCGTCGGCGGTCCACGGCAGCGGCACCCGGCAGCCGTCGCGGCCCGCGTCGACACCCGGACTGCGGAAGAAGGTCGGATCCTGCCGCTGCTCGTCGGCGATGTCGGCGACCTCGTGCAGGCCGAGCTCTTCACCTTGGTAGAGGTATGCCGAACCCGGAAGTGCGAGCAGCAGCAGGGTCGCTGCGCGCGCCCGACGCTCGCCGCCCTCTGCGTCGATCTGGTCCGCGGGACCACCGGCCAGCACCCAGTCGGCGCCGTGCTTGCGAGCAGGGGTGCCGTCGGCGAGCCGCTCGGGAACGGGTATGCCGTAGCGGGTTGCGTGACGTACGACGTCATGGTTCGACAGGACCCACGTGCTGGATGACCCGGAGCGGGCCGCCAACTCGATGTTGTCCGTGATGATCTGGCGGAACTGGTGGGCGTTGAAATCGGCAAGCAGCAGGTCGAAGTTGAACGACTGCCCCAGGCTCTCGGGTCGCGCATAGAGCGGCACCCGCGACGAGTGCACCCACGCCTCAGCCACGGCGGAGCGCGGGGGGTCATAGGCGTCCAGGACGGTCCGCCACTGCGCGTAGACCTCATGCACGTCGTCACGGTCGTGGAGCGGATGGTTACCGTCGATCGGCAGCGCGGCGAGCTCGGCGGCGGACGGCAGCGGCTCAGTCAGGTCCTTGGTCAGCGAGTGTGCGACGTCGACGCGGAAGCCGTCGACGCCCCGATCAGACCAGAAGCGCAGAGTCTCGAGGAAGTCCGCGCGCACCTCAGGATGGTCCCAGTTGAGGTCGGGCTGCTCGACGGCGAAGGTGTGCAAATACCACTGGCCGTCGCCGACACGTTCCCACGCCGATCCGCCGAACACCGACACCCAGTCGGTGGGCGGTTGGTCGCCGTTGAGACCCGTCCCCTCCCGGAAGATGTAACGGTCCCGCGCCGCTGACCCCCGGCCAGTCGCGAGCGCCTCCTGGAACCATGCGTGCAAGTCCGACGTGTGGTTGGGCACGATGTCGACGACGATCCGGATGCCACGGGAATGGAGCGCTTCGATGAGCTCGTCGATGTCGTCCAGCGTTCCGAGTCGAGGGTCGACGTCGCGATAGTCGGCGACGTCATACCCGCCATCGGCCAAGGCTGACGGGTAGAACGGGCTGAGCCACACCGCATCCACCCCGAGATCGGCGAGATAGTCGACGCGGCTGGTGATGCCGTGAATGTCACCGAGCCCATCGCCGTTCGAGTCCGAGAAGCTGCGCGGATAGATCTGGTAGACGACAGCTTGACGCCACCAGGGCGCCGCCTCGGCAGAGGGTGTGCGACGCGCGAGGTCCGAAGCCGGTGCCACAGCGGAACAGGGTCCTTTCGAGGGGTTGTGTGCCGAATAGGTGCTTTGGGAGGGGTGGGTGGCGATGTGGGCTCAGCCTTTGACGGCGCCCTGGGTGACGCCTTCCATTACCCATCGCTGGGTGAACAGGTAGGCGACGATCGCTGGCGCCATAGCCATGGCGTAGGAGGCGAAAGAGACGTTGTAGTTGTTGCTGAACTGAGTCTGGAAGAGGTTCTGCCGCACCGGAAGGGTCTGCATCGCCGGGTCGGAGATGATCAGCGATGGCATCATGAAGTCGTTCCACGCATAGAGGAAGGCGAAGATCCCGACCGTGGCGCTCATCGGCGCAAGCAACGGAAACACCAAGTGCCAGAAGGTCTGCCAGGTCGAGGCGCCATCGATCCGGGCGCTTTCTTCCAGCTCGATCGGGATGGACCGCAGGAATGCGGTGAACAGCAGGACACTGAAGCTGAGCTGGAACATCGTGGCGAGGACGATGACGCCGAACGGGTTGTCCAAGCCGAAGCGTCCGGTCAACTGAATCTGGGGCAGTGCGACGACTGGGAACGGGATGAACATCGCCCCGAGCATGTAGAAGAACGAGTACCGGAACAGTCGCCGGTCCCAGTTGCGCACGATCGCGAAGGAGGCGAAGGATGCAAGCAGGATCGTCGCGATCACGGTGCCAGCGGTCACCAGCAGCGAGATCCCGGCGCCGACGGGGAACCTCGTGAGGTTCCAGGCTTCGATGAAACCCTCGATGCTCACTGGCGCGGGCAGCGAGAATGCGTTTCCGTCGACAGCTTGCGCCGTCGTCTTGAAGGCCATCGAGATGGTGACGTACAGCGGGAGCAGTACGCTGATGGAGCACAGGAGAAGGATGACCGTCCCGGTCCAGTTGACCCGCTCCATCTTCTGCGACATCTTGGTCGGCTTGGCGTTCTGCAGCGTGCGGGAGCCGTCCCCTGGTGCGGCGTCGACTGCCGGCTGGTTGCTGGTCACGAGAGCTGGTTCCTTCCGCGCGTGAGAGAAAGCTGGAGGAGCGAGATGGCGATGGCGACGATGAAGAAAATCGTCGCGTTGGCCATCTGGTAGGCGTAGTCACCACCGTTGAAGCCGGCAATGATCGACAACGCAATGCTTCGTGTCGCGGTGCCGGGTCCACCGTTGGTCAGACCGACGATGATGTCGTAGGCGTTGAGGAAGCCTTTGAACCCGAGGATGAAGTTGATAACGACATACCCGGCCACCAAGGGCAGCGTGATCCGCAGCAGTTGCTGGCTCTTGGATGCCCCGTCGAGATCGGCCGCTTCATACACATCGCCGGGCACGGACAGCAGGCCCGCGATGTAGATCAGCAGCGTGCCCGGGATTGCCTGCCACGCGGTGACGATCACGATCGCCACCCACGCGAGGTCCGGGTTGGCGAGCAAGCTGGTCTCCAACCACCCGATCCCGAGCGCGCTGCCGGCGGCTGGGAGGGAGTTCGAGAAGAGGAAGTTGAACACGTAGGCGATGATGATGCCCGAGATCACCATCGGGATGACAAAGATCGTGCGCAACCCCGTCTTGAAGCGGATGCGCGAGATAAGCCCGACCGCAAGCAGGAACGCCACCACGTTGACCACAATGACCGTGGCCAGCGAGAAGCCGAACGTGAACAGATAACTCTGCAAGATCGCCGGGTCGCTGAACAGGGCGATGTAGTTGGTTAGGCCGATGAAGCTCCAGTCGCCGATACCGATCGAGTCGGTGAAGCTGAAGAAGATGCCGATCACACCGGGCACGGTGATGGCCAGGGTGAACAGCACCAGGCTTGGCAGTAGAAAGAAGTAGTAGAGCGGTTCGACTCGTCGCGCGCGGCTGCGCGTCCCGGTGCCGCCCGTGGTGGTCGGGGTGGTCGTGCTCATTACGGGGACTCCTTCGTCTCGCGGGGAGCGACCTGGCTCACTTGGCCGGCTGACGGAAGGCCAGGCGAGCCCAGTCCCGGTCCATCGTCCGGAGGGTGGCAACCGGGTCAGCGCCGAACACCATGGCCTGCGCATAGTTGAAGACGGGGATCGTCTTCGGGACGAGGACCGAGGGGCCCTGGTAGACCTTCCCGTCGGCGTAGTACTTGGACATCCCCGTGATACGTGGGTCGTCCGGCGGTGGCGCATCCTGGGTCGGCGTGAATCCGAGCTGAGAGGCGTTGTAGGTCTTGATGCGCTCGGGTTCGTAGAGATACTCGAGGAAGTCGCGGGCGGCGTCCTTGTGGTGCGAGCCTTCGGGGATCATCGCCGCGAGGTCCATGTTGACGCGCACGGCGAGGTCGCCCGGGTTCTGGGTCATCGGCAGCGGGAATGTCCCCAGCTCAAGGTTAGGCGAGGTCTTGGCAATCTCACTGAACGCCCACGGCCCCTGGAGATACATCGCGGCCTCGCCCCTGGCGAACGCGAGGTTCCCGTCACCATAGGCGCGGCTGGGCGCATCGGCATTGACGTAGGCGCGGGTGAGTTGGAGCATCTGGTCCATCGCCCCGGCGAAGTTCTTCTCGAACGACACCGCTGAGTCAGGCCCGACGTTGACCCCCTCCTCCGAGAGTCGTTCGAAGAAGTCGAGCACGTTGAGCGATCCACCGACCGAGTAGTCGTACCACCCCTGGCCGACGGTCCAGTCGTCCTTGAACGTGGCGTAGAACGGGGTCACCCCGGCCGCCTTCAACTTCTCGCACACGGCGAGCAGTTCGCTCCACGTCTGGGGGACGGCCAGACCGTGCTCGGCGAAGATGGCCTTGTTGTAGATCACCGACGCAGCCATCACCGAGTAAGGAAGCGCGCTGATCCGCCCCTCACATCGACCGTACTGATCCATCAGTGGCTGCAGGCCCTTGCGGATTTCTGCGGCCGCCCGGGTTCCGGAGAGGTCGCTTAGGGTGCAGCGCTGAACGAACCGCGCGATTTCGTAGTTGTAGTTGGCGAGCATGATGTCCGGAGGATTGCCACGCACGAAACTGGCCGACACCACATCCACGCCCGAGGTGTCCATGACGACCCGTACCCGCTGCTGCGAAGCGTTGTATTCGGACACCACGTTCTGCATGAACGCGATCGCCTCACGCTTGCTGAACGTGAAACGGATCGACTCGCGCCCATCCGACGAGCATCCCACCAGCACGGCAGCGCCCACCACAGCCGCCGTTACGGCCCCGATCACTCGTCGCGCACGTCCTGCTCTCTCAGACACCTCGTCCTCCGTCTGCGTCATTGCGCCTAGAAGCCTGGTTGAGTAGATTTGACCAGCGAATAAAAGCGTCAGATGAGTATTGCAGTGCATCCGAAGACAGGTCAACACTCATGGCAGCATCGACGAAGGCCGCCGCGCCGAAACCCCCCAGTCTTGACTCGGTACTTGACTATGCGTGGACCGTGCATGACTTCACTGCCACCGCAGCGATGGCCAGTACTGGGTTGACCCGCTCGACCACCATCGACGCCTTGGACACGCTGACCGCATACGGCCTGCTGCGCGAGCTTCCCAATGCGCGGGAGACGAGCGCTTACCGAAAGGGCCGCCCTGCGCGTCGTTTCGAGCTCCGCGAGGACGCCGCAGTACTCCTCGGAGTCGACGCAGGGCGTGCCAGCGTCACGGTCGCCGTCACCGACCTCCGTTCTCGTGTGCTGGTCCGGCACCGGCTCACCCTGGACGTCGACTGTGACCACGCCAGGACGCGACGACGCTCGCTCATCACAGCAGTGCGTGACGCCCTTGCTTCTGCCGGACGGGCACAGGAGGATGTCCTGGCCGTGTGTGTCGGAGTGCCTGCACCCGTGGATGCCCAAGGACGCTCCCCCCAACATCACGACGGATTCTGGGGACGGATGAACCCTGACCTGGTGGACGCGTTCGCGTGGGCACCACTCGTGCGCGTGGAGAACGACGCATCCTTGGCAGCCATCGCCGAGGGCACACTCGGCGAAGCTGTGGGTTGCCGCGACTACGTCTCGCTGCTGGCTGGCTCGCGGCTCGGGGCCGGGGTCGTGGTCGACGGGCGAGTCCTGCGCGGCGCCCACGGGGGCGTCGGCGAGATGGTCGCCTTCTGTCACGTGGTCGGGGTCGGCTCCGCGGACGGCCTCGGCACACGAGCAGCTCGCCTGGCCAGGGAGCAGCTCAGCCGGGGCGAGATCGCCGCGGACAGCGCTCTCGGGCGAATGTCCGCCGAGCAGCTCGACGGGCGGGTCGTGCTGGAGCTCGCCGCCCAGGGGGACGATGACGCCCTCGGAATCACCGAACGTCTCGGCGCTGTCCTGGCGCGGATCGTCAGTGTCCTCGGGAGCATGTTCGACCCGCAGCTGGTCGTTGTCTCGGGTGCAGTCTCAGCCGGTGTCGAGGAGGTCATCGCCGCTGCGCGACGTGCATTGTCCAGCGACCACCACCTGCCGGTCCCCGAGCTTGTCGGCTCCCGTCTCGGCGCCGACATCGTCGTCATGGGCGCCGTCGCGGCCGCGTCCTCCACCGCCCGCGAACAGGTCCTGAGCGTGTGGCGTCAAGGTAGGCCGACCAGCGACGATCGTTGATGCTGCCACTGAACTTGCGACCTTGTGACACCGACGGGTGGCTGTCGACACGCCCGGGATCCCGGGCGTGTCGACAGCCACCCGCGGGAGCCCGCTGCGGTCAGTGGTCCCCGGGGCGGCCGGCATACTGGATCCTCGCCGCGCCGGGCCGCAGCGAACCACCGGGGAGTTCAAGCACCGCCAGCGCCGACGTGGGCATCGCTACCCACTGCCCGGTCAGGGTCCTCGCCAGCTCCTCCATGGCCGGGTTGTGCCCGACGAGCGCAATCGTGTGGGCCTGCTCGTCGATCCCGGCGAGCAGTCGCAGCAGGTCAGTGCCGGCGAAGGTGTATGCCGCCTCGCTCACCTCGACAGGGGGCTCGGTCGGCAGTTCCGCCGCGACAAGGTCCCAGGTCTGCCGGGCCCGGGCTGCAACCGACACGACGGCCAGATCGGGGAGCACGGCGTGCTCGGTGAGCCAGCGACCGGTTGCCGGCGCCTGACGCCGCCCCCGCGCCGCGAGCGGCCGGTCCCGGTCCGAGGCCGGCACGCCCCAGTCGGACTTGGCGTGTCGGATGAGGACAAGGATGCGATCGGCCATGGAGCCATGGTGCCGCACGTGGTCGGGTTGTCGCAGGCCAGGACGTCAGAGTCCGCCAGCGCCCCCCGTCGAGGAGCTCGGGCGTCATGGCATCCTTCGTCAGCGGTTGAATCCTTCGTCAGCGGTTGAGGCGCGCGAACATCTTCTTGTTGTTCCTAGAGCGCCTGGGGAACTCGGCGAACAGCTCGTCGTAAACTCGCGCGGTCCTGGATCCGGCCGTAACACCGCATCGACCGGGACCAGGTCGTGGATCTCGCCGTGGCGCACCGTACCGAGCGCCATACCGAGAAAGACCCCGCTGCCGCGCAGCCCGCCGACGAGCGGATCCTCCACCCGCTCCAAAGTGCGGTCGGTGACGTCAGCGAGGATCTGGCACCACAGGTCGGTGCGGGCACCACCGCCAAGGAGCTGGATCGGGTCGAGGCGGCATCTACGCTCGTTGAGCTGCGTGAGCTGTGCGCGACGCCCCGACCGCTCAAGCAGCGCAGATCGTCGCAGTGCCCGAGCGGCCCGTCGGCTCGAGCCGTCAGAGTCCGTACTCGGCGCGCTCGATGAGCTCGAGCTGCATCTTCCGGTTCAAGGTGACGAAGTAGGCGTTGTAGCCGGAGATGCGCACGAGGAGGTTACGGTAGTTCTCCGGATGCGCCAGCGCGTCCCGCAGGGTCTGCGAGGTCACCGCGTTCATCTGCATCTGCATCCCGCCGAGCCCGAAGTAGCTCTTGACGTAGGCGGCCATCGTGTCGACGGTCTGCTCCCTGGTCTCGTCCGCTCCCGGCACCACCTTGACGTTGAAGGCGATGTTGTTCGGCATGTTCACCGGGTCGAGCGCCGCGACGTCACGCAGGTTGTCCAGCAGGCTGATGGATGCCGCGGGCTGCGGGGTCAAGCCGGGGGTGAAGGGCTTGCCGGCCAGTCGCCCGGAGGGCAGCGCCCCAGCCAGGGTGCCGTACGAGACGTGCGTCGACATCGACCAGAACCCGGCGGTGTACTTGCCGCCCCGGTAGTTCGTGTAGCCGTCGTAGAGGTCGTGCACCATCGCCGTGATCCGGTTGGCCATGGCCACCGCCTCGGCACTGCCGGAGCCGAACAGATCGACCTTGCCCCGGATGAGCGCGAGCAGTTCGGGGTCGTTCGCGAAGTTGCTGTCCACGGCCTCCTTGAGCCGGGCGAAGGGGACTCGCTTGTCATCGAAGACGAGCTTCTTGATGACGAGCATCGAGTCGATGACGTCGGCCAGGCCGATGCACGCCGCGCCGGAGCTGTTGTAGCGGGCTCCGCCGTAAGTGACGTCCTTGCCGCTCGTGACAGCGCCCTCGATCATGGTCGACAGCAGCGGGGTCGGGCGGAGCACCTGGTGGGCACGGCCGAGGAGCTCGTTGTACTGGATCGACTGGTCGACGAGGAAGGTGAGCTGGCGCCGGTAGGCCTCGAGGAAGTCTTCGAAGGTGGCGAAGTCGCCATCGGCCACCACCCCGGTGTGCGGGCCGAGGTCCCAGTCCATGAGTGGGTGCCACCCGTTGTTGAGGGCCATCTCGAGGGGTGCGACGAGACTGAGCATCTGGAAGTTCGTGTGCCCGATGTGCTTGCCGGACAGGGTCGGCTCGACACAGCCGGTGGCCGACCAGTCCCGCACGTCCTCGGCGGCGTAGCCGTACTGGGCGAGCGTGGCGAAGATGGCCTCGTCGTTGTGGAGCGAGGGGGTGGCGGCGGTGATGAGGTTCACCTCGCACAGGCGCTTGAGGTAGGCGTCGCTGTTGATCCCCCGGTGGTAGCGCGCGTTGAGGTTGGGGTCGCGCAACGAGAGCATCTCCCCGGCCTTGAGGAAGATGTAGGTCATGTCGTTGACCGCGTCCTCGCCCGCAGGGGTGATCCCGCCGAGGGTGATGGCCTGAACCGAGGAGGCGCCGCCGAAGTAGTGGTTGGCGACGTCCGGGGTCAGCGGCAGGTGGTCGGTGCAGCGCATGAGCAGGTCGCCGATGATCTCGACGGCATGGGCGATGTGCGCCTCCCGCTCACTGTCGGTCGTCATACCCGCCATGTCAGCCTCGAAGTAGGGCTGGAGGACCTGGTCGAGCCGGCCGAGGGAGAGCCCGGCGTTCGTGCTCTCCATGTGCAGCCCGATCCACGTGATCCACACGGCGTTGACCGCCTCGTCGAGGGTGCGTGCCGGGTGTTCGACCACTCGGGAGCAGACATCGGCGAGGTGCTCGAGCTCGGCGCGGCGCTGGGGGTCGACCTCGTCTCGCGCATCGGCCCTCGCCCGGTCGGCCAGGTGCCGGGAGTACGTGGTGAGCCCCTCGAGGGTGAGGATGAACGCGCGCCGGGTCCTCGTGCGCTCGTGGTCACCGGGGTCGGTCTCGATCTCGGCCTCGATCTCGGCGATCATTCCCGAGGTGCCGAGCCGGAGCATCTTCGCGAAGTCCGGGATGGTGTGGGAGATCGTCACGGTCTTCCAGTCGAAGTAGACCGCGAATCGGTCGTCGATCTGCTGACAGAGCGGGGACCCGTGGGTGTCGCGGACCCACTCCTTGAAGTTGCGGTGCACCCAGTAGGGGAAGACGTCCCGGTGCAGCAGCTGCGCGGTCTCAGCGGAGATCTCGTAGGGGTTGAGGGTGCGGTGGGCGACGGTGAGGAGCTCACCCCAGATCATCGTGCCGTGACCCTCGGGGTAGAGGACGACCCCGGTCTCCTTCGTCGTCGTCGTCCCGGCCAGGAGCGCGTCGGGCCGGATGATCGGCTCCTTGTTCTCCAGGATGTGCTTGGTGACCAGGCCCTTGCGCAGGACCGGGTCCCACGGCTCGCCGTGACGGTCGGTCTCGAAACCGTGCTCACGGTGCCATCTCGTGAGCAGGCTCGGCAGCTCGGGGCAGACCTCGGCTTTGCCCTCGAGGTGGCGGTCGAGGAAGGTCGCGAGCCGGGGGAAGTCCGCGAGCGAGTAGTCGCTCAGGTAGGGGTCCTCGAGGTGTCGGACGCCGGAGTCGACCGACTCCGCCGCGATCCGGTAGCGCGCCCGGGCGGCCATCGCGTCCGCCAGTCCGGGGTCGGTCGTGCCGGCGTCGGCGAGGCGCTCGGCGCGCTCGTGGCGGCGCTCCTTGCCCATGGCCGCGATCTGCCGGCCGCTCAGGAGGACCGAGATGAGATAGACGAAGAGATTGAGGTCGGCAGCGTTGCCCTCGGTGTAGAAGTCGTTGCGCAGGAGCATCGCGACCTGGTCGGTGGGGGTCCCGGTGAGGAAGGAGCGGACCTCACGGTCCCCCTTGAACACGAGGACGACATCGACGTCCTCGGGGATGCGGTCCATCGACAGCGCCCAGCCGCTACGGAACCGGATCGCCGAGGAGACCGACCCTGAGCGGGTGCGGATGCCGACGGTCAGGTCGAGCCAACCGTCGACGGTACGCATCTGCTCACGCACCCCGGGGCGCACGGTGTAGATCGTCGCCATGGTCGTCAGCAGGGACCGGATGAGGACCTGGGTCACGCGCAGCGCCGCCATGGTGGTGCGGGGCGCGGTCGGGTGGAAGCGCGCGGGGGCCGTGGGCGGTGCGGTCGTCACGGGGTTCGCGGATGCCGCGGTGCCGGGTGGGTCGAGGGTGAGGGTCATGTCGGGCTCGCTTTCTGGCCGAGTTGGGTCGGCGCGCGGTCGGTCGGGTTCACAGTGGTGTCGTGTGTGGTCATGACGTCGAGATCCCCCTGGCCTCGAGCTCTGCGCGCAACTCGGCCGCCACCCCCTGGGGCAGCCAGGTGCGCATGGCCTCCTCGTGCGCGTACGGGTTGTCGGCGCCGATCTTCGTCGTCTTGTCGACCCAGGTCGGGTTGTAGTCGAGCAGTCGAGTCCTCGTGATGCCCTGGGCGAGCAGGAACTGACCTATAGCCAGGACGTTCTCCCGGGTCGCGGTGATGCCGGGGATGAGCGGGATCCGCGCGAGCAGGTCGATCCTCCCCTCGTTCGCCAGGGCGGCGAGCCGGGTGAAGTTCGCCAGGATCGGCCCGTTGGGTACACCGCAGTAGCGCCGATGGTCAGTCGCGTCGAAGAGCTTGAGGTCGAAGTAGACAGTGTCGATGTACGGGAGGACCTTCTGCTCGAAGGAGGCCCACCGGAAGGACCCGGCGGTCTCGAGCAGGGTGTGGATGCCGTGCGCCTGGCAGGCCGCGGCAAGCTCCCCGAGGTAGTCCGGGTAGAGCATCGGCTCCCCACCGGAGAAGGTGACCCCGCCGCCGGACGCGTCGAAGAAGGGCTTGTCCTTGAGCACCTGCGCGAGCACCTCCTCGACCGTCGAGGGGATGCCGATGCGGGTCAGGGCGGCGGCGGGACAGACGTCGACGCAGGCAAAGCAGAGATCACACGCGCTGCGGTCGACGAAACCCGGCGTCGCATGGTCGAGGGCGCCATGCGGGCAGGCATCGATACATACGGTGCAGCCCAGGCAGGCGGCCGCGTCGAAGGACAGCTCCGGAGTACGCCGCTGGCTCTCGGGGTTGTGGCACCAGACACACGACAGCGGGCAACCCTTGAAGAAGACGACCGAGCGGATGCCCGGGCCGTCGTCGAGAGCGTTCCCCTTGACCTCGAGCATCATCGGGGTGGCTCGGGTCGGGCGGGTGCTCGTCAGGGTGCTCATCGGAAACCTCCGGAGGTGTTCGGGACGGGCGAGGAGTGGAGCTGCGCGATCTCCGTGAGGATGCTCGACCGGATGTGCTCGAGCATTCGGGGCCGAATGGCCTCGGGCTCGGGATGCATGTACCCGACGATCGTCGCGTTGACCCCCGCGATGTAGCCGTGCAGCTGGGTCCAGGCCCGCACGACGACGAAGCGCAGGTCCTCCTCGCTCACCGGACCCGCATGGATCAGGCATGCAGTGACGAGCTGTGCCATGAGGCGCTGGTTGTCCAGTGCGGCCCCGAGCTCGACGAGAGCGAGCCTCTCGAGCGGGGTCCCCACGTAGTCGTCGTAGCGCGGGACGCGCCAGCTGAACATGAGGTCGTACAGATGCGGATGGCCGAGGCCGAACTCCAGGTACGCCTCGACCATCGCGCCCATCTGCTCCCAGGGGTCGGTGTGGACGCCGATAGCGGTCGTCAGCGCCTCGTGCAGCTCCTGGAAGCCCCGGATGAGCAGCTCGAGGTAGATCTCGTCACGGGAGTGCACGTAGTTGTAGATGGTCTTCGCGGCGATGCCGAGCCGGGCTCCGAGCTTGCGCATGCTGAAGCCCTCCCACCCGGCTTCGACAAAGAGGCCAAGTGCCTCGTCGAGGATCTGCGAACGGAACGCGTCCACTTCGCTCTCCGTCCGGGGAAGACGCGGCATGAAGACCTCCACAGGCTCGCCACCAACGATGGGTAACACCGTTATGGTAACGGCGTTACCCATACGAGGACAACGTGACGTCCCTCTCCTGCGCGGCCGTGGGGACACGGCATCCGGGATCAGTCGTTGAGGCGGGCGAACAGCGTCTTGTTGTTCGAGTACAGCTTGGGGAACTGGCCGTACAGCTCGTCGTAGACCGCCCGGGTGGCCGGGTCGGGCACGAAGCTGCCATCGATCGGGACCAGAGGCCGCACCTCGTCGCGCGAGACCTCCCCCAGCGCCAGGGCGAGCATGAGGGCCCCGCCACGCAGGCCCGCGATGAGCGGCTGCGCCACCCGTTCGAAGGTGCGGTCACAGACATCGGCGACGATCTGGCACCACAGGTCGGTGCGCGCCCCGCCACCGAGCAGCCGGATCGGCTCGAACCGTCGCCCGGCGAACTTCTCGGCGGCACCGAGCAGCCAGCGCAGGTTGAGCGCCACGCCCTCGAGGACGGCCCGGGTCAGGGTGGCCCGGTCGGCATCCAGGGAGAGGTTGTGGAAGCCGCCGCGGGCTCGCCGGTCGTCGATCGGGCTGCGCTCGCCGCTCAGCCAGGGGGTGAAGATCACCCCACCGGAGCCGGCGGGTACCTGCGCGGCCGCGGCCAGCAGGGTCTCGTAGTCGACGTCGGGGGCGAAGGCTCCCTTGAACCACTCCAGGGCCCGGCCGGCGTTGTCCTGGTTGTTGGCCAGCAGGTAGCCCCCGTCGCCGAGTCCTGGGACCGAGGCCATCTGCCGGAAGACGTCGGTCTTCTTGGCCGGCACCGGGCAGGAGACCCACGAGGAGGTACCCAGCGAGGCGTGCGACTGGTAGGTGTGCAGGCAGCCGGCGGCGACGGTCGCGCTGTGCAGGTCGAGGGAGCCGGTGACCACCTGGGCGCCGGCCGGGATGCCGATGAGCTCGGCGACGTCAGGGCGGACCGTGCCGACGATCGAGCCGGTCGGGACGAGCGGCGGCAGCTTGGCCGGATCGACACCGGCCAGGCGCACGAGGACCGGATCGTAGGCCAGGATCGAGAGGTCCCGGTTGTCGGTCAGCCAGGCCGCCGTCATGGACATCGGGGATGCCGCCGCCACCCCGGTGAAGCGCATCGTCAGATAGTCGACCGGTTCGAGGTACCAGCGGGCCCTGGCCCTGACCTCGGGCCGGTCCCGGTCGAGGTGGAGCATGTGCGCGATCGGGTCGGAGCCGGCCGGGTTGGGCACGCCCCCGTTGCGCCGCAACCAGGTCGCCAGCGCCTTCGGTGAGTAGCCGACGACCGGTCCGCCGAAGGCGGCCCGCGAGTACTCGTCGCCGCGGGTGTCGCTCCACATGAGGCACTCCCCGACCGGGATGCCGTCGGCATCCACCGGGACGGTGCTCGCCCACTGTCCAGTCACGGCGACCCCGACGACCCGGGAGCCGTCGACCCCACCCTCGGTGATCCCGCGCCGGGCGGCATCGGTGATCGTGCGCCACCACACCTCGGCATCCTGGACCGCGGCGCCGTGCACGGCATCCGCTCGCTCGTACCACCACCACACCGGCTCCCCGGTGAGGGTGACGTACCCGACCTTCGGGCCGCCGCTGCCGAGGTCGACCGCGAGGACGAGCCGGTCGCGGGCGCTCATGCCTGCGAGGGAAGCGGCGGAAGGGCCTGCTGGGCGTCGAGCATGCCGTCCATGATCATGACGATGAACTCCTCGACGTCGCTGGTCAGGCCCTCGATGCCGCCGGGCACCCCGCCGTAGATCGCGCTCGACTCGGCCTGCTCGCCGGCCGCGGTGCGCTCCTTGGCGTGCGCGACGGCATCCGCGAGGTCGGCCGCGAAAGTCTCGACGACACCGGGCTGGGTCTGCGGGCGGGTGACCGCCATGTGGATGGCGTTGGGGTACTGCTGACCGTTGAACCGCCAGCCGCGCTGCCGCATGAAGTCCGACACGTGGTAGATGTCGAACTCGTCGCTGGTGAAGGAGAAGCAGAAGGTCGGGGCACCCATGATCCGCAGCTCATCGTGGGCGCGCACGGCATCCTTCATCGCGGCGGCGGTCTCGAAGATCTCCTTGGCGTAGGCCCGATAGCCCTCCCGGCCGATGGCCACGAGGGAGGCCCACGTGGCCGCGAGCAGCCCCCCGGAGCGAGAGCCGTCCATGCCCGGGGACATGTACTTCCCGCCGGTCCAGCCGATCATGTGGAAGTACTGGCTGTTGCGGATCGCCTTGTCCCGGAACAGGACCACCGAGGAGCCCTTGAAGGCGTAGCCGTACTTGTGGGTGTCCGCGGAGATCGAGGTGACCCCGGGCACCCGGAAGTCGAACGGCGGAACGTCGTAGCCGAGCTCCTCACCAAAAGGCAGGATGAAGCCGCCGAGACAGCCGTCGACGTGCAGGCCCACACCGCGTTCGAGGGCGAGCGCGCCGAGCTGTTCGATCGGGTCGATGGTCCCGTAGGGGTAGTTCCCGGCCGAGCCGACGAGGGCGATCGTGTTCTCGTCGATCGCCGCCGCCACCACGGCCGGGTCGACGGTGGTGCTGTGCGGGTCAACGGGCACCGTGCGGCACTCGATGCCGAACAGGTGGCAGGCCTTGTCGAAGGCCGGGTGGGCGGTCTCGGGCTTGACCAGATTGGGCGTGCGGCCGTGGGCGGTGCCGATGCCTCGGGTGCGGGCGGCATGCTCCCGGTAGGCCAACACCGCGTGCATGATGCTGAAGCTGCCGCCACTGGTCACCATCCCGACCGGCTGCGTGTCGGTGAGCGCCTCGGCGTGCATGAGGTCGAGGACCATGGCGATGATCTCGCCCTCGAACTTGGTCTGCGAAGGGCACATGTCCCGCTGGAGGGCGTTGACGTGCGCGAACTTCCCGAAGACCTCGGTGAGGAAGTCGTAGTGGCCGTGGTCGCCGCAGTACATCGTCCCGGAGATCTTGCCGGTCTCCCAGAAGGAGTCCTCCTCCGTGGCCATCGCCTCGAGTTGGGCGAGGATCTCCGCGCGCGAGGTCCCATTCTCGGGGAGAACGCGGTGGACGGGGAACCGGTCGGCATACGGGTAGTCGGACATGGGTGTCCTCTCGGGTCGTCGCTCTCGCAGGGGTCATCCCTACGGTATGCCGCCCGCTGCGGCCCCTACCGCATACCCCGTGGTGAGCGCCCTGGCTGACCCGGAGGTGGAGGCACCCGGGGAGGCTTGTCGTGCACAGAGTGCGACTGGCTGCACTCTGTGCACTACAACCAGAGCACCTCTCGATCCCGCGCCGCGATGGGAGACTGGAGGTCGTGGACGCAGCGGTGGTCATCGGCGTGTTGCTGGTGATTGTGGTGGCCAGCGTCAGCTACTGGGTCCTGCAGGACGGACGCGCTCGCGCGCAGCGACGCCGCCCCGTCGTAGTGGTTGTCTTCGGGTTCACCATCGACCGACCTGAGACGTGGGCTGTCCTGTGCCTGTTCGGCTCGGTCTTCTTCATCCCGGCCTATCTCGTTGCGCGGAACGTCTCCGACTGAGGACCACACCGAGCAGGGACCCACCGCCTGTGTTGTGCTGCAGAGAGTGCAACTGGCTGCACTCTTTGCACTACAGAATCAGGCCCGGCCCTCAGAGCCAGTCGCGTCGCTTGAAGGCGAGGTAGAGGCCGCCGGCCAGCGTGACGATGAGGGTGATGCTCAGATACAACCCCGCCGGCTTGGAGAAGCCGGGATAGGGCACGTTCATCCCGAACCAGCCGGTGATCGCTGTCGGAATAGCGATGATCGCGCCCCAGCCGGCGAGCTTCTTCATGATCGTGTTGAGCCGGGCGTCGTGCAGGGAAAGGTTGGTCTCGAAGACGCTCGTGGCCAGGTCGCGCAGCGACTCGGTCCACTCACCGGCACGCAGCACGTGGTCGTAGAGGTCGTCGTACCAGTGATCGAGGTCAGTGCCGGTGCGGCTCCGGTGCCGCACGACGGCGTTGACCACCTCGCGCATGGGCAGCACAACCCGGCGCAGCGCCACCAGGTCCTTGCGGAAGCGGTAGACCCGTTCGACGAGCTCACTCCCCCGGCCTCGGGGTGCGAAGAGCTCGTCCTCGAGGGCCTCGATCTCGTCGTCGAGGGCCTGGATCGTCTCGAAGTGCCCGTCGACGACGACGTCCAGGAGACCATGGAGCAGTGCGCCGACGCCGCTGGGGAGCAGGTCTGCGTTTCCCTCCCAACGGGCCAGCACCGGGGCAAGGTCGACGGAGTCATCGAGCCTGATGGTGATCAGGGCGTGGGGCAGGACGATCCCGGACAGTCGTCCGGTGTGTAGGCGCCCGGCGCCCCGCACGTCCCGACGGGGGTCCACGAGCTGGGTCGTGTAGAGCGTGAAGAACAGGGACTCACCGTGCCGGGTGACCTTGGGCCGTTCGTGAGGGGCAACCGCGTCCTCGACTGTCGTGGGGGCGAGGCCCAGCCGGGCAGCGAGGTCCGCCAGGGCCTGCTCGGAGGGGGCAAGCATGTCGATCCACCACATGAGAGCCTCGTCTCGGCTGGCCAGGGAGATGTCCTCTGGAGTGACGTCGTCATCGACGACGACACCGTCGCGCCAGATCCGACCGGTGACGATGCAGTCCTTCAAGTCCATGGGTCCATCGTGACCGACCGGGCCCGCCAGCCGTCGAGGGCACGCCCGCCCGGACAGGGTCAGGCCGTGGCCGCCTGCGTCGGTGGACGGGTCTCTCGCGCCCGCAACCACGGCAGCACCGCGAGCAGGGTGATCAGTCCAGTCGCGGCGAAGGCGAGATGGTAGCTGCCGTGGTCGATCAGTGCTCCGGCGAGGATCGGGCCGATAATGGACCCGGTGTCGGAGGCCATCTGGAATGCCGCGAGCGCCGGCCCCCCGTTGCGCTCACGCCCGACCACGTCGGCGACCGAGGCTTGTTGGGCCGGGTTGAGAGTGCCCGCTCCGATACCGGCGATGACGCAGGCAGCGGCGAGGAGCACCAGCGTCGTGGCGAAGCCGGTGATCGCGGTGACCAGGCCACTGATGAGCAGACCGCCGATGATGAAGGGCTTGCGCCCCACCGCATCCGAGCGCCGTCCGGCATGGGTCAGGCCGATCGCGTTCCCGGCAGCGAAGATCGCCAGCACAGTCCCGGCGACCCACGGCTCCGGGGCAATGACGAACGCGGCGAACAGCGGCAGGATCGCGTTGCGAAACCCGAAGTTTGCCCACCCGTTGGCGAAGCTCGAGCCCAGCGCCGCCCGGTAGGCGTTGTCGGCCAGCCCATTACGGAAGGTCATCACCGGCAGTTCCGGGGTTCCCGGCGGAGGCTGGAGCGCAGCATGACTGAGAAGGGCCCAGACGAGCCCGGCAGCGATGAGGAGTGCGACGGCATACACCAGGAAAGGCACCCTCAGCCCGAGGTTGCCGAGCACCCCGCCGACGACCGGCCCGCCGATCCCGCCGAGGAGGAAAGCCGAGGCATACGTGGAGGACACCTTTGCCCGGATCTCCGCCGGGGCGAGCCGGACGATGAGGGCGACCGCGGAGACGGTGAACATGACCGACCCGATCCCACCGAGTCCGCGGAAGAGTAGAAGCTGCCAGTACGTCTGCGCGAAAGCCGTCGCCCCCGTCGACACGGCGACGATGAGCAAGCCGAGGAGATAGACCGGGCGTTCGCCGAGACGGGCAATGAGGCGGCCTCCAGCGGGCGCGAAGACGAGCCGGAAGAACGCGAACGCGCTGACGACGATCGAGCTCGCCGTCGCCCCCACCCCGAAGGACTGCGCGAACTGGGGCAGGACCGGGGTAATCAGCCCAAACCCGAGAGCAATGACGAACGCGGCCGCGACGAGCACCCAGATCTCGCGAGGGATGCGAGTGGGAGTGATTGTGGTCACGAGACTGCCGGAGCGGAGCGGCGATGCGCGGTAAGCCGGCGCCACAGCCAGGTCGAGGGAACATGGCGCCCGGTGGCGACGTACTCGACGGCGGCGGAGTGGAAGCACACCTCGGACACTGCAGCTATGCCCTCGGTCGTTCCGACCAGGAGGATCTGGTCATCGACGGCCAAAGGGGTCTCCGGAGGCGGAGCGAGGATGAGGTCGGTGCCCCGGATGATCGTGATCGGCCAGGCTCGCAAGAAGGTTTCTCGGTCTGCGGGGTCACGCATCAAGTCGGCGAGGGTGAACACCCGACCGGCCTCAAGCCACTCCACGACAGCGGGGGCCTGGGCCCGGACCAGGGTCAGGACATCCCGCACCGGGGTGTGTCGCCCGCAGCGTTTCACGAGCCAGTCACGGAGCTGGCCGGCCCACTCGTCGTCCTGCTGCTGGGCCTGCTCGACGAAGCTCCAGAAGACTGGGGTGAGCACCCGGGCGAGCACCTCTCGGGCCACCAGTTCCGGCGCAACATAGACCGACTCGACGCCCAGAGCAGCCAGCAGCGCCTTGTTGGCGCTGGTCTGCTGTCGCACGATGATGTGCGCGTCCGGGTTGGTCTGCCGAGCGTGCTCCGCAAGCGCGATGTTCGTGGTGTCGTTCTCGGTTCCCGCGACAAGGCCCACCGCGGTGCTGATATCGGGGTCGTCATCTCCCTGGCCAACCCAATCGACGGCGACAGCGGCCTGCTCCAGATCGGCGGTGACCTGCTCGGCGAAGTCCCCGTCGCCGAAGACGACCCAGCGCCCCGCGGTGAGGTCGCGGCGAAGCGGCGGAAGTCTGGTCTGCTCGTTGTCCATGAGCCACATGAGCAACTGGTGAACAACGGGCTTGTGCAGCGCGAGGGCCAGGTAGTCACCGTAGCGGTCGTCCGGGTCGATCACCGCGAGCGGCTTGAAGATTCTCATCCGTGCCCGGATGCGAAGATCGGTGCACCGCGCCAGGACCGGGACGTCCGGGCGTAGCAGTGTGGCGGTCATGACGACTGCCAGGTTGGCCTCGTCGTTGTCGGTCAGGGCCAGCACGGCCTCACACCCGGGCAGCCCCAGCCCGGCCACGCCCAGCACCGCGGGGATCATGCAGTCGCCCTCCAGTGCAGCGACATCGGCGTGCAACGGCGCGGTTGGGATCGACTGGATCCGCCCCTCCTGCTTGTCGACGACGACGAAGCGGCGGTCACGCATGTCGAGTTCGGTACCCACGGTGCGACCGGCCTGCCCGAATCCGGCGATCAGGAAGAAGGGTTCGGTCAGCCGGCGGACCCGACGGCGGAAGCGCTGGGCCGCGAGGGCGTCCTGGAACGCGACATCCTGGATGAGCGCAAAGAAGACGCCGATCGCGTAGGCCCAGCTGACCACGAGGAGGAAGATCGACAGGCTGAGCCACATCCGCTGCGGGTAGCTGAACGCGTGGGGCACCTCGCTGTAACCGACCGTCGTCAAGGTGATCGTCATTTGGTAGAAGGCGTCGAAGAGGGTCAGCCGGTAGGGGTGGCCCTGCCCGTCCGTGCCGGGCATGAGCATCATCCCGGCGGTGCACGCACTGAACGTCGTGATGACGACGACGAAGGGCAGACGCATCCTCCGAAGCATGAGGAAGACCGCGTCGCTGGCTGGGATCGTGGTGGGGACCGCGACCGGGCGAGGCTTGCGCCGCCGCTCTCCGGCCCGTCGGTTCTGCAGGGCCCACAGATGCAGTGGGTTAGGCATCGGTCAGCGCCGACGGAACGAAGCTGTCTCGATGACGAGGAGGGTCACCGACACGATGTTGGCGAGCAGCGCGCCGGCGGAGAGCGAGACGACGCTGGCGGTGGCGTGTGAATCCAGTCCGGTGGCGGAGACCTGAGTCGCCCAGATCCAGTAGGCGCTGGCGCCGAGGAGCTGGAGCAGCGCCACGAGGCTGGTCGACAGGTGCACTGCGCCCAACTGCGTCCGGTCGCCCAGCTTGAGTACGGTCGCGATGAGGTTGACGATGACAGCGAGGAACAGCTCCAGCGGGTTGTGCAGCGCCGGGTCGCTGATGTCCCCGACGAAGAAGCCGAAGTTCAGGGTCGCCGACAGGAGCACGAAGAAGCCGAAGACCACCTTCTCGAGGTTCACACCGGGAGTCTAGGGTGTGCTCCGGCGGGATCCGTCGAGTCTGTGGCGCACGGGTCGGCGCTGGTATCCGGAGGGGCGGCATCTGGCTGGGTGACATCCGGGTCGGCGCTGGCCTGCAGGAGTGGCTGCGGGAGCGTTTGGCTGAAGATCCAGACCCGCATGAGGACGAACTTCACCACGGTCGAGGCGACGGTGGCCACGGCAACCACGACCGTCTCGACCCGTGTCGGAGCGGACGGCGCCACCATCGACAGCACCGCCAGAGCGCTCGAGGTCATCGCTAGCGTGAGGGCGAAGACCACGAGCCCCTGCGCCTGGTGGCGCAACCGCCCGGTTCGACCACGCACACCGAAGGTCCACCGCCGATTGGCTGCGGTGTTGGCCAACGTCGCGGTCAGCAGCGCCACCACGTTCGCGACCTGGCCGGACAGGCTCCCAGAGCCGCGGAGCCCGGCGAACAGCCCCAGGTGCACCAGAGTGCTCAACACCCCGATGAGGAGGAAGACGAGCACCTGGGTCCCGACGGTGCGCCCGGACACCGAGCGTCCAATCCGCCGCATGACATCGGCGATCGGCATCAGCCCCGGCGCGAACGCGGCCGCGAGGGTGCTGGCGTTGTCCGCCACCGTGGTCCGGAACGGGTTCGGGACAGAGGCAACCACCTCGAGCACAGTGATCATGCCGATCCTGTCAGCAACGGCTGGGTCAGGTCGTAGAACGTCTGGGTGCCGATGGTGACCTCGACGTAGTTCTGCTCAACCCACTCGGCGATCCGCCCCGCGACGTCGGAGCCACCGTTGCGATCGCCGAACTGGCCGCCGCCGAGGAAGTAGTGGATCCGTCCCGCCTTGACGTCGGCCTGGAACCGGGCGAGCGTCGGGAAGGGGTCGGAGCCGTTGAACCCGCCTATCGCCATGACAGGTAGCTCGGTGCCAAGCTGGAGCCCAGCGGCCCGCTGGGACCCGATGGTGGCGGCCACCCATGTGAAGGAGCCGGCATCGGCCGACAGGGCGGCGACGACCTCAGCGCTCGGCGCCTGCGCATCAAGCAGACCACCCATGCCGCCACTCGGACCGGCTGCAATCCCACCCTGCTGCGGGGCCGTCCCACCCGGCTGCGGGGCCGTCCCACCAGGCTGAGACGCGGACCCTGGCGTGCCGGGGGCGCCACCGAAGCCGTGGCCGAAGCCGCTACCGGGACCCCCCGCACCTCCCGGAGCCCCTCCCGGAGCCCCTCCTGGCGTGCCACCGCCGAACCCGCCACCACCGAACCCGCCACCTGTCCTCGGCCCGGCCGTGACGATCGACCCCGAGTGACCGGTCGCGACGGTCGAGAGACTGTAGGCGCTCGGGCCGGTCAGCCCGGCGACGAGGGCTGCCCCGACGACGACCGGCACCGCTCTCCGGTGCAGCCGCCCGAGCACCAAGAACACCAGCGCCGCCACCAGACCGAGCACGAGGACCGCGATCCTCAGCCCGTTGCCGTACGCATTGGTCCGGGAGAGCAGGATGAAGCCCCATACAGCCGCTCCGGCCGTCGCGATCGCGAGGGTCAGCGAGCCAACGGCGCGCCGCCGATGTTCCCATGCCTCGATCGCCCCGAGCCCGACGAGCGCTGCGACGGCGGGGGCGAGGGCGACGGTGTAGTACTCGTGGAAGATGCCCTCCATCAGCGAGAACGTCAGACCGGTGACGAGCAGCCAGCCGCCCCAGATGAGGTATGCGGCGCGGCGCAGGTCCGTCCGGGGGGCACGTCCACGCAGGAAGACACCCACGAGGGTCAAGGCGATGGCGCTCGGGATCAGCCAGGAGATCTGGCCGCCCACAGACGCGGAGAACATCCGGGTCAGGCTGCCTCCTCCCGAGTTCGGGCCGACTGAGCCGGCTTCAGTACCACCCAGTCGGCCAAACCCGTTGTAGCCGAAGGTCAGCTCGAGGAATGAGTTGGTCTGGCTGCCCCCGACGTAGGGCCGCATGCTGGCCGGGACCAGCTCGACGATGGCCACCCACCAGCCGGCAGCGAGAAGCATCGACGCCACGCCAGCGCACGCTCCGACGACTCGCCTGCGCAGAGTCGTGTCGGCCGCGACGAGGTAGGCGATCCCGAAGGCTGGCACGACGAGCATGACCTGGAGGCCCTTGGTGAGGAAGCCCAGCCCGACGAGCATGCCGGTGAGCACGAACCAGCGGATCGAACCCTTCTCGATCGCGCGCAGCGTCGAGTAGGCACCGAGGGCCATGAGGAAGGTGAGCAGCGCGTCCGGGTTGTTGAACCGGAACATCAGGACGGCCACCGGCGTCAGAGCCATCACCACCCCCGCGATGAGGCCGCCCGCAGCACCGACGCACCGTTTGACTGCAGCGTGGACGACGGCGACCGTGCCGATGCCCAGCAGCACCTGGGGAAGCAGGATCGCGAACGAGGAGAGGCCGAATACCCGCACTGAGAGCCCCATCAGCCACAACGCTGCCGGCGGCTTGTCGACGGTGATGGCGTTCGCGCCGTCGAACGACCCGAAGAGGAAGGCCTTCCAGCTGACACTCCCGGCCTGTGCGGCGGCTGAATAGAAACTGTTCGCCCAGCCATTCGCGGTAAGCCCGTACACATACAGCCCGGCACTCGCGAGCAGGAGCCCGACCAGCGCCGAACGAGCCCAGGGTGGGTCGCCGGCGGCGCCGCGCAGCCAGCGCGCCATCCGACCCCGGGTCTGCGAGGGAGTCTGTTGGGCGCCCTGACCGGTACCCCGGTCGGTCGGCGACGACGAGCACACCGGGGATTCCGAGGCGGCAGGGGTCGGCATGGTGTCAGTGGACATGCCGGCCACCCTGGGCAACGATCCTGGGTGCGCGCTGCATGCTCGCTGTGGCGATGGAGATGAGCACCCGCCAGAGCACCCGTCAGAGCGCCCGAACCCGGCCACACGGGCATCCGCCCAGGTGAGAGTCAGGTGGCGGGAAGGAACGCGGAGCAGGTCAGGTCAGTCTGCAGGTCAGGTCAGTCTGCAGGTGGTGTCAGCGCAGCCAGAGAGTCAGCAGCACTGGCAGCAGGGCGAGCCCGACGAGAGCGACGTCACGCGGCCCGACCCGAGCGCGCATCCACCACGTCCGACGCTGCGCTCCGGCGAACCCGCGAGCATCCATCGCCACCGCCAGGTCGGCCGCGGCACGCAGCGAGCGCACCAACAGTCCCACGGTGAGCGCCCCGACATGGGCCAGGACACTCCCCGGATGCCGCCAGGAGGGGCCCAGTCCACGCACCCTGCGGGCCCGGCTGATCTCGAGCCAGATCTCCCCAAACGACTGCGTCCGGTGCAGCGCCGCGCACACGGCGACGACGGTCCGGTCGGGCAGACGCAAGTGCTGGGCCAGGGCGTCACCGAGCCGGTCGGTGTCGACGAACAGCAACAGGGCGGCCGAGGGGAGCACGATGAGCAGGACCCGGGTCAGCCCGTTGGCTGCGAGGTCGAGCCGGTGCCCACCGAGCAACCAGGTCGACCACGCGACCGAGACCGCGGCAAGGACTCCCGGCAGCAAGCGCAGCCCCAGGGCCCGCATCGGCGCCAAGACTCCGGCATCGGCGCTGACCGTTCCGAGCACGGCGAGCACGACCTGCAGCGCGAGGACCGCCGCCGAGGCCCGCCACCCGGGTGAGAGGATGCCGGTGGGAACCGCGAGCGCGGCCCCGAGCAGCAGGGCGAGCGGTGCACGGTGGGCCAACCACGGCGGGCGGCGACCCGGCTGCGATGGGGACTGCGCCTGCGGTGGGGACTGCGTCTGCGGTGGGGACTGCGTCTGCGGTGGGGACTGCGCCTGCAGCGTGCGCACGTCACCGGCCCGATCGATGACGTGCCGGTCGTGGGTAGCCACGACGATCGTGCCGCCTCGGGCCCGGTATGCGGCGAGCAGGCCGACGATCGCCGCCCATGTATGCCGGTCCTGCCCGACAGTGGGCTCGTCGGCGAGGACGAGGTCGGGCCCGTGGAGCAGTGCCGAGGCCACCGCGAGCCGGCGCAGCTCGCCCCCGGACAGGTGGCGGGGGTCCGCCTCGGCCAGGTGGGCCAAGCCGAGGCACTGCAGCAGCAGGCGCGCTCTGTAGCCGAGGTCGGCGCCGCTCAAGCCGAGACTGCGCGCGGTCACGAGCACCTCGTCGAGCACCCGGTGGGTGACGATTGTCGAACTCGCCCACTGCGGCACCCAGGCGAGCGCAGCGGCCAGGCCCGTCGGGGGCAGGGAGGCGGGGTCGGCGCCGGTGCGGGTCCGCACGGACCCAGAGGCCGGGCGCAGGAACCCCGCGAGCGCGTGCAGCAGGGTCGACTTGCCGGACCCGCTCGTCCCGACGAGCGCGACGAGTTCCCCTGCGCTCGGTGCGAGCGGCTGCGGCAGGGCGGCCGCGACCCGGGTGTCGAGGATGCCGTCGACGCCCCGGTGACTGCGGGTCACCGTCAGCGCTTGAGCCGTCACCGCCGGCCGGGACGTCATGGCCGGCGACGCCGGGCCGAACGGCGCGGCTCCGAAGACCTCAACCGGCACCTCCAGCGCGATGGGCGGTCCGGCGCCGGGCACCCAGATTCCCATGTCGAGCAGGGCATCGGCGCGCTCGGCCAGGACCTGTCGCACCGGCCCGTCCGCGACGATGCTCCCCTCGTCGTCGAGGACCACGAGGCGGCTCACCAGGTCGACCCAGGGGTCGAGCACGTGCTCGACGACGACGAGAGTCAGACCTCGCTCGCCCACGATTGCGTCGACTGCGTGCCGCACGGCCCGAGCGCTGTCGCCGTCGAGCATCGCTGTCGGTTCGTCGAGCAGCAGCACGGCGGGTTCGAGTGCGAGCGCTCCGGCCAGGGCCAGACGCTGGGTCTGCCCGCCGGACAGGGCCGGGGTCGGCCAGTCACCCGGCAGATCCAGGCCGACGGCGCCGAGCGCGGCGGTGACCCGTGCTGCCATCGCCTCCGGCGGCATACCGATGTTCTCCAGGCCGAAGGCGACGTCCCGCTCGAGCGTGGCTGAGACGATCCCGGCCCCCGGCTCCTGCAGAACCAGGCCGACTGTGCCAGCTCGAGCCGCCGGCTCCGCGCCGTCGATCGTCACCGTGCCGGTCAGCTCCCCGGCTTCGGCACTCCCGAGCAGCCCGGCCACGGCGCGCAACAACGTCGACTTTCCGCACCCGCTGGGGCCGACGAGCAGCACGCGTTCCCCGGCCTCGACGACGAGGTCGAGGCCGGGGATCACGGGCTCGCGCCGTCCATACGGGCGCCAGCTCAGGTCCGCCACCTCGATCCGGCCCCGCGTCGGGGGTAACACGGGGGTGCGCGCAGGCTCAGACAGCGCGCGTCTCCCGTGCCTCCTGGCCGGGTGGGAAGGCGGCCAGAGCGCCGGTGCGGGCCAGCGCCCGCGTGAGCAGCCAGCCACCGGCGCCCGCGATCAGCGCACCGGAGATGGTGAGGATCGCCAGGAAGGCCAGCTTGTAGGCCCACTGCCAGTCGGTCCAATAGACGAACCATTCATAGACCGCCTCCAGCGGGGCGGCCAGCGCCCCGGCGAGCATGGCGGCGCCGAGACCGAAGGAGCCGTAGCCGAGGAGGGCAAACCCGAGTTCGGCACCAAGACCCTGCAGGATCCCGCTGATCAGTGTGGTGAAGCCCCACTGGGTCCCTGGGACCATCGAGACCAGGGCTGCGACGACCTCACAGAGCAGCGCAGCGCCTGGACGGCGGACGACGAGGCCGCCGATGACTCCGGCCGCCAGCCAAGGGGCCGCGGTGATCCCACCCAACGGCGGGAAGAGCGCCTTGAGAGGGGCCGCGGGCAGCTCGTAGGCCAGGCCCCAACCCCAGTAGGCGATACCCAAAGCAGCACCGAGGAAAGTGACCGTGAGGATGTCGACGGTGCGCCAGCCCAGCAGCGGCGCACTGGCCCGGATGCTGCGACCTCGAGTGGTCGTGTCGAGTCCCATCTGCCCGACTCCCTCCGCCGGTGTGAACCGGATCAGGTTCGAGGGTCTGCGGTTGCCCGCACTCTCAGCGCTGGTGCGCTCCCCTGTCGTTGAGCCGGTAATCCTACCCGTTCGAGGCCCCGGCCGGAGGACCTAGAGTGGGTTCGGACGTGGAGTCGTCGAGCTTCGCCGAAGGCAAGGAGCAGGTGCGTGAGCAACATGGTGTGGAAGGCGCTCGCTGCGGGGTCGGCCCTCGCCGCCGGGATCATCGCCACCAAGGTGGCCGACCAGATCTGGAAGACTTTCGGCCAGGACGACATCGACCCGACCGACCCAGACTCCCCGATCTGGCAGGCCGTGGCGTATGCCGCACTCACCGGCCTCGCCGTCGGGGCCGCCAGGACCTTCGCAACGCGCAAGGCGGCGGCATACTACGAACACTCGTCAGGACACCTCCCCAAGGAATTCGAGCACGGCTGATACCGGAGCGAGCGAGCAACCGGCCGGGACCTGCTGTCTGGAATCTGAGACGTATCGCTCACGCGCTCCCGCCCGGACCTGGCAATCGCGAGTTGAATGATCTCCACTGGATCACCACGGTCCGGATCGGAGAACGCCATGTCCGGCAAGCTCGCCATCGAAACACGCTCCATCGACGTCATCCCCGGGACGGAACGGCACGGTTCCCCCACCAACCAGTTCACCCTGTGGCTCGGGGCCAATTTGCAGATCACCGCCATCGTCGACGGGGCACTGGCGGTCGTCTTCGGCTCCCACCCGCTGTGGGCCATCGTCGCGCTGCTGATCGGCAACATCGCCGGTGGCACCGTCATGGCGCTGCACTCGGCGCAGGGCCCGCGACTCGGCCTGCCTCAGATGATCTCCAGCCGCGCGCAGTTCGGCGTCTACGGCGCTGTGGTTCCCCTCGCCCTGGTCATCCTTATGTACCTCGGCTTCACCGCCACCGGCACGGTCCTGTCGGGCCAGGCGATCAATGCCTTCTTGCACGTGGACCAGCCCGCGATCGGGATCGTCCTGTTCATCGTGGTGGTCGCAGTCATCTCCATCATCGGCTACAACTTGATCCACAAGGTCGGCAAGATTGCCTCGCTCCTGGGCATCGTCGGCTTCGGCTATCTCGCCGTCCAGCTGTTCGTCCAGCACGACGTCGCGGCGGCGTTCGCTCATCCCTCGTTCGACATCGTGCCGTTCCTGCTCTCCGTCGCGCTGGCAGCAGGCTGGCAGATGACCTTTGGCCCGTATGTCGCGGACTACTCGCGGTACCTGCCGGAGGAGACCCCGGACCGCACCGTGTTCTGGTCCACCTTCGCCGGCAGCGTGGGCGGGGCGCAGATCTCGATGACTTTCGGGGTCGCGGTGGCCGCCGTCGCCGGCGATGCGTTCCTGAGCAGCCAGGTCGGCTGGTTGGGCACACTGGCGGGCACCGCACTCTTGGCCGCCCTGATCTATCTGCTCATCGTGGTCGGCAAGCTCACCGTGACCTGTCTGAACGCCTATGGCAGCTTCATGTGCGCCACGACGATCGTGACCGCTTTCACGGGCAGCCAGCGGGTTAGCCGCCGGGTACGCGTGGTGTTCATCCTCTCGATGCTGGCGCTGGCCATGCTCATCGCGCTGTGGGCGAGCGCGGACTTCCTGAACAACTTCAAGAACTTCGTCCTGTTGTTGCTCCTGGTCTTCACTCCCTGGAGCGCCATCAACCTCACCGACTACTACCTCATCTCGAAGGAGCGGGTCGACCTACCGGCGTTGTACGACCCGGACGGTCGGTACGGTCGCTGGAACGTTCCAGCGCTCACGTCGTACTTCGTCGGCATCGCAGCGCAGATCCCGTTCCTGGCGCAAACGATCTACACCGGACCGGTGACCAAGATGCTCGGTGGGGCCGACATCTCCTGGATCGTCGGGCTCGTCGTGCCCGCGGTGTTGTTCTATCTGTGGGCGTCTCGGCGCAATGTCGCACCGCCTGCGATGATCCCGATGCCAGGGATCCGGACGAGTTCCGTAGCGAGCCAGGTGCTCACCGACCCGCTCCAGGCGACCGGCGGCCACTGATCGGTCATTTCGACACGCCAGCCACTTAAGCCTCACCAGTATCGCGCCGTTGAGGTTCTAGTGTGGCCAGGGTCCACCATGTTTCCGGTCTCTGGGGGATGCACCAGTGTCAAGCCTGCGTTTCTTCGGCAGCGCCGTCGTCGTGGCCGCAGTCTTGGCCGCCGCAACGCAAACGCTCGCCGGCCCCCCGGACGCCAAGCAGGCGGCCGCAGCCGCCGCCCACACGGTGTCTACCCCTTCGCCGGTCGCGACCCCAGCCTCGCCGAAGCCCTCGGTGTCCACCCCTGAGCGGTCGCCGTCTCCCGCCCCCACGTCGCCTCCGCCGGCTCCCGAGAAGTCCCCACCGGCACCGGCGAAGTCCCTACCAGCCTCGAGCGAACAGTCCCCGGGTATCCCGCCGCAGTCACCAGTCCCTGATCCTTCGCCGGCCATCCCGCCCGGCGAAGGCCACACCCTCTATCTGAGCTTCGACGACGGACCGGACCCGAAGTTCACCCCCACGGTCCTGCAGCTCCTCGCCGACAACGGCGCCCACGCGACGTTCTTTATGATCGGCCGGAGCGCGGCAACCCACCCCGACCTCGTCGCCGAGGTGCGCGCCGGTGGCCACGGCGTCGCCGATCACACGATGACCCACGCCGACTTGACCAAGCTCTCCACCGAGGCCGCGCGAAATGAGGTGGCCCGGACAGCGCAGATCCTGGGTGGAGCCTCCTGCACCCGCCCGCCCTACGGCGCCGTCAACACCGCCGTGACCCAGATCATCACCGGTCTGGGCCAACGGGTCCAGCTCTGGGATATCGACACCCGGGACTGGAGCCGCCCGGGGGCGGCGTCGATCGCCCAGCGGGTACGCAGCGGCGCGCGGGATGGCGCCGTCGTCCTCTTCCACGACGGTGGCGGGGACCGCTCGCAGACCGTTCAGGCCCTACGGACGCTGCTACCTCAGCTGCGCGCCGCTGGTTGGCATCTCGAAGCCATCCCCGGCTGCTGACTCGAGCGTTCGGGCGATGGGCACCCCGGCACGGTAGGACAGGTGCTCGTGGCTGGGCGCCTCGAGCAAGCACAGGTCAGCCCGGGCACCGACGGTTAGGCGTCCGATATCGGTGCGCCGCAACGCCTTTGCCGACCCCAGGGTCGCCGCAGCAAGCGCCTCCGCGGGGGTCATCCCCATCTCCCGCACCGCCAGGGCGATGACGAAGGGCATCGAGGAGGAGTAGCAGGTACCCGGGTTGCAGTCGGTGGCCAACGCCACGGACACCCCGGCATCGATCAGGGCCCGCCCGTCCGGATAGGGCGAGCGAGTGGAGAACTCCACCCCCGGCAGCAAGGTGGCGACCGTGGTGTCGGCGGCGCCGACGAGTGCGTCGACGTCGGCGTGGGAGAGATAAGTGCAATGGTCCACGCTGGCTGCTTCGAGCTCGACGGCGAGCTGCACCCCCGGTCCCGGGCCGAGCTGGTTGCCGTGCACCCGCAGCTGCAGCCCGGCGGCCCGGGCGGCCAGGAGCACCGCGCGCGACTCCGCCTCGTCGAAGGCGTACGGGCTGTGCGGTTCACAAAACACATCCCCCCACCGGGCGTGCGGTGCGCAGGCGGCGAGCATCTCCCCGGTGACGAGTTCGACGTATGCCGCCCGATCCGCCCGGGCCTCCGGAGGAACGACGTGCGCGCCGAGGAAGGTCGTCTCGGTGGTGAACTGACTCGCGATCCGCAGCGCCCGCGCCTCGTCGGCAACGGTCAGGCCATAACCGCCCTTGATCTCCACTGTCGTCGTGCCCTGGTCACGCATCTCGGCGACTCGGCTGGCGACCAGGGTGGTGAGTTCCTCGTCGGTCGCGGCCCGGGTGGCGGCCATCGAGACGCCGATCCCGCCCCCGTCGTAGGGGACGCCGGTCATCCGGGCGGTGAATTCGCCGGCCCGGTCCCCGGCGAAGACGAGGTGGCTGTGCGAGTCGACGAACCCGGGCAGGACGGCACGCCCGCCCACGTCGACTCGGCGGTCGGCGGCCGGGGCGCTTGCGGCATCCCCAACCCAGGCGATGACACCGTGCTCGGCGACGAGCGCGGCATCGGCGCGCAGGCCCAGTCCGGCCTCTCCGGTGCCGTCACAGGTGACGAGCTCGTTGATGCCGGTGACGAGGGTGGCGGTCATGGCAGGTCCTCCCGCAAGGTGTTCAGTGCCTCGGTGAGCAGTGGGCCGACCGGGCCGAGGGCGTGCTCGCCGCTACGGATCACGTGCTGGCCGCCGACGACGACGTCAGTGATGTCCGGGGCGCCGGCGGCGAAGAGTATCTGCCCGGGCACGGCGCCGGCAGTACGGGCCGAGTCGGTGCGCACCGCGATGAAGTCAGCCAGGGCGCCGGCCTTAATCGCTCCCCCGCCGGGCCATCCAAGGGAGGCGTAGCCCGCCGGGCCGGCGACCGTGCGCAGTTCCTGCGGGGTGAACCGGCCGCGCTGCCCGCTGGCTAGCCGCTCGTGCAGCTCCAGGCCGCGCAGTTCGACGAACGGGTCGATGATCGCGTTCTGGTCCGAACCGACCGTCAGTGGTATGCCGCGCTCGTGCAACACCCTGGCCGGGCCGATCCCGTCGGCGAGGTCCGCCTCGGTGCTCGGGCAGAAGCACACGAAGGACCCGGAGCGGGCATAACGCTCGATGTCGTCATCGACCAGGTGGGTCGCGTGCACCGAGGTGAAGTGGTCCCCGAGCAGGCCCGCCTCGTCGAGCAGCGCAGTGGGGGTGAGCCCGTGGGCGGCCAGACAGGCGGCATTCTCGGCGGGTTGCTCGCTGACGTGGGCGTGCACCGGGCGGTCCCCGACGGCCTGCGCGAAGGCCGCCAACTCGGAGCGGGTCAGCGCCCGCACCGAGTGCGCCGCGGCGCCAATCCGGGTCAGCGGCCGTTCCGGCAGATCGCCGACGCGCTGCGCCCAGGTGTCGACGTCACCGTCGCTGTAGCGCTGCTGCACCGGGTCCGGCTCGAGGTAGCCATCGGCGGTCAGCCCGCCGCGCAGGTAGCAGGTGTCGAGCAGGGTGAGCCGGATGCCGACCTCCCCGGCGGCGGCGATGATCGCCTCCCCCATGGCGTTCGGGTCGGCGTAGCGCCGCCCGGAAGGCGCGTGATGGAGATAGTGGAACTCCCCGACCGCGGTCCAGCCGGCGTGCAGCATCTCGAGCAGGGTAGCCCGGGCGAGCAGGTGGTAGCGGTCCGGGTCGAGGCGGGCGGCAACGGCATACATCTCCTCCCGCCATGTCCAGAAGGTGCCGCCACCGCCGTGGGTGCGGGCGCGCAGACCCCGGTGGAAGAGGTGGCTGTGTCCGTTGGCGACCCCGGGCATGACCAGGCCGGGCAAGGTGACGTCCCCGGGGAGCGGGTCGGTATCAGCAGTGACGGTGGCCAGCTTCTCCTCGGCGGTGACGAGCCGGACCCGCCGGGCGACCCCGTCACGGAGCTGAGCGGCAGCGCACCAGTATGCCGTCACGAGCTGCTCACCGGGTGAGCCGACAAGGTCGCCAGGCAGGCAGCGAGGGCGCCGACTCCGCGGATGCAGTCCTCCTCCTCGGCGAACTCCGCCGGTGAGTGGGAGATCCCGGTCGGGTTGCGCACGAAGAGCATCGCGGTGCGGTGTCCGGCGTTGGCGAGGATCCCGGCATCATGGCCTGCGCCGGTGGACAGGACCGGGATGCCGCCGAGCCGATCGGCGAGCGCAGCGACGAGAGGCCCGTCGAAGGGGGTGTTCGGTGTCCAGGACTCCTCGGTCAGGGTCGCGTCGAAGTCGTCCATGACGCCGGCGACCTCGGTGACGATGGCGCGTACCGCCGCCTCGTGCTCGGCGCGGGCATCGAGCCATCCGGTGGACAACGAGGGGATCGCATTGACCCCTCCGGGCACGACGTGGACCTTGCCCACGGTGGCGACGCCCTGATGATGCTGTGCGGCGCGGCGGGCGGCGAGGACCAGGGCGGCCAGGCCGAGCATCGCGTCCCGGCGGTCCTCGAGCCGGGTGGTCCCGGCATGGTTCGCCTCTCCGGGGATGTCGATCCGCCAGCGCCCGTGCGGCCACACCGCCGAGCCGACGGCCACGGGGCGGCCGAGGTCGACCAGGCCGCGGCCCTGCTCGATGTGCAACTCGACGTACGCACCAATCCGGGCCAGGGTCTGTGGGTCTGCGCCGACAGCCTCAGGGTCGTGCCCAGCGGCCCGCATCGCCTCGGCCATCGAGGTTCCCTCGGCATCAGTCAGTGACAGGGCACGCTCAGGGGAGATGGCTCCGGTGAGCACCCGCGAGCCCATGCAGGCCACCCCGAACCGTGCGCCTTCCTCGTCGAGGAAGTTGGTGACGGCGATCGGGCGGGTTGGGGTGAACCCGTTCTCCCGCAAGGAGTCGAGCGCGGCGAATGCCGAGGCGACACCGAGCGGGCCGTCGAATGCGCCGCCGTCGGGAACCGAGTCCAGGTGCGACCCGGTGACGATGCTGCGCACGCCCGCGGCCAGAGCGGCGTCTGGGTCACCCCACCAGGCCCACTGGTTGCCGAAACGGTCGGTCGTCAGGTCCAGGCCGCGCCTGCGGGCCTCAGCGGCGAACCACTCACGCAAGGTGAGGTCCGCGGATGTCCAGGCGAACCGGCGGTAGCCACCGGAGGCGGGGTCACGTCCGATGGGGGCGAGGTCGGCCCAGAGGCGACGGAACTCGGTCCGGACCGGTTCACTGACTGGAGGCAGCGGCATACGCCCCATTCCACACCGACTGCCGAACTGGTGGCAGCCCGACCCGCCGGGTTGCCGTCTGGCATGCCAGACACGAGCTGTCCGGGCAGCCCCGACACGGTGACCGCATCGGGTAAGTAATGCGCCGCAGGGGTACTTTCCGCCAGAATCCGGGTGACCCATCACCGTGGTCACAACCAGCCACCACCTCCTGGAGGGAAACAGCTGTGGACACCCGCACCGAAGAAGACCTGTTGGGCGCACGTGAGGTACCCGCCGACGCGTACTACGGCATCCACACCCTGCGGGCCGTGGAGAACTTCGCCATCTCCGGTCGATCGGTCTCGGGCGTGCCCGAGTTCGTCCGGGGCATGGTCATGGTCAAGAAGGCCTCGGCCCTGGCCAACCGCGAGCTCCAGGTCATCGAGGGCGACATCGCCGATGCCATCGTCGCCGCCTGCGACGAGGTGCTCGTCGCCGGCCGCTGCCTCGACCAGTTCCCCGTGGATGCCTTCCAGGGCGGCGCGGGCACCTCGACGAACATGAACACCAACGAGGTCGTCGCCAATCTCGCCCTGGAGCTGGCCGGCTTCGCCAAGGGCCGCTACGACGTGATCAACCCCAACGACCACGTCAACAAGTCGCAGTCGACCAACGACGCCTACCCGACCGGCTTCCGGGTCGCGGTCCACCTCATCGTCGAGCGGCTCTGCGAGGCGGTATCGGCTCTGTCCCGATCCTTCGCCGAGAAGGGCACGGAGTTCGCCGGCGTTCTCAAGATGGGCCGCACCCAACTGCAGGACGCGGTGCCGATGTCGCTGGGTCAGGAGTTCGACGGCTACTCGGTCAACATCGCCGAGGAGGTCACCCGGCTCCAGTCGGCCAGCCGGCTGCTGCTCGAGGTCAACCTCGGCGCGACCGCGATCGGCACCGGCCTCAACGCCCCCGAGGGCTACCCAGAAGTCGTCGCTCGGCGACTTGCCGAGGTGACCGGGCTGGCGATCGTGCCCGCCGCCAACCTCGTCGAGGCCACCTACGACAACGGCGCCTACATCGCGGTGCACTCCGCGGTGAAACGCCTGGCGGCCAAACTGTCGAAGATCTGCGACGACCTGCGGCTGCTCTCCTCCGGTCCGCGAGCCGGGCTCGGTGAGATCAACCTGCCGCAGATGCAAGCCGGCTCCTCGATCATGCCGGCCAAGGTCAACCCGGTCATCCCCGAGGTCGTCAACCAGGTGTGCTTCAAGGTCATCGGCAACGACGTGGCGATCACCCACGCGGCGATGGCCGGCCAACTCCAGCTCAACGTCATGGAACCGGTTCTCGCGCAGTGCATGTTCGAGTCGATCCAGCTCATCACCAACGCCTGCGACACGCTGCGCACCCTGTGCGTCAGCGGGATCACCGCCAACGAGGAGGTGTGCCGTGACTACGTGCTCAACTCGATCGGCATCGTCACCTACCTCAACGAGGTCATCGGCCACCACAAGGGGGACATCGTCGGCCGCGAGTGCGCGGCCAGCGGCAAGTCCGTGCGCGCGGTCGTCCTCGAGAAGGGCTACCTGAGCGCCGAGGAAGTCGACGCCATCCTCACCCCGGAGAACTTCCTGCACCCGAGCTACACCGGCCGGATCTACGGGGCCGACGAGCGTGGCCTGCCCGAGCAACCCGCAAAGCCGGTCGAGCCGTGATCTTCGTCGAGTTCGCCGTCGTCCTGCTCTTCATCCTCATCGGTGCCCGGATGGGCGGGATCGGGATCGGGTATGCCGGTGGGGCCGGGGTCATCGTGCTCGCCCTGCTCGGTCTGCCGGTCGACCCGGTCAAGGGCATCCCCTGGGACGTGCTCGGCATCATCTTGTGTGTCATCGTCTGCATCGCGGCGATGGAGTCCGCGGGCGGCCTGGACTGGCTCGTCGCGGTCACCGAGAAGCTGCTGCGCAAGAACCCGAAGCGGATTACCTTCCTCGCTCCCATGGTGACCTACTTCATGACCGCCTTCTCCGGCACCGGACACGTCGCCTACTCCTCTTTGCCGGTCATCGCCGAGGTCGCCAAGGAGTCGGGGGTGCGGCCCTCGAGGCCGCTGTCCATCTCGGTGGTCGCCTCCCAGGTCGCGATCGTCGCCTCACCGATCTCGGCCGCGGTGGTCGCGATGACCTCGATCGTCGAGAAGGCTCAGGTCGACTACCTCCAAGTGCTCGCGGTCAGCCTGCCGACGACCTTCGTCGGTGTCATGGTCGGCGCCCTGGTCGCCTCCCGGATGGGGGTCGAGCTCAAGGACGACCCGGTCTACCAGGACCGGCTCGCCAAGGGACTGGTCAAGACCCGCGACGTGGGCGTCAAGGAGATCGCACCGCATGCCAAGCGCTCCGTGGCGATCTTCGCGGTCGCGCTGCTCATCGTCATCCTCTACTCGACGCTGACCTCACCCAAGGTCGGCCTCATCGAGGACCCCACCCTCGGCCGGAGCCCGGCGATCATGACCTTCATGTTCGCCGCCGGCATGATCATCGTGCTCACCTGCAAGGTGTCTATCGGGACGATCACGAGCCAGTCGACATACAAAGGCGGGACCAGTGCGGCGATCTGTATCCTCGGCGTCGCCTGGCTGGGCAACACCTTCGTCGAGGCGCACATCGACGAGATCAAAACGGTCGGTGGCGACGTCATCAGCCAGTACCCATGGCTGCTCGCGGTCGTGCTCTTCTTCGCCTCAGCGCTGCTCTACAGCCAGGGTGCGACGACGATCACGCTGATGCCGGTCGCCCAGGGCATGGGCGTGGCGGCATCGACGATGCTCGCCTCCTTCCCCGCCGTCACGGGCCTCTACCTGCTGCCGACCTACCCGACGACTGTCGCCGCGGTAGAGATGGATAGCACTGGGACGACCCGGATCGGCAAGTATGTCTTCAACCATCCCTTCCTGTTACCGGGCGTGGTCTCAGTGGCAGTGGCCGTCGTTCTGGGCTTCGGGCTGGCCCCCATGATCCTGGGGTGACCCTGGCGAACGGGAGGCATCGGGTGTGCCAGCATCGAGGACATGCCCGACTCTTCGACTCCCACCCCGGCCGAGGGTGAGCGGCGCGCCACGGCGGCCCTGACGGCATCCGGGATCGCCTTCACGACGACCCGGCACGGGCGAGTCGCCTCACTCGCCGAGGCGGCCGCCCTGCGCGGGGTCGAGCCACGCGACATCGTCAAGACCCTCGTCGTGCGCCGGGGAGAGGACGACTACCTGTTCGTCCTCGTCCCCGGCGACCGGGAGTTCTCCTGGCCGAAGCTGCGCGCCCTGCTCGCGGTGAGCCGGCTGTCCATGCCGGGGGCGGAGGAGGCGCGCTCGGTCACCGGCTACGAGCGCGGCACCATCACGCCTTTCGGGGCAAGCCACCCGTGGCCGGTCATCGCCGACGCCGACGTCGTCGGCCGAGTCATCTCGATGGGCGCCGGCGGGCACGGGGTCGCGGTGACGGTGGATGCCGACGCGATCATCGCCGCCTTGGGCGCGCAGGTCGCCGACATCGCCGACCCGATGGCCTCGTCGTGATCGAGCCGGCCCGCGAGGGCGAGATTCGCGCGGTCGCGGCATTCCGGGAACGCAACGACCTGCCCGCCCTGGCGGACGTGCACGTGCATTTCGCGCCGCCGAACGTCGAGGCCAAGGTGTTCGCCTACTTCGAGGCCGCGGGGCCGCTCATCGGCCGGGAGTGGCCGATCGCCTATCGGGTCAGCCACGAGGAGCGCCTGGCCCTGTTGGCGGCGTTCGGGGTGCGCCGGTTCAGCTCAATGATCTATCCGCACAAGCCCGGCATGGCCGCCTGGCTCAACGAGTGGGCCGCCGAGTTCTCTGCGCGCACCCCGCCGTGCGCGCGCACCGCAACCTTCTTCCCCGAACCGTCGGCGGCCGGGTACGTGCGCCGAGCCCTGACGGCGGGTGCACGGGTCTTCAAGTGCCATGTCCAGGTTGGTGGTTTCGACCCGCGCGACCCGCTGCTCGATCCCGTCTGGGGCCAGCTCGCCGACGCGCAGGTCCCCACGATCATTCACGCCGGCTCCGGCCCGGTGGCCGGCGCCCACACTGGTCCAGGGCCGGTCGCGGAGGTGCTGGCGCGGCATCCGGGTCTGCCGCTGGTTATCGCCCACCTCGGGATGCCGGAGTACGGCGCCTTCCTCGACCTGGCCGCCGCCCACGAGCGGGTGTGGCTGGACACGACGATGGCCTTCACCGACTTCGCCCAAGCCCAGGCCCCCTTCCCGGCGGCGCTGCGCCCACGACTGCTCGAACTGGCCGACCAGATCGTGCTCGGCTCGGACCTACCAACCATCCCCTACCCGTACGTCCACCAACTCGAGGCGCTCGAGCGCCTCGAACTCGGGCCGGAGTGGCTGGCGAAGGTGTGCTGGCACAACGGCATACGTCTGCTCGGTCCACCACCAGCGGAGGCCGGTAGCTGACGGCTCAGCCGGCGCCGCCCTCCCGCATCGGGATGCGCACCCCACAGGATGCCGCAGTCGCGTCGGCGATCTCGTAGCCAGAGTCGACGTGCCGGATGACGCCCATGCCGGGGTCGTTGGTCAACACGCGGGCGAGTTTCTCCGCCGCCAGAGCCGTGCCGTCGGCGAGCGAGACCTGCCCGGCGTGGATCGAGCGGCCGATCCCGACCCCGCCACCGTGGTGCAGCGAGACCCATGAGGCCCCGGATGCCGTGTTGACCATCGCGTTGAGCAGCGGCCAGTCGGCGATCGCATCCGAGCCGTCGAGCATCGACTCGGTCTCCCGGTACGGGGAAGCGACCGAGCCGCAGTCGAGGTGGTCACGGCCGATGACGATCGGGGCACTGATCGCCCCGGAGGCGACGAGGTCGTTGAACGCCAGACCGGCCTTGTCCCGCTCGCCCTGGCCGAGCCAGCAGATCCGGGCCGGTAGGCCCTGGAAAGCGATCTTCTCGGCGGCGCCGCGCATCCACTTCTGTAGATGGTCGTTGTCCGGGAAGAGGTCCATGACGGCCCGATCGGTCTCGGCGATGTCCTTGGGGTCCCCGGACAGCGCGACCCAGCGGAACGGGCCCTTGCCTTCGCAGAAGAGCGGGCGGATGTAGGCCGGGACGAACCCGGGGAAGTCGAACGCCCGCTCGTAGCCGCCCAGTCGCGCCTCGTCACGGATCGAGTTGCCGTAGTCGAAGACCTCGGCGCCGCCGTCCTGGAAGTCGACCATCGCCTCGACGTGCCGGGCCATGGACTCTCGGGCCCGGTCGGTGAACTCCTCCGGCTTCTTCTCGGCATACTCGGCCCACTCCTCGACCGCGATCCCGATCGGCAGATAGGACAGCGGGTCGTGCGCCGAGGTTTGGTCGGTGACGATGTCGATCGGCGCACCGCGGCGGAGCAACTCGGGGAAGACCTCGGCGGCATTACCGACGAGCCCGACAGACCAGGCACGGCGCTCGTCCTTGGCGGCCACCGCCTTGGCTAGCGCCTCGTCGAGATCGTCGCAGACCTCGTCGAGGTAGCGATGCTCGACCCGGCGCTCCAGCCGGTGGCGGTCGACGTCGACGATGAGGCAGGCCCCACCGGCCAGGGTGACCGCGAGGGGCTGGGCACCGCCCATGCCGCCGCAGCCGCCGGTCAGGGTGAGGGTGCCGGCCAGGGTGCCGTTGTATCGGAGGTTGGCGATGGCGGCGAACGTCTCGTAGGTGCCCTGGACGATGCCCTGGGTGCCGATGTAGATCCACGAGCCGGCGGTCATCTGGCCGTACATGGTCAGCCCGAGGTGCTCGAGGCGGCGGAACTCCGGCCAGTTCGCCCAGTCGGGGACGAGGTTGGAGTTGGCGATGAGCACCCGGGGGGCCCACTCGTGCGTGGTGAAGACCCCAACCGGGCGGCCGGACTGCACGAGCATCGTCTCGTCGGGGGCCAGGGTGGTCAGGGTGCGGACCATGGCGTCGAAGCTCTTCCAGTCCCGAGCAGCCCGGCCGGTCCCGCCATAAACGACGAGGTCGTCGGGACGCTCAGCCACTTCCGGGTCGAGGTTGTTCATCAGCATCCGCAGCGGCGCCTCAGTGCTCCACTGACGGGCGGTGAGCGTGGTGCCGCGAGCTGCGCGGACGGGACGAGAGCCTTCCATGGTCTTCTCCTTCGTGGGCGTGGCCGTCGGGGTATGTGCTGGTCGAGGATGCGCCAACTGCGCCGTCGGGTCGGTGTGCCGTGTGGTTGCCTCCACCGTGCCACCGGCCCGGAGCGCACGGAGGTTCGCCATCCACCCTGTGTCTCAGGAGCGAGACGCCACGCTGGGCGATCCGGCGCGATCCGCAACCCCCCTCGCCTCATGATTTCGGGATCATCCCGAAATCGTGGCTAGACCCCGGAAGGTTCCCGGGGTGTAGCCAAGGTTCCGGGGTGTCACAGCGCCGGGACCCTTGCATCGGCCCGGCAACTGGTTAGTGCAGCGCCCCGGTAGCGCTCTGCGCGGCCGCCACCGGCACGCCCGCGAGGACGGCTTCGTATGCCGCGTGCAGGCTCGGTGCGAGGAACCGGTCCGGCCCTGGCGTGGTGTCGACCCCGGCGGCGTCGAGCGCGACGAGCACCGCACCGGTCGCCGGGGCAGGTTCGAGGGGGGCCCGCAGCTGTATGCCGCGCGCGGCGGTCACGAGTTCTATCGCCAGGACGTGGGCGAGGGCATCGACAGACCGGCGCAGCTTGCGCGCAGCCGACCAGCCCATCGAGACGTGATCCTCCTGCATCGCGCTGCTGGGAATGGAGTCGACCGAGGCCGGGACGGCGAGCCTCTTGAGCTCGGAAACCAGTCCAGCCTGGGTGTACTGGGCGATCATCAGCCCCGAGTCCACGCCCGGGTCGTCGGCCAGGAAGGGCGCCAGCCCGTGGTTGCGGGCCTTGTCAAGGAAGCGGTCCGTGCGCCGTTCAGCCATCGACGCGAGGTCGGCAACCGGGATGGCCAGGAAGTCGAGCACATAAGCCACCGGAGCCCCGTGGAAGTTGCCATTGGACTCCACCCTGCCGTCGAGGGTGACCACCGGGTTGTCGACCGCGCTGGCGAGCTCGAAACCGGCGATCCGCTCGGCGTGCTCCAGGGTGTCCCGCAAGCCACCGGCCACCTGCGGGGCGCACCTCAGCGAGTAGGCGTCCTGGACCCGAGGGCAGTCTTCGGTGTCGTGGGAGGCCCGGATCGGGCTGCCGGCCAGAACAGCCCGCATGTTCGCGGCGGAGAGGGACTGTCCCGGTTGCGGGCGCAAGGCGTGCAGGTCGGCGGCGAACACATCATCGGTGCCGAGCAGCCCCTCGACGCTCATCGCTGCGGTGATGTCCGCGGTCGTGACGAGGGTGTGCAGGTCGGTGATGGCCAGACACAGCATGCCGAGCATGCCGTCGGTGCCGTTGATGAGGGCCAGCCCTTCCTTCTCGTGCAACTCGATCGGCGAGATCCCGGCCTGCCCCATGGCGCTGGCCGAGTCGACGACTTCGCCACCGCCCACTCGCACCGGCCCCTCCCCGATCAGCGCGAGGGCGCAGTGCGCCAACGGGGCAAGGTCCCCGGAGCACCCGAGCGAACCGAACTCGTGGACCACCGGAGTGATTCCGGCATTGAGCATGGCGACATACGTCGTCACGGTGACCGGGCGGACACCGGTGCGGCCCGTGGCCAGCGTGGCGATCCGAAGGAGCATCAGGGCCCGGACCACCTCGGCCTCGATCTCGGGGCCGCTCCCGGCTGCGTGGGATCGGATGAGGCCGCGCTGCAACTGGCGTCGCATGTCGACGGGGATGTGCCGGGTCGCCAGCGCCCCGAACCCAGTGGACACCCCGTAGTGCGGTTCGGTGTCGTCGGCGAGGGCGTCGATCACGGCACGGGTGGCCGCGATCCGCTCCAGGGCAGCCGCCGACACGGTGACCCGAGCCCCGTGCCGCGCGACGGCGACGACCTCGGCGATCGTCAGCGGTCGGTCACCGACGACCACGCTCGACTCGGAGACGGATGCAGCGGGGATCGGGCTGGCCATGCCCTCCATTGCAGCCCTCCCACCCACAGGCCCGGGCGAGCAGTCCCGGCAAACCGTCTCGCATCCCAGACTTCGCGGACCGTGTCCCGCTACGGTGGGGACCATGCTGCCGTCCTCGGTGCCAGCCAACGCCCCGGCTGCCGCACACGCCCTGGACATCCTCGGGCTGCTCTCCCGCCGTGGGGAACCTGTGCCGGCAGCCACGATCGCCCGCACCCTTGCCCTCCCACGTTCCAGCGTCTACCACCTGCTCGGCGTCCTCGTCGACCGGGGCTACGTCACCCACCTGCCCGAGGAGCGCCGCTACGGGCTCGGGGTGGCGGCATTCGAGCTCGGATCGGCCTACCAACGACAGGCCGGCATCGAGCGCCTCGCCCGTTCCACCCTGGATCGGCTTGTCGACGCCACTCGACACAACGCCCACCTGGCGGTGCTGCACGGACGCGACGCCCTGTACGTCATCGAGCAACGAGCGGTGGGCCGGGCCGCGCAGGTCACCGATGTCGGGGTCCGGCTGCCGGCCACCCTCACCGCCACCGGGTTGGCCATGCTCGCCGAGTTGTCGGCAGCCCAAGTACGTGCTCTCTACCCGGGGCGCGAGGCCTTCGTCCAGCGCGACGGCCGGGGCGTGGTGACACCGAGCCAGCTGCGAACCCTGCTGCAGCAGGTGCGCCAACGCGGCTATGCCCTCGAGGAGGGTCTGGTTACCCCAGGTCTGTCCTCAGTGGCCCGAGCCGTCCGCGACCACACCGGGCACCCCGCGGCGGCTGTCGCCATCACCTTCCGGGACGACACCGTGTCCCTGCCCGACCGAGACCTTCTCGTCGACGCGGTGACCCGGGCTGCCGGCGAGCTCACCCGCCGGCTCCACGGACGGACGTCCTGATCCCATGACCGCACCCCAGCGGACGGCGACCACTGGCGTCCTGCTCACCCCGACCCCGCCCACGCCGACCCCGCCCACGCCGACCCCGCAATGCTCCACCTTGGTCACCGTCGTGGTCCTCGCTGGCGGGCAGTCCCGCCGGTTCGGATCGGACAAGCTCGCCGCACCGGTGGCCGGAGCGACCGTCCTCGACAGCCTCCTGTCGTCGCTGCCGACGCACTGGCCGGTGGTGTCCGTGGGCCCGGAGAGGCGAGTATGCCGCTCGGTGACCTGGACCCGGGAGGACCCGCCTGGTGGTGGGCCCCTCGCCGGCATCGCCGCGGGTGTCGCCCTGGTCGACACCGACTGCACACTGGTCGTCGCCGGGGACATGCCCTGGGCGGGTCCGGCCTGCGTGACGGCGGTGCAGACGCTCGTAGGCACTCCAGCAGTCGCGGCGGCGTTCGTACGGGACCGGACCGGACATGTCAACCCACTGCTCGCGGCATACCGAACCGACGCCCTGCGTCACGCCCTGCCCATCCCGGCCCATGATCGGCCGGCCAAGCTGCTCCTGGCCCTCCCGCACGTCGAGGTCGTCGTCACCGGTCGGGCCGCAGCCGACGTCGACACCCCGGCCGATCTGGCCGCAGCCGACGTCGACACCCCGGCCGACCTGCACGCGGGCGACGACGACACCCGCCCTGGGCCCGCGTAGGTTGGGGCGATGAAGGCGATCACCATCCCGACACCAGGCGAGCCGGAGGCGCTCGTCCTCGCCGACGTCGACACACCACAACCCGGGCCTGGTGAGGTCCGAATCGCCGTGACCTGCGCCGGGGTCAACCGCGCGGACCTGCTCCAACGCCAGGGGTTCTATCCCCCGCCCCCAGGGGAGTCAGAGATTCCTGGGCTCGAAGTGTCCGGGGTCGTCGACGCCGTCGGCGAGGGCGTCACCGAGTGGCTGCGCGGGGACCGCGTGTGCGCCCTGCTGGCTGGTGGCGGCTACGCCGAGCAGGTCGTCGTCCCCGCCGGACAGGTGCTTCCGCTGCCGGCGGGGGTGTCGCTCCAGGACGCGGCGGCGCTGCCCGAGGTCGCCTGCACCGTGTGGTCCAACCTGGTCATGACCGCTGGGCTGCGGGCCGGGGAGTGGCTCCTCGTCCACGGCGGTTCTTCAGGGATCGGGTCGATGGCCATCCAGGTCGCCCGAGCGCTCGGGGCCAGGGTCGCAGTGACCGCGGGCTCAGCGGACAAGCTTGAGGTATGCCGTGAGCTGGGCGCCGAGGTCGGGGTCAACTATCGGCAGGAGGACTTCGTCGAGCGTCTCCGGGAGGCCACCGACGGACACGGGGCTGACGTCATCCTCGACATCATCGGCGCGAAGTACCTCTCCCGCAACGTCTCGACACTGGCCACCGGCGGCCGGCTGGTCATCATCGGCATGCAGGGCGGGACCCGTGCCGAACTCGACATCGCAGCCCTGTTGCGCAAGCGTGCCACGATCCACGCCACCACACTGCGCTCGCGGCCACCGGCGGAGAAGGCGGCGGTCGTGGCAGCGGTCCACGAGCATCTCTGGCCGATGGTGGCCGCGGGGCGGGTGCGACCGGTGATCGAGTCCCGGCACCGGCTCGCCGACGCCGCCGCCGCCCACCGCGAACTCGCCGGCAGCCGGCACATCGGCAAGGTGCTGCTCATCGTCTCCTGACCTTTTGCTGCTCCCTTTGGCAGGATGGAATCATGAGTGAGCAGCCCGAACACGGCAGGACACCATCCGATGCTGCCCGAAAGCACGGCGGTGCGGTCGGACCGGACGAGGGGGCCGAAGAGAGCCGTTATGTGGTGGTCACCCCCGACGGGATGGGGGTTGCCACTGGGCCCGGCGAGGGCGAGGGCTCCGGCGGGGCCAGCGCCGAACAGGACGAGACCCGCCGGCGTGAGGAGTCGCGCCACGGACCGGTCAATCCCGCGGACCTCGTCGAGCGCCCGGCGAAAGTGATGCGGATCGGAGCTATGGTCAAGCAACTCCTCGACGAGGTCCGCAGCGCCCCGCTCGACGACAAGGGCCGCGCCCGGCTCGCCGCCATCCACGCCCGCTCGATCGCCGAACTCAAGGACGGGTTGGCTCCCGAGCTCGTCGCCGAGCTGGACCGGATCACCCTGCCGTTCCGCGACGACGTGCCCAGCGACGCCGAGCTCCGCATCGCCCAGGCCCAGCTCGTCGGCTGGCTCGAGGGTCTGTTCCACGGTATCCAGACGGCCCTGGTCGCCCAGCAGATGGCCGCTCAGGCCCAGTTGCAACAGATCCGGGCGCTCCCCCCGGGGATGCGGATGCCAGGGCAGGCGGGCCCGGGCTCCGGCAGTGGGGGCCGACCGCAAGGGTCCGACCAGGTGCGTCCGGACGGTCCCGGCCCCTCAGGCACTGGCCAATACCTCTGATCCAGCCCGGTCGAGAGCCACCCACGCATCCGGGGGCGCCCCACGCATCCGGGGGTGCCCACGCAGAGTGCGCTCAGTCCGACCCTGCGATCCCGGCGACGTCATGAAGCTCCCGTCCGCGTGTCTCGGGCAGCTTCACGATGACTGCAACCGAAACCAAGAGCAGGACGATCACGTAGGCGGTGAAGGCGGAGCGACCAAAAGTGGCGCCCATCCAGGTCTGCAGATAGGGCGCTGTCCCACCGAAGATGGCGACGCAGATGGAGTAGGGGACGCCGACCCCGACGGTGCGAATGTGGGTGGGGAACAACTCGGCATACACGGCCGGCACGATCGAGGATGCGGCGCCGATGAGGACCATGGCGATGATCATCGCGATACCGAGCTGCCAGGCCTGGTCACGCACGAGCCACTGCAGCGGGAACAGCACGATGGCCAAGCCAGCCGAACTCACCAGGAGCACCGGGCGGCGACCGATCCGGTCCGAGAGCATGCCCCAGAAGGGGAGCACCGCGATGAGCGCGAGGTTGGCCACGACCCCGGCCCACAAGGCCTTCGTCGAGTCGATGCCCAGAGCGCTGATCGCATAGGCCGGTGCCGAGATGGCCCAGGCGTAGTAGACGACAGTCAACCCGACGGTCAGGCCGATGACCTGCCCCGCCTGGCGACGGTGGCGGATGATCTCCGGCCAGATCCGCGGTTTGGCTCCCTTGTCGTGCTCTTCCACGTCCGTGGTGAACACCTCGGTCTCGACCATCTGGCTGCGCATGTACAGCGCGTAGACACCGAGGACGCCGCCGATGATGAACGGGATCCGCCAGCCGAAGGACACCATCTGGTCGTGAGTGAGGGTGGTGGTCAGCGCGACACCGAGCAGGACGCCGAAGAGATTCCCGAACGTGCCGGAAACATAGATGAGGCTGGACCACAATCCCCGGTTGTGGTTCGCGGCATACTCGGAAATGTAGGTCTGCGCAGCGGGAAGCTCACCGCCGTGGGCCAGTCCCTGGATCAGCCGGGCAACGACGAGGATCCCCGACGCGGCCAGCCCGATCGAGGCGTAGGTCGGGGACACCCCGATGATGAAGCTGCCCACCGAAGTGGCACCGACCGTGGCGGACATCGAGAACTTGCGGCCCAGCCGGTCAGAGGCCCAACCGAAGACGAAACCACCCAGTGGCCGAGCGAGGAACCCGACCGCGAACACCGCGAGCGTGGACAGGACCGCCGAGGTCGGATGCTCGCTGTCGAAGAACTGGGTGGCAAAGAACGGGGTGAAGATGGCATAGACGCCCCAGTCGTACCACTCGAGAGCGTTGCCGATCCCCGTCCCGAAGATGGTCTTGAGACGGCTCTGCGGTGGAGGAGACGAGTGGCCGTAGCCCTCGTCGAGGACGATCTCGGACATCCTGGGACTCCCTGCGTTGTTGTGGAATCGGCTCTCTTCGTGGGATCGGCTCAGCGCGACCTGCCGGCTGCGAGCATCGCGAGCCGCCGCACAGCCAGCTCGGCATACAGGAGCACTCCATCCGGCATGACGGAATCCTCGAAGATCGCCAACGGCGAGTGATTCATCGGGGCGTGCTCAGGGTCGTCGTCGGGGCGCCCGGCACCGAGGAAGAGGAAGCTGCCTGGCACGTTCTGCAGCACCCGGGAGAAGTCCTCGGATCCGTTCACCGGGAACTGGAGGTCGACCTGACGGGCAGCGCCGAACAGGTCCGTGACGGTTTGTGCAGCAAAGGCCGTTTCGTCCGCGTCATTGACGGTCACCGGATACTGACGGATGTAGTCCACGCTCACCCGCATGCCGTGGGCAGCAGCGATCTTCTCCACCAGACGCGGCGTCTCTTCGGCCATCCGCTCCTGGGCTGCGGCAGAGAAAGTCCGGACAGTGGCCTCGAGCATGCCGTCGTCCGGGATGATGTTCGCCTTGGTCCCCACATGCAACTGCCCGACGGTGAGCACGACAGGATCGAAGATGTTGAACCGTCGAGTGACCATCGTCTGGAGCGCCAGGACGATCTCGGCCAGGACCGGCACCGGGTCTCGGGCCCGGTCCGGCATTGATCCGTGCCCGCCGGCGCCGTGCACGGTGACATGCAGTTCGTCCGAGGCTGACATCATGGGGCCCGGACGGCTCAGGAAGGTCCCGTGCGCGGCGAATGCGGAGAACACGTGCAGCCCGTATGCCGCGTCGGCCCGACGGCCGGCCGCCTCGAGAACTCCCTCCTCGATCATCACTCCGGCGCCGTCCCAGCCCTCCTCCCCCGGCTGGAACATGAAGACGACATCGCCGGCGAGGAGATCCCGGTGCGCGCAGAGCAGTCGGGCCGCCCCGACGAGCATGGTGGTGTGCAGGTCGTGGCCGCAGGCGTGCATGGCGCCCTCGACCTGAGACTTGTAGGGCACGTCCGCCTGCTCGGTGACCGGAAGGCCGTCCATGTCCCCGCGCAGCAGCACAATTGGCGGCGAATCCGCTGGCCTGGCCTCCCCGGTGCCACGCAGCACTGCAGTCACCGATGTCGTGCGGGTTCCGGTGGAGATCTCCAGCGGAAGCCCCTCCAACGCCGTCAGGACTCGAGCCTGGGTCCGCGGGAGCATCAATCCGATCTCCGGGTGCTGATGCAACTCGTGTCGCAGCTGGACCAAGTCGTCCCACATCGACGCCACCGCATCCCGTAGAGCCATCGTGATCCCCTCTCTTGAGCTGGCAAGGATGCTGAACAGTGTTCAGGCGGGCGCGGCCCCTAGGTTGGGATCACGGGAAATGTGCAGCAGGCGTGGCAGTGACGGGAGATCTGTGATGGACCATCCGTTCAGCGAGCAGGACTTCAGGCTCCTCCATGCCCTCCAGATCGCCCCCCGAATCAGTTGGGCTGCGGCGGCGAGGGTATTGGGTGGCACCCCGGAGACGCTCGCCGAGCGATGGCACCGACTGCGCGGCGAGGGTCTGGCCTGGGTGACTGTGCACCCGGAGGGACTGGCCCCGATGGTCACCGCCATGGTCGAAGTGGACTGCGAACCCGGCCGCCGGGGCAACGCTGCGCGGATCCTGTGTGCGGACTCGCGTGTGGTCACGGTCGAGGAGGTCGCCCGAGGCTGTGATCTCCTGCTCACCGTCATGGTCGCCGACTTCGGCGCCCTGACCACCTTCCTGCTCGAGGATCTGGGCCGAGTCGAGGGCGTGACCCGTCACCGCTCCCATCTGGCCACGGTGGTTCGGCGTCACGGGGCGAACTGGCGGATCCGAGCGCTCGAGCGGAATGAACAGGCGGCCCTGGACGAGGCCACACACCGAGACCACGTCCCCTCGTCCCAGCGCAACCCCAAGCCGCTGCCTGCGCAGCACTGGCCGCTCGTCGAGCTGCTGACCATGGACGGGCGAGCCAGCGCTGCGGACCTGGCCCGAGCGACCGGTCGGAAGCCGGCCACCGTGCGGCGCCAGGTCTGCGCCCTGGCTGCGTCATCCCAGGTTGCCTTCCGTTGCGAAATCGCACAGGAGCAGTCCCATTGGCCGATCGTGTGCAACTGGCGGGCCCGGGTCCCGACCGCCGAGCACGAGATGACCACCCAAGCCCTGGGGACCCTGCCGGAACTGCGCCTGTGCCTATCCACCACGGGTGAGACGAACCTGTTCTTCACCGTCTGGGCGCGGTCGCTGCCCGACCTGCTGCGCATCGAGCACCTGCTCGGGGAGCACCTGCCCCGGCTGGAGCTGTGGGACAGTTCGATCACCCTCCGGGTGCTCAAGAGGATGGGATGGCTGCTGCTGCCTGACGGCCGGTGCACCGGCGAGGTCGTCGTTCCTGATGCGCTGCGCCCGTGACCACGACCAGTCCCACCCACTGTCGGTGTGCACTGCCGCTGAGACGGTGGCGCGACCGGCGCGTGGGCGGCATACCCTGTTGGGCATGCGCATCGACGTCTGGAGCGACATCCTCTGCCCGTTCTGCCACCTCGGCCGGCGCCACCTCGAACTCGCGCTCGCCGACTTCCCGCAGCGGGACGAGATCGACGTGGTGTGGCACAGCTTCGAGTTGGACCACGGCGCCGAGGCGATGACGCAGGTCCCGAACATTGAGCGCGTCGCCGACAAGTACGGCATGTCCGTGGAGCAGGCACACAGCCAGCACGAACAGATGGCGCGCACCGCCGCCGAGGTCGGTCTCGACTTCCGCTGGGATCTCGCGCGGGGTGGCAACAGCTTCGATGCACACCGAGTGATCCACTTCGCGCGGGCTCAGGGCCTCGAGGAGGCGGTCACCGCACGGATCATGCGCGCCTGGTACACCGAAGGCGAGGCGATCGACGACCACGCGACGCTGATCAGACTGGGCGTCGAGGCAGGTTTGGATGAGGCAGAGGTCAGCGCGCTGCTCGACGGCGACGACTGCGGTTTCCAGGTCCGAGAAGACGAGGCCCTCGCTGCGGAAATCGGCATCTCCTCGGTACCTACCTTCGTCCTGGACCAGAAGTATGCCGTCGTTGGCGCCCAGCCGGTTCCGGTGCTGCGCAACGCGATCGCTCAGGTGTGGGAGCTCCAGGGCACCGAGCCCGAGCCAGCTGGCGCCGGTGGTTGCGGCTGCGGTGGCTGCGGGTGCGGAGCGGGCTGAGCCGATCTTCGACCGGCGCCGGGGGAACACGACACCCCGCGTACCTGGAAGAGCTCACCTGCCCTTGCTGCATTCCTGCCCTGGGGGGGTTCAGTGAGGTACCACCACGCGGGGTGCCGTGCTCGAGTGTATGCCGTCTGGTCCCGGAGGGCCCAATCCGCGTAACCCGCAGCCACGGATGCCGCGCAGTCGCAGGTACCGCCATGGCGGAGGATGCGGGATTTGAACCCGCGAGGGGTTTCATCCCCAACACGATTTCCAATCGTGCGCACTAGGCCACTATGCGAATCCTCCGCGCAGGAGGCTACCCGAGCGGCCGCCGCCGACAGAAATCCGCCGCAGGCAACAGCGGCCTCTCGCGCGCCCTGTGCCCCTGGCAGCAGCCAGGGTGTGTGTGCGTGCCGCTCGGCGCGGCATTCGGCCCGTTCGCGGCCCGGCCCACCGCCGAGGTGGCGAAGCACCCACACCCCGGGCCACGATGGAGCGATGACCACCGGCGCCTACGACGCGGCATACCAGACATCCCTGTCCAACCCCGACGCCTTTTGGGGGGAGGCGGCATCCGCGATCGACTGGATCCGCGAGCCCACGACGGTGCTCGACGCGAGCAACCCGCCGTTCTACCGGTGGTTCACCGACGGCACCCTCAACACGTGTTTCAACGCCCTCGACCGGCACGTGCGCGACGGCCGGGGCGAACAGCTCGCCCTCGTCTACGACTCGCCGGTCACCGGGACCACCCAGAGCTGGACGTATGCGCAGCTGACCGACGAGGTCGCCCGCCTCGCCGGCGCGCTGTCCTCCCTGGGGGTCGAAAAGGGCGACCGGGTGCTGATCTACATGCCGATGGTGCCGCAGGCCGCGATGGCCATGCTCGCCTGCGCTCGCCTGGGCGCCATCCACTCGGTCGTCTTCGGCGGCTTCGCCCCCGCCGAGCTCGCCGCCCGGATCGAGGACGCCGAGCCCAAGGTCATCCTCTCGGCCAGCTGCGGCATCGAGCCGAGCCGGGTCGTGCCCTACAAGCCCTTCCTGGATGCCGCGCTCGACCGTTCCAGCCACACGCCGGAGTCCGTCGTCGTCCTGCAGCGCCCCCAGGCCTTGGCCGCGATCGGCGAGCGGGACACCGACTGGGAGGAGATGGACTGGCACGAGGTCGTCGACGACGCGGAGCCGGCTGACTGCATCGAGGTCGCCGCCACCGACCCGCTCTACATCCTCTACACCTCCGGCACGACCGGGCGTCCGAAAGGCATCGTGCGCGACAACGGCGGGCACGCGGTCGCCCTGCGCTGGTCGATGGCCAACATCTACGACGTCCGCCCCGGTGAGGCCTGGTTCACCGCCAGCGACGTCGGCTGGGTCGTCGGCCACTCCTACATCGTCTACGCCCCGCTGCTGACTGGGGCCACCACCGTTCTCTACGAAGGCAAACCAGTCGGCACCCCGGACGCGAGCGCCTTCTGGCGGGTCATCGCCGACAACAACTGCACCGCGATGTTCACCGCCCCCACCGCCTACCGGGCGATCAAGAAGGAAGACCCCGAGGGGTCTCTCATGGCCGGGCACGACCTGTCCAGCCTGCGCACCGTCTTCCTTGCCGGCGAGCGTCTCGACCCGGACACCTACGAGTGGGCAAGCAAAGTCGTCGGGGTGCCGGTGGTCGACAACTGGTGGCAGACCGAGACCGGCTGGCCGATCGTGGCCAACCTGCGCGGCCTGGAGCCCATGCCAATCAAGGCTGGGTCGCCGACCGTTGCGGTGCCCGGCTTCGACGTCCAGGTCCTCGACGAGACCGGTCGGCAATGCGACCCCGGCAACGAGGGCGCGATCGCGATTAAGCTGCCGATGCCGCCGGGCACCCTGCCGACCCTGTGGCAGGACGATGAGCGCTACGTCTCGGGCTACCTGTCGGTCTACGAGGGCTACTACCTCACCGGCGACGGCGGGCTCATCGACGAGGACGGCTACGTCTACGTCATGGGCCGCACCGACGACGTGCTCAACGTCGCCGGGCACCGGCTGTCGACCGGCTCGATCGAGGCTGCCCTGGCCGGCCACCCCGATGTCGCCGAGTGCGCCGTCATCGGTGTGCACGACGACTTCAAGGGGCAGGTGCCACGTGGCCTGGTCGTCCTCAAGGCGGGGGTAGATGCCGCCGGCGAGGGTGAGCGGATCCGCGCCGAGCTCGTCCAGCGGGTGCGCAGCGAGGTCGGCGCCGTGGCCAGCCTCAAGCAGGTCGACATCGTCGCCGCCCTGCCGAAGACCCGATCGGGCAAGATCTTGCGCAAGACGATGCGGGAGATGGCCGACGGCAAGACTCCAAGCATCCCCGGCACCATCGAGGACGTCAGTGTGCTCGACGCCCTCAGTGGAGTGCTCCGACCCTAGGCCTGATACGGTAGGGGGTATGACGCATAGCCATGGAGTCGACGTCCTTGCCGACCTGCGGGAACCTGCCCGAGCGCTCCGCTCAGCTATTCCGCAGGTGTATGCCGGGTTCTCCGAACTGCACAAGGCCGCCCTGGCCGGTGGCGTGGTCGACGCCAAGACCAAGGAGCTCATCGCCTTGGCCCTCTCGGTGGCCTCCCACTGCGACGGCTGCATCGCCTCGCACGCCCGTGGGGCCGCGATGCACGGCGCGACCCCCGAGGAGGTCGCCGAGTCGATCGGGGTGACGCTGCTCATGGAGGGCGGCCCAGCCACGGTCTACGGACCGCGTGCGTATGCCGCCTTCCTCGAGTTCCACGAGAAGTACGCCAAGGACTGAGGCGTTCCCACTCCCCCGGTCGATGATGGGGGGATGATCTCGCTCGACCTGGCAAAGCAACTCGCCGCTGCGGGGATCCTGTGGACTCCGCAACCAGGTGATCGCTTCGCCATCGACTCACCCTCACTGACCGGTGAGGTCTACTGGGTCAGCGAGATGACCATCGACTTGCACCACTTCGCCGACCAGTCGGTGCTCGGTTTCAACGGCACGACCGAGTGGGCGCTGGACTCGGTCAGCCTCGACCAGACGATCTGGCTGCCGCTGGAGCACCAGTTACGCGAACTCATCGGCGACCGGTTCGTCTCGCTGGATCGTGACGGTGCGCAGTGGGTGGTCACCACCTCGGATGCCGTCGCCCGCGACGCTGACGTCGAGACGGCATACGCCCAGGCCCTCCTCGCGCTGTGCTGACCCCGCTCAGCGGCGGCGCGTCAGCGGCGGCGGGACGTGCCGAGAATCGAGCGAGTGATCTCCCGACCGAGGACGGTGCCGGCCGAACGCATCATTGAGCGAAAGGCCGATGACTTCACCACTTGCTCGACGACCCCTGGCTCGGCCCGCGGCGCCCGGGCCGAGCGTCCCGGCGCCGCCTGCTGCCTGCCCGCCTGCTCCTTGACCACCTCTTCTCTGGCCGCCTGCTCCTTGGCCGCCTGCTCCTTGGCCACCTGTTCGGCCTGCTGCTGCGCGGCCAGCGTTTCAAAGGCTGACTGCCGGTCGGTCGCGGTCCCGTAGCGGGCATACAGCGGAGATGCGGCCACCGCCGCGTCGATGACTGCCTCCGGAGAAGGCGCCATGAGCGAGAGCGGCGCTCGCAGCCGCGTCCACGCAACCGGAGTGGGTGCTCCACGCTCGGACAGCACGGTGACGACAGCCTCACCGGTGCCGAGCTGGGTGAGCAGCTGCGCCAGGTCGTAGCCGGACGTCGGATAGGTCGACACGGTCGCCTTGAGAGCCTTGGCGTCATCGGGGGTATAGGCGCGCAGCGCGTGCTGGACTCGGTTGCCGAGCTGGGCGAGGACGTCGGCGGGGACGTCCTTGGGTGTTTGGGTGACGAAGAAGATGCCGACGCCCTTGGACCGGATGAGCCGCACAGTCTGTTGGATCTGGTCGAGGAACGCCTTGCTCGCTCCGTTGAAGAGCAAGTGGGCCTCGTCGAAGAAGAAGACGAGCTTGGGCTTGTCGAGGTCGCCGACCTCGGGAAGGTCATGGAACAGGTCGGCGAGCAGCCACATGAGGAACGTCGAGAACAGCTGCGGGCGGTCCTGGACCGCGGGAAGCTCGAGCAGGGAGACCATGCCCTTGCCGTCCGCTGTGGTGCGCAACAACTCGCTGGTGTCGAACTCTGGCAGACCGAAGAAGACGTCAGCACCCTGGTCGGCGAAGGTGACGAGTTCGCGCAAGATGACCCCGGCCGTCGCCGAGGACAAGCCACCGAGGGACTTCAGGTCGGCCTTGCCCTCGTCGCTGGTCAGGAACTGGACGACCGCACGAAGGTCCTTGAGGTCGTCGAGCCAGAGCTGCTTGGAGTCTGCGTAGTGGAAGACGAGACCGAGGCTGGACTCCTGGGTCTGGTTGAGCCCGAGGACCTTGGCCAGCAACGTCGGCCCGAAGGCAGAGATCGACGCCCGAACCGGGATGCCCTTGCCGCACCCGCCGAGCGAGTAGAACTCGCTGGGGTGCCCGGTGGGCATCCACTCCTGTCCGATGTCCCGGACCCTTGCCAGGAGTCTGTCGTTCTCCTGGCCGGGAGTGGCGATCCCGGACAGGTCACCCTTGATGTCGGCAAGAAAGACCGGCACCCCCTGCTCGACGAGCTGCTCGGCCATGACCTGGAGGGTCTTGGTCTTGCCGGTGCCGGTGGCGCCGGCGACCAGCCCGTGCCGGTTGAGCACGGCGAGCGGGATGCGCACCCTCGCCTGGGGATAGGCCGTCCCGTCGAGCACGGCTGCCCCGAACTCCAGCGCCGGCCCGGCGAAGCTGTATCCGGCGGCGATCTGCTGGATCTGCGGTGGAACGGGTGCCGCGGCGGTGGAGGCGCCAACAGGCGGATCAACGGCGGCAGAGGTCGGGTTCTCGTCGCTCACGGGCACAATGTAGCGATGCCGTGGGTGCCCGTCCGGTTACGGCACCGCAACGTTCCACCAGTCACCGAGCCGCCACCCGGGTCGGTGAATAGAGTGTGCCCGTGATCTTCAAGGCAGTCGGGGACTCCAGGCCCTACCCCGACCACGGATACACGAGTCGACAGTGGTCCAACGTGCCGCCTCGCCTCGTGCGCCTCGACGATCTCGTGACGACCAAGCGCACTCTCGACCTGCACATGCTCCTCTCCGAGGACTCGACCTTCTACGGCGACCTCTTCGCCCACGTCGTGCAGTGGCAGGGAACCTTGTATCTCGAGGACGGGCTGCACCGGGCACTGCGGGCGGCCCTGCACCAGCGCCCAACGTTGCACGCTCGGGTCCTGGTCCTGTCATGAGCCGGGCTGGCCGACGCGGCGGGGATTGGTCAGAAGCACCCCGGGCGGACCGAGGCGGCGACGCCGAGGGCGACTGGGCACAGGAGGAAGAGGCCAGCGCAGCAGCCGCCACCGTGGC
>JBDIAO010000010.1:0-57484 GCA_039812375.1 Phycicoccus sp. | reverse complement strand
CCACGCTTCCGGGGTGTCGAGGTCGGAGGGCACCTCCATGCCGGGTCCTGCCAGCCGCTGGCGCTCTCGTGGGCCTGTGTCGCGACCCCCTCGACAGCTTCAGCCGCTCAAGGCCGGCGCCCAGGGTGGATCTTTACGCTTCAGGCCAGGGTGGACCTCAACGCGTCAGGGTGGACCGCTCCCGCCAAACTCACAGAATCGTGTCCGGCGACGGCGGGCGCCAGCGGCATAGCGTGGAGTATCGGCCGTAAACCCTGAGAACACGCAACCAGAGGGGATGACATGTCCAGTCGAAACGTCACCCTACGTCGACTGTTGGCCGTGGCCACCGTCGTGGTGTGCGCCAGCATCTCCGCCGCCTGCAGCACCTCGAGCCAGCCGGCCACGACGAGTTCACCCACAACCAGCGCGACCACCTCGACCCCCACACCGACAGCTGCACCGACGGCGACCGCACCGAGCGCAACCGACACCGTCTCGGGCACGTGGAAAGGTCAGTACGAGGGCACCTTCCAAGGCACCTTCACCCTGACCTGGCAGCTGTCCGGGAACGCCCTGAGCGGCACCATCGTGCTCACCTCAATGGGCAACGGACAGGTCCCGCTCTCCGGGACGCTCGACGGGGACAAGATCTCGTTCGGCACCGTCGGAACGGCAGCGATCACCTACACGGGAACGCTGAGCGGAACGAACATGTCCGGCGACTGGACGTCCAACGAGGGCGGCCAGAAACCGGGCAGCGGCACCTGGACCGCGACGAAGTCGTCATAGCGACCGCGTGACAGCGACCGCTGGCGAGCGACCGCTGGCGAGCCATCGCAGCACCCGCGCTTCATCCGGCTTGGCCCACAGAGCACCGGGCGCCGCGCTGGCTCAGGGCTCAGGGCTCAGCCGCGCCAGTAGTTGTTCGCCGCCGCGATCGTCTGGAAGTTGGTCGCCACGACCTGCGATGCGGCGGTCAAGCCCTCTGTCGAGTTGGCGTAGCCGTGCCGCAGGCCCTTGAGGACCTCCACGTCGGGCTGGGTGTACTTCACGCCGCGCCGGCTGAGCGTGATCGCGAGCTCGAACCCCTCTTGCGGGGTGGCAGTGATGAGACTGGTGAGCCACTGGTCGGCCATGTCGCTACTCCTCGGAACTAGGGATGGGGTGGGTTGTCGGTATGGGGTCAGGCTGTCGGCGTCTTCGGCGTCGCACCTGCTCGGGCGCACCGGATGGGGCAACGACCCAGGGCGGCGGGTAGCGCAACTACCAGGGAAGCTGTCGGGCGGAGTTCACCGGTGCCGACGAGGTCCGGCCGGCGAACTCGCAGACCCAGCCCGCTGGCACGTCGCGCTCGGAGGCTATCGCAGCCAGGATCGCCTCGGACTCCTCGGGGGTGAGGATGCTGTCCCCGGAGGGATAGAGGATGCGCTCCTCCTTCAGATTGTGGGCCGCGAGCGCCTGCTCCAGTGCCCGCCATACCTCCTGTAGGTCAGCAGGAGCGGCTCCGGCGGCCACCAGGGCGTCCAGCCGGTCAAGGCCGTCCCAGATCTCGCCATGTTCGCGGAGCATGACGAAGATCGGGCCGATGAGTCCACCAGCCCGAAGCGGCGGGAAGTGCAACTCCTCTTCGACCATGATGTGGCGGCGAAGTCCGCGAGCGGCCGCAGCCAAGCTGGTCACGTCCGGTGCGCCCCGACCATCAAGGGAGTGGGCAAAGGCGGCGAATTGCGCGTCAATCCGGTGATGGTCCTCCTCGAGCACCCCACCGACACCTGCACCACCGACACCTGCACCACCGATACCTGCACCACCGGCACCTGCGCCGCTCTCGGTCGTATCCGAGCCGCGTTCGCTCATCCGCTTCTCCTCGCACCGCGCCGGCGCCCACACCGGACCCCGGCTCCACAGCGATTTTCGCACACAGCTCTTGCGAATAATGCGACGGGCGGCATGAACCGTCAGGTCAGGTGTCAAGAACGCGTCAAGACCCGTCAAGACCGGGTCGAGCGGCCGGGCCGCGCGGCCGCGGGGTGGTGCGGTGGAGCTATGGCAGAAGACGTCATCGCCCTGGTCATCGGGCTGGCCCTGATCGGCTACCTCCTCTGGGCGCTCGTGCGTCCCGAGCGGTTCTGAGGGTCGGCATGGGCACAGCAGTCCAGGCCGGGCTCAACGCCGGTCTCATCGTCGTGATCTTGGCGATCCTGCATGTCCCGCTTGGGGAGTGGATGTACCAGGTGTTCACCGACGAGCGGGACTGGCGCCTCGAGCGTGGCATCTATCGGATCGTCGGGGTGGACCCGCGCGCCGAGCAGCGGTGGAGCACGTATGCCGTGAGCGTGCTCGCATTCGGCACGGTCTCGGTGCTCTTCCTCTGGCTACTCGTCATGGTCCAGGGGTGGCTGCCGTGGGGGCTGGGCCGTTCCCAGAACTGGCACACCGCGCTCAACACCGCGATCTCATTCACGACCAACACGAACTGGCAGTCCTACGGCGGCGAGTCCGGCGCCGGGTACACCGTCGCGATGGCCGGCCTGACGGTGCAGAACTTCGTCTCGGCGGCCACCGGGATCGCCGTGGCCGCCGCCCTGATGCGGGCCATCGCCCGCTCCGGCACCGACCGCCTCGGCAACTTCCTGGTCGACCTCACCCGCTCCAGCGTGCGGATCCTGCTCCCGGTCGCCGTCGTCGGCGCCCTGATGCTCCTCGCGGGTGGGGTCATCCAGAACCTGGACGCCCCGCACACGATCACGACGGTCACCGGTGCGCAGCAGGTCATTCAGGGGGGCCCAGTTGCCAGCCAGGAAGCGATCAAGCTGCTCGGAACCAACGGCGGCGGCTTCTTCAACGCCAACTCCGCGCACCCCTTTGAGAACCCCAATGCCTGGACCAACCTCCTGGAGATCATCCTCGTGCTGATGATCCCGTTCTCGCTGCCGTGGACCTACGGACGGATGGTCGGCGACCGACGCCAGGGGCACGCGATCACTGCGGTCATGGGCGCCCTCTTCCTCGCCAGCGCCGGGCTCACCGTGTGGGCGGAGAAGGCGGCATCCGCCGGGCCCGCCGGTTCGCTGGAGGGCAAGGAGCAACGTTTCGGGATCATCGGCTCGGTCCTGTTCGGGACCGCGACGACCGCCACCTCAACCGGGGGGGTGAACTCGATGCACGAGTCCTACAGCCCGCTGGGCGGTGGCCTGCTCATGGTCAACATGCAGCTCGGCGAGGTCTCCCCCGGCGGCGTCGGCACCGGCCTGTACGGCATCCTCGTCATGGCCGTCATCACTGTCTTCATTGCCGGTCTCATGGTCGGGCGTACCCCGGAACTACTCGGCAAGACCGTGGGCCGCAAGGAGATTACGTATGCCGCCCTCGCTGCGGTGACCATGCCGGCACTCGTGCTGCTGTTCACCAGCGCCTCCCTGGTCCTGCCGGTCGCCCGCGGCGCCCTGCTCAACAGCGGCCCACACGGCCTGTCCGAGATGCTCTATGCCTACACCTCCGCCTCGAACAACAACGGGTCCGCCTTCGCCGGGCTCTCGGCCGATCAGCCATGGCTCAACCTGACCCTCGGACTGTGCATGTTCCTCGCCCGCTTCGGCATCATCGTCTTCACCCTCGGCCTCGCCGGCGGACTCGCGGCCCAGCAGCGCCGCCCGGTCACCGCCGGGACCATGCCCACGCACACGCCACTATTCGCCGGTCTGCTCGCCGGCATCATCCTCATCCTTGCCGGGCTCACCTTCTTCCCTGCCCTGGCCCTGGGCCCGATCGCGGAGGCCCTGTCATGACCCCCCCGACGACATCCACGCTCGAGACGACCCACGTCCCCGACAAGTACGCCCACCCGACGCCGCCGCAGCGTTCCCTGGCGCGCACCGCCTGGGACAGTCTCCCGCAGGCTCTGAGCAAGCTCGACCCGCGCCACCTGGTCCGCCAACCGGTGATCTTCGTCGTGTGGATCGGGTCGGTGCTGACCACGGTCCTCGTGGTGGTTCACCCGTCGGTGTTCGCCGTCGTGGTCACTGGGTGGTTGTGGGCCACCATCCTCTTCGCCAACCTGGCGGAGGCGATCGCCGAGGGACGCGGCAAGGCCCAGGCGGCCTCGCTGCGCCAGACCCGCACCGAGACCACCGCTCGGCGGCTGCGCCCGGACGGCAGCGAGGAGGCAGTCTCGGGCCAGCAGCTGAGCCTGGGCGACCTCGTCGTCGTCGAGGCCGGCCAGGTCATCCCAGGCGACGGGGACGTCGTGGAGGGTGTTGCCACTGTCGACGAGTCTGCGATCACCGGCGAGTCAGCTCCGGTCATCCGGGAGTCCGGCGGGGACCGGTGCGCCGTCACCGGCGGAACCACCGTCCTGTCGGACCGGATCGTCGTGAAGATCACCAGCAAACCCGGCGAAACCTTCATTGACCGGATGATCGCGCTGGTCGAAGGCGCCGCACGGCAAAAGACCCCCAACGAGATCGCACTGGGCATCCTCCTGGTCGTCCTCACCTTGATCTTCGTCCTGGCCGTCATGGCCCTGCAGCCGATGGCCATCTACTCCGGGCAGCGGCTGTCCCTGGTCGTCCTGGTCGCCCTGCTCGTCTGCCTCATCCCGACCACCATCGGGGCGCTACTCTCGGCGATCGGCATCGCCGGGATGGACCGGCTCGTCCAGCGCAACGTGCTCGCCATGTCCGGACGCGCCGTCGAGGCCGCCGGCGACGTCTCCACCCTGCTGCTGGACAAAACCGGCACGATCACGTTCGGCAACCGGCGGGCCAGCGACGTCCTCCCGGTCGCCGGCACGAGCAGGGAGGCCCTGCTGACGGCAGCGCACCTGGCTTCCCTGGCCGACGAGACCCCCGAGGGGCGCTCGATCGTCGAGTACGCCCGCGACGCAGGCTCGGGGCTTGGCGGCGCCGCGGAGGACCTCGACGGCTCAGCCGCGGATCTGGTGCGCGCCGGCGCGCAGTTCGTCCCGTTCACCGCACAGACCAGGATGTCCGGGGTCGACCTCGCCGACGGCACCCGGATCCGCAAGGGCGCAGGGTCGGCAGTCGCTGCCTGGGTGCACCAGTGCGGGGGCCACATGGCCCACGACATCGATGCCGCGATCGAGCGGATCAGCGCCGCCGGGGGCACCCCGCTCGTCGTCGCCGCAGCCGCACCCGGGGAGGCGCCGCGCCAGCTCGGCGTGGTCTTCCTCAAGGACATCGTCAAGCCAGGCATGGCCCAGCGCTTCGAGCAACTGCGGACCATGGGGATCCGCACGGTGATGATCACCGGGGACAACCCACTCACAGCAGCCGCGATCGCCGCCGAGGCCGGGGTCGACGACTTCCTCGCCGAGGCGACCCCAGAGGACAAGATGGCCCTGATCCGCAAGGAGCAACAGGGCGGTCGGCTCGTCGCGATGACCGGTGACGGCACGAACGACGCCCCCGCCCTGGCCCAGGCCGACGTCGGGGTCGCGATGAACACCGGCACGTCTGCGGCCAAGGAAGCCGGCAACATGGTCGACCTCGACTCGGACCCAACCAAGCTCATCGACATCGTCGCCATCGGCAAGCAGCTACTCATCACCCGCGGTGCGTTGACGACCTTCTCCATCGCCAACGACGTCGCGAAGTACTTCGCGATCATCCCGGCGATGTTCGTCACCATTTTCCCCGGTCTGTCCGCTCTGAACATCATGCGCCTGCACTCCCCGCAGTCGGCGATGCTGTCCGCGGTGATCTTCAACGCGCTCATCATCGTCGCGTTGATCCCGTTGTCGCTCAAGGGGGTTGCTTATCGGCCGCTGAGCGCGGCAGCGATGCTCCGGCGCAACCTGCTCCTCTACGGACTCGGCGGCCTGATCACTCCCTTCATCGGAATCAAGCTCATCGACCTGATCGTCGCCCTGCTCCCCGGGCTTCACTGACCACCACCTCCGAGGGGACCACCGACCATGAACCTCACCAGACACGCCTGGGCCGCGACCAAGGCCCTGCTCGTCCTCACCCTGCTGCTCGGAGTGGCCTACCCGCTGACCGTCACCGCGGTCGCGCTCGCCCTGCCGGGCCCGGCCCAGGGGTCCCTCATCCGGGTCGACTCTCGCGTGATGGGCTCCTCCCTGCTCGGCCAGGCAGCCAGCGACCCCCGGTGGTTCCAGGCCCGCCCGTCGGCCTCGGATCAGGCCGGTGACACCAGCGGCGGCAGCAACTGGGGCCCGAACGCACCCCAGCTCGCCGAGCAGGTCCGGCAACGCGAGAACGCGCTCCGCGCGGCGAACCCGGACGCACCCGTCGGTCCGATCCCCGCGGACGCGCTCACCGCGAGCGCCAGCGGTCTCGACCCGCACATCTCTCCGGCGTATGCCGCCTGGCAGGCCCCCCGAGTGGCCGCTGCCTGGCACCTGCCGCCCGGCGACGTCGAGGCTCTGGTCGCCGCGCACACCCAGCACCCAGCCCTGGGCTTCCTGGGCACCGACCGAGTCAACGTCACCACCCTCAACGTGGCGCTCGCGGCATTCGGCGCGGCGCACGGGACCCGGTAGCGGCAGGATCGGGTCATGGCACGCGGGCGGTTGCGGATCTACCTCGGGGCGGCCCCCGGGGTCGGCAAGACCGTCGCCATGCTCGCTGAGGGCGCACGCAGGGCCACCCGCGGCACCGATGTCGTCGTCGGCTTCGTCGAGACCCATGACCGGCCACGGACCGCCGCGATGCTGGGGACCCTCGAGGTCATGCCCCGAGCGAGGCTGACTCACCGGGGGACGACCCTGACCGAGATGGACGTCGACGCGCTCCTCGCCCGCCACCCCGAGGTGGCGCTCGTCGATGAACTCGCGCACACCAACGTGCCCGGCTCCCGCAACGAGAAGCGCTGGCAGGACATTCGTGAGCTCCTCGATGCCGGCATCGACGTCATCTCCACGGTCAACATCCAGCATCTGGAGTCACTCAACGACGCCGTCGAGGACATCACCGGAATCGTCCAGCAGGAGACCGTGCCGGACAGTGTCGTTCGATCCGCCGACCAGATCGAGCTCGTCGACATGTCGCCCGAGGCACTGCGCCGGCGGATGGCCCACGGCAACGTCTACAAGGCGGAGAAGGTCGATGCCGCGCTGTCCAACTACTTCCGGGTGGGAAACCTTGCGGCGCTGCGCGAGCTCGCGCTGCTCTGGCTCGCCGATCGGGTCGACGAGGGACTCGACCACTATCGGGAGACCCACGACATCGTCGCGACCTGGCCAACCCGGGAGCGGGTCCTGGTCGCGGTCTCCGGGGGCCCGGAGTCGGAGATCCTCCTTCGCCGGGGGGCCAGGATTGCCTCACACGGCGCCGGCGGCGAACTCGTCGTCGTCTACGTCGCCCGTGCCGACGGTCTGGTGGGGGCACCCCTGGCCTCCATCGCCCGGGCACGCCGGCTCACCGAGGAGCTCGGCGGGTCCTTCCACACCGTGACCGGGGATGACCGGGCACAGGCAATCCTGCAGTTCGCCCGGGCCGACAACGCCTCGACTGTCCTCATGGGAGTCAGCCGCCACCCCCGCTGGCGGCATCTGCTCACCCCGAGCACCGTCTCGGCGGTCATCTCCGCCGCCGGGGACATCGACGTCCACGTGGTCACTCATCCGTATGCCGGCAGCACCAAGCACGCTCCCGGCCTGGCGCTCTCCCGACGCCGGATCGGTGAGGGCTTCGCCGTCGGTCTCGTCGGAGCCGCATTCCTCACCGGCGTTCTCGCCGCCTTGGACCGACTGTTTCACGAGCCCATCGGGCTGCCGCTCGTCGTCCAGCTCTATCTCGTGCTCACCATCGCCGCAGCCCTGGTCGGGGGGATGTGGCCGGCCCTGACCACCGCGGTGGTGTCCTCGCTGCTGGTCAACTGGTTCTTCACCTCACCGTTGGGGACCTTGACCATCGCCCGCCCGGAGAACGTCGCCGCGTTGGTCCTGTTCGTCGTCGTCGCCGCCTTGGTCTCACTCGTCGTCCACCGCAGCTCACGCCGGGCAGCCGTCGCCCTGCACGCCCAGGCCGAGTCGGCCGCCCTGGCCGAGCTCGCGCACACCCTGCTCGGCTCTACCGACCAGCTCGGTCTGCTCCTGCGCCGGGCAGTGGACATGTTCGGTGTCACCGGCGCCGCGGTCGTCCGGCGAGCCAGTGCGGAGCAGCCGAGCACCGTCGTCGTCGCCGCCACCGACGAGTTCGACCCGGCCTGCGAGGACGCCACCAAAGAGCCTGTCGGCGAGAGCCACGACCTTGTCCTGACCGGCGGCTCTGTCCCGGCCGAACGCAAGCGGCTGCTCGCGGCATACGCGGCCCACGCCGGAGCCGTGATCGCGCGCCGCGCCCTCCAAGAGACTGCCCATTCCGCCGAGGAGCTCTCCCGGGACAACCGGGCCCGCACCGCCCTGCTTTCCGCCGTCTCGCACGACCTGCGCACCCCGCTCGCGGGGATCAAGGCGGCTATCGGCAGCCTGCGCAGCACCGAGGTCTCGTTCAGCGCCGAGGACCGAGCGGATCTCGAAGCCGCGATCGAGGAGTCCGCGGACCGTCTGGATGCGCTCATCGGCAACCTCCTGGACATGTCCCGGCTCCAGGCCGGGGCCCTGGTAGCCCGGCCGGGGCCGGTCGACCTCGGCGAGGTCCTCCCAGCGGCTATCCGGGGTTGCGCGGAGCCCGACCGGGTGTCCTGGGCCCTGGGAGAGCAGGCACGATTCGTCGACGCAGACTCAGGCCTGCTCGACCGGGTCGTCGGCAACCTCGTCGAGAACGCGCTGCGCCACCACGGCCCCCCAGGGACGGTCCGGGTGGCGACCAGTCGGCTCGACGAGCGGATCGAGATCAGGGTCGTCGACCGGGGGCCCGGAGTGCCCGAATCGCAGCGAGAACGGATCTTCTTGCCCTTCCAGCGACACGGGGACTTCGGCGGCGACGATGGCGTGGGTCTGGGTCTGGCCGTCGCCCGCGGGCTCAGCGAAGCCATGGGAGGCACCCTCGAGGCTGAGGACACTCCCGGAGGCGGCCTGACCATGGTGATCGCCCTGCCGGCGGAGGTGACGTCATGAGCCCGCGGGTGCTCATCGTCGACGACGACCCGACGATCCTGCGCACCCTACGGATCAACCTGCGCGCCCGGGACTTCGAGGTCGAGGCGGTCACCTGCGGCCGGGACGCTCTCACGGCAATGGCCGATTCCTCCCCCGACCTCGTCGTCCTCGACCTCGGCCTGCCGGACATCGACGGTGTCGACGTGCTCCGAGAGATCAGGACCCACAGTCGGGTCCCGGTCATCGTCCTGACCGCGCGGCACGGCAGTGACGACAAGGTCGAGGCCCTCGACGAGGGCGCGGACGACTACGTCACCAAGCCCTTCGGGATGGACGAGCTCATGGCTCGAGTGCGGGCCGCGCTCCGGCGCGGGGGGCGTGACCTGCCGGCGACCGAGCCCTTCGTCACCGCCCACTTCAGCCTCGACTTCGACAGCCATACCGCGCTGGTCGCAGGGAGGCCGACCCACCTGACCCCGACGGAGTGGCGCCTGCTCGGCGAACTCGCCCGCCAGGCCGGTCGCGTCGTTCCGCACGAGACGCTGCTCCGGTCCGCATGGGGGCCTCGCTACGGCCGGGAGTCCAACTACCTGCGGGTCTACGCCAACCAGTTGCGACGCAAGCTCGAACCGGATCCGGCCCGTCCGGTTCACCTGCTCACCGAACCGGGCCTGGGCTACCGCCTCGTGCCCTGACCCGAACTCCCTGACCCGAGCTCCCTGACCCGGACCGCGGCGTGCAGCCCCGGCGAGAAACCTCAGCGGCGCTGGCGGAAGAACTCGCCGAGCAACCCTGCGCACTCGGCCTCAAGGACGCCCCCGACGATCTCCATCCGGTGTAGCGCCCGCCGGTCGCGGGCCAGGTCCCACACCGACCCGCATGCCCCGGCCTTGTCGTCCCAGGCCCCGAGGACAACCCGCGCCACCCGGGCCTGCTGGGCGGCCCAACAGCACATCGGACACGGCTCGAGGGTGACCACAAGGGTGCACCCGTCCAGGCGCCATGAGCCGGTCGAGACGGCTGCGGCACGCAGGGCCACGACCTCGCCGTGGGCGAGCACGTCGAGGTCTGCCTCCCGCCGGTTGGCCCCCTCGCCGAGGATGGCACCATCGGGAGCAACGACCACGGCACCCACCGGGACGTCGCCCCGGCTGCCCGCTGTGGCCGCGACCCGAAGAGCCTGACGCATCCACGCGGCATACCCCGGATCGACCGGTGGGGGCGAAACGAGCACGGGGTAAGTTTCCCGCATGCGCGTCCACGTGGCCGACCACCCGCTCATCGCACACAAGCTGACCTATCTGCGAGACCGGACCACGGACTCCCCGACCTTCCGCAGGCTCACCGAGGAACTGATGATCCTGCTCGCCTACGAGGCGACCCGAGAGGTGCGCGTCGAGCCCTTCGACATCGAGACCCCGGTTGCGCACACGACCGGCATCAAGCTGTCCCGGCCAAAGCCTCTCATCGTGCCGATCCTGCGGGCCGGGCTGGGCATGCTCGAGGGTATGGTCCGCCTGCTGCCGAGTGCAGAGGTCGGCTTCCTCGGGATGCAGCGCGACGAGGAGACGCTGCTGCCGTCCACCTATGCCAACCGGCTCCCCGATCATCTCGCCGGGCGCCAGGTCTTCGTCCTGGACCCCATGCTCGCCACCGGCGGGTCGATGGGAGACGCACTGCGCTATCTGATCGAGCGGGGCGCCGAGGACATCACCGCGGTGTGCCTGCTCGCCGCCCCGGAGGGGATCGCCCACCTGCAGGCGGTGCTTGCCGACACCTCCGTGCCGATCCTGCTGGTCACCGGGGCGATCGACGAGCGGCTCAACGAGCACGGCTTCATCGTCCCCGGGCTCGGTGACGCCGGGGACCGGCTCTATGGGGTCGTCTGATCGGGGTCGGTATGCCGCCCGCCCGAGAGGGCACTCTGCCCTCCCTCGGGTGCGCTGACGCCGCCACCTGGACGGTTGCGACGACACGCCGAGACCGGCCGTGCTGGCCTTCGACGTCGCGGCCCTGACGTGCCTCATGATGGACGGCACAGGTGTGCGCACGCCTGTCGTCGACCCAGGAGCAGTGACCATGCCACCGATCAAGAAGATCGTCCTGTGGCTTGTCGTCATCTTCCTGCTGTATGCCGTGCTCACCTCCCCGACGAGCGCAGCAGCGATGCTCGGCAGCGCAGGGGACATCGTCGCCAACGGCGTCAGGAACATCGGACAGTTCTTCGACGCGCTGATCCGCCGGTGAGCTCGTGGTCAGGCCGCACCTGAAACCACGGATCGACAAGGACCTCGCCCGCTACCTGATCCGTGGGGAGCGCCTGGTCCACCCGCCGGTCCGACAGCACTGGGTCTCCCAGTCCGCTCCAATCGCGATGTTCCTCGGGGCCCTGGTCGTGGCCGCCTGGATCGACGTCGTCGCTCCGGGGAGCCCCCAGGGCCGGTTCGTCGCCAACATCGGCTGGCTCGGCGCCGCGCTCACCGGCGGCTGGCTCGCCTGGCGGCTGTTCAACTGGCGTAACGACTGGTTCGTCGCCACCGACAAGCGCTTCCTCCTCTTCGAGGGATTCCTGAGCCGGCGGGTGTCGATGATGCCCCTGGTCAAGGTCACCGACCTCACCTTCAACCGCAGCGTGCCCGGCCGGTTCCTGGGCTACGGCACGTTCAAGCTGGAGTCCGCTGGGCAGGAGCAGGCGCTGTCCGACCTCGACTTCCTTCCGCACGCGGATGCGCTCTATCGGGACATCTGCACCGAGCTCTTCGGCGACTCTGGGCCGACCGACCCCGAAGACCAGTGGCCCGACGATGGCTGGCCCGGCGACCGTGGCCCCGGCGACTGGCCCGATGACCGTGGCCCCGGCGACTGGCCGGGCGACCGTGGCCCCGGCGACTGGCCCGATGACCGGTCACCGTGCGGCACCGGACCCAGACCCGGCTGGGTCAGCGAGCCGCGCAGCGACCCCTCGTCGCGGCAGCACTCACCCGTCGTCGACGGTGAGATCCGTCGACCTCGTCGTGGACGCCGAGACGGGGACGGCCACCTGCACGACGACCCGTCGCGAGCACAGGCGCACCGCCACGACGCGGTGAGACCGCGCGGCGAGTCCATCTATCGCAGCGCTGACCTGGCTCGGGACGACGACACGGCCGAGATCCCGGTGGTGCCCGCACGGCCGCTGCCGCCACGCCGTCCAGACCCACGCACGGCACCCTCTCGACGCACCGGCCATGGCGGATCACCGGGACCCTCGACCTGGTCCTAGTGACTCTTGTCCGGGTCACCAGGGGTGCCGGCAAGCACAGCCATCGGCCTGTCTATGCTCGGTGGACGTGGGGATCGCCTTCGAATGGGAACTGAGGTGATGACGATGAGCCAGCTCTGTCATGCCTGCGGGTCTCCCGTCGACGAGAGCTTCTGTGGCGCCTGCGGAGCACCGGTCCAGCAGCCGCCGCCCCAGACCGCACACGCGAGCCAGCCCGCAGCGCAGCCGCCGATGGCCCCTGGCCCCTCCGGGCCGTCGAGCGCGGCCCCGGGCCCCTATGGGCCGTCGAGCGCAGCCCCGGGTCCCTATGGGCCGTCGAGCGCGACCTCAGGCCCCTCCGGGCAATCGGGTTGGGGACCGCCACCAAGCGCCATGTACCCAGGGCCCCCACCACCGCCACCCCAGCGCTCGAACCCAGCGCTCCTGACGGCAGTCGTCCTCGTCGGCGTGCTGGTCTTCGGCGCCGTTGCTGTGGGCGCAGTCTGGGTGCTCTGGTGGCGCCCTGGAGCCAGTTCTGCGGATACGGCGTCTTCGACTGCGGGTGGGGGACTGTCGGTGACGCAAGCACCGGGAGCTCCCCAGGTTCCGGCATCCTCGACGCGGATGACGACGCCCACCCCGACGGTCGATCCGGAGATCGCGGCCGCACGCCAACTCGACGCACTGCGCGCCAGCGGCCTCGCCAGGTTTCACACGAGCTCGCGTTATGTCGTCCAGCTCGGCAGCAAGTGGGTGGGGATCGTGGATCCTCGCCAGCAGACCCGATCAGGGTCGCACGAGTTCCGCGCCGTGGACATCCTCGACGAGTTCAACCAACTGGCACGTGAGCACTCGGGCGCGCTGCTCCTTCAGTCCACCGACTTCGGCAAGCAGGTGGACTACCCGAGCAAGCCCCCTGGTGAACCGCTGTGGGTCATGATCGTCGACCTGCCCGAGGGGACGACGCTGCAGGCCGCGCAGAACTGGTGCGCAACGGCCTTCCCGGGTCTGTCCGGGGACGACCTGCTCAACGTGTGTATGCCGCGCCAGGCGCTGCCGCCCTGGCGGTGATCACGACCCGAGTGGTGGGCCCCGGCGGGCCCACCACTATCTGGTCAGACCACGCGGGTCCGGCCGGTCCCGCTCACTGACGAAGGCGTCCAAACGGCGCCGGAACTCCAACACGTCCGCTTCCTGCCAGTCGCCGTGGTCGTTGACCATGCCGGTGCTGTCCCGGAACGCCGGGTCCGAGTTGACCGTGGCGTGCCCGGCGATCCGGTCGGTCGGGATGGCGAATCGGCGCTGGAGGTCGGCGACCAGCTCGAGCAGGGCAGCCATCTGCGGCGCTCGGTCGAGAATCTGCCGGTCGGCCCATTGCGCGGAGTTGCCGAAGGTCTGCTGGGCAACCTCGATGCCGATGGCCTCGTGGTTCACCCCGACCGCATGACGGCACATGATGTTCGTGGGGACAAGTTGGTAGATGGTGCCGTCCTGGTCGACGACATAGTGCGCGCACACCCCCGGCAGCCACCCGCTTTGCGGGATGTCCTGAGAGAAGTGATTGATCGCTGCCTGAGCGCTGGAGTCGGTGAAGTGCAGGACGACCATGCTCGGCTCGAGGTGGTAGCTGTCGATGCCGTAACGCGCTCGGGCGTAGGCCCTCATCTCATCCAGCCGGCTCTGCGGCATCGGGATCCAGCGAGGCACCGCATAGGAGGGGAACGTGACTTCACCGCCCTCTGGCGGGTAGGTCACACTCTCCTCGTGGCTCTGTGACGGCGCCCCGGGCTGGCTGTCGACAGCAGTGGGTGTGGACTGCCGGTCTGGGGAGGCGGTCTGCGCGGTGACCACCCGTGGGGGATCGGTGGGGAGGTCCGACGAGAAGATGCTGCACGCCGCGCACACCAACACAGCCGCAGCCATGGCACCGAGGCGAGTCACGAGCCTGGAGGCCCCAGTGGCCCTGCGGACGTCCTGCCGGCTCTGCGCCGACGACACGGTGGGTTCTGGCATGGTCACTGGCGGTGGCTTCCTGCGCCGGAGCCGCCGGCCCGCATCCTCCGATTGATCACCCAACCGAGGCCGGCAGCCACGGCCACCCCACCTGCCCCGGCAACGGCCAGCGGCCAGGAGATCCCAGGTTCCGGTGTCACCTGGGCAGCGGCCTGCGCCGACCAGCCCTCGGTGGGCGAGGGGCCAGGGCCGGCGCTCTCGGCGAGGGAGGGGGACGCCGTCGGCTCGGATGCCCCAGTCGGCGCCGGGCTCGACGTGGGCCGGACAGAGTCGAGGAGCGCACGCGCGCCCGGCCACAGAGTGCTCGCGATGAGTGCGTATGCGGCGTCGCCCGGGCACGTCGTCTGCGACATGTCGCGGTGCCCGGCAATCGGCGTGGTGGTCACGCTGGCCCCGGCCGGCCACCGGTTGGAGCCGCGGGAGGTAAACGTGATCCGCGAGTCCTCGGCCAGGTCCACGGCATACGTCTGCGCAAGCCAGGCCAGCAGGCGTGTCATGGCGTCCAGTGCGGCCGCAGTGGGAGATACGGCGGCGAAGTCGCCGATGAAGCAGCACAGCAGCGCATGGCCCTGGCTGCCACCGGTGGCATCCCCTCGCACCGGTCCGGCCAGGGATCCCTGGCGGCCCTCCCAGATCTGCCCGTCCGGGTCGATGAGGAAGTTGTAGGCGATGTCCGGCCAGCCCTTGGTGCCCGTGTGGTAGCCGTAGAAGCTGCGCAACTGCGCGACCGCGGTCCCCGCACCGACGTTCGAGCTCGCCGTATGGTGCACGAGCAGGAAGCGCACGTCCTCCTCAGGCTGCAGCGGGCCGACCGGCGGCAGGCCCTGGGCCCACTCGGCGCGCTCCCGCACCTCCGGTGCCGCAACGGGCACTACTTCACCTCCCGGTCATAGCACTGGCCACCGACCGCCCGACCGAACCCGGCACAGACCTGCCGGGCAGCGTCTCGGCTCGGCAGCCCCGTCACGGACAAGGCCCAGTATCCGGGATTCAGGCCGGAGATGGCTGTGGAGTCGACGACCACCACGGAATACCCCGCAGCGGAGAGACCTCTCGCCCTGACCCAGGCATCGGCCTCAGTGACCTCACCCTTGGGCAAGGAGTCCAGGATAGTGAGGAAGGATCCGGTCGGTAGGGACCGCACGGTCGGCCCAGGCGGCGGCGTGGCTCGGGTGGCGGTGGCAGTCGGGGCTCTGGGAGTTCTCGTCGGCGCTACCGGTGACCCCGGCGATCCCAGCGATAGCCCGCTCGTTGCGCTCTGCGCGGGGGCGGGGAGTGCTGTGTCGGTCACCCGGGACGACAACAGCCACCACAATCCCCCGGCGAGCACACCGGCCAGGAGCAGCGCGGCGACGGCGAGGAGAACTACCGGCCCCGCCAGGGACCGACGCTGCTCCTGGACCGGTTGTCTCGGATGGGGCGCGGCCGTGGGGTGCCATTCCTGGGGCTGGGTGGCGACCGGGGGCCCACCCAACGACTGGCCGCAGTGCGGACAGAACGGCTCGCCTGGCGCGAGGACTCCGCCACACGTTGGGCAGAAGTTCACGACTCATCAGCCGCTTGCGCCGCTGGGAGCCTGGCGTCGCTGGGAGCCTGGCGTCGCTGCAACTCCAGGATCTGGGCTCCCAGCTCGTCGGCGAACCGCTGGGCCCTCTCGAGATCGGCCACGGATGCGGCATCCGAGGCGTCGAAGAGCCCGAAGAGGTGCAGAAGCGGACCGAGGATCCGGCGGACTATCGCCGTGAGGAACCCCTCCTCCCCCCCAGCTCCGGAACTACCGAAGAAGGAGACCGGCGAGGCGTCGTTGTCCCGGGACAGAACCGCCACGACCAGGCTCTGGCTGCGCGACAACAACCACGCCCAGGCCACGAGAACCATCAGGGTGGGCATCGTGAAGAAGAACGACCACTTGACGGGCTCCTGCGCGCCAAACGTCGTGCTGGAGAACTCGAACGCCTTGCCGGTTGAGTAGGCGAAGAACAGGGCGAGGATTCCGCCGATGACAATCCCGACAAAGGACCCCAGGCTCATCCCACGCCGTAAGGCCACAGCCACCCCGGTGACGTCCTTGAGGTGGATCTCGCGGCTCGTGATGCTCTGGTTGAGGAAGTTCTTGGCGCGGGCCCGGTAGAAGAGCCTCGCGTCGGTGATGACCAACGTTCCCTCGATCCACGACGATCCACGGACCGCGTGCCCGACCTCGTGGATGATCTGGATCTCCTCGCCGGCCACGAGGGGGAAGGACCGCGCATCGAACGCGTGCGCGAAGCCACCCCCGCGCATACTCGGCAGGCTGGGCACGGCATGAGTGGACAGTTGGACCGGCGCGCCGGGTTGACCGGGCTCCTGCGCCGCCCGCGCCCAGGCGAGCCTGCTCGCCGTCGTCGGGGACGTCTCGACCTGCGGCGCAGGCCCGGGCTGCGCAGCAGGGGCCGGCGCTGGCGCACCACAGCGCGTGCAGAAGCGGGCCCCATCTTCGATCGGACTCTCACACCGCGCGCAGTTCATGGCCGCCGAGCCCTCCCTCACCGTAGACGCCACCAGCTGCCACCGTATCGGGGGGCCGGATCCGGATCCACGACCGCCCCGTCCCCGGATCGGGGGACAGGGCGGTCGAGGTGAGCTGAGGCATCACGCAGACTCGAGGCACACGGGTGCTTGCCGGCTCACAGGTGCTTGATGATGTCCTCCACCCGCTCCTTGGCGTCACCGAAGAGCATCTGAGTGTTCTCCTTGAAGAAGAGCGGGTTCTGCACACCGGCATACCCGGTGGCCATCGAGCGCTTGAAGACGATGACGTCCTTGGCCTGCCAGACGTGCAGGACCGGCATCCCCGCGATGGGCGATCCCGGGTCGTCAATGGCGGCCGGGTTCACCGTGTCGTTGGCGCCGATAACGAGGACGACGTCGGTCTCTGCGAAGTCGTCGTTGATCTCGTCGAGCTCAAGGACGATGTCGTAGGGCACCTTGGCCTCGGCGAGCAGCACGTTCATGTGGCCAGGGAGGCGCCCGGCCACTGGGTGGATGCCGAAGCGCACGTTGACGCCGCGATCACGCAACCTGCGAGTGAGGTCTGCGACGGCATACTGCGCCTGAGCGGTAGCCATGCCGTAGCCGGGGGTGATGATGACCGATCGCGCCTCGTCGAGCAGGATGGCTGCGCCGTCGGCGTGGATCTCCCGATGCTCGCCGTAGTCGGTGTCGCCCGCCGGTGCATGCACTTCTCCGCCGAAGCCGCCGGCGATGACCGAGATGAACGAGCGGTTCATCGCCTTGCACATGATGTAGGACAGGTAGGCACCAGAGGAGCCGACCAGCGCACCGGTGATGATGAGCAGGTCGTTGTCGAGCAGGAACCCTGCCGCCGCCGCAGCCCATCCCGAGTACGAGTTGAGCATCGAGATGACCACCGGCATGTCGCCGCCGCCGATGGAGGCGACCAGGTGCCAGCCGAGGAAGAGCGCGAGCACCGTCATCAGCCCGAGCAGGCTCTGCCGGAGCATGACGTCCTCGTGAGGTGTCACGACGTAGACGACCGTCATGACGACGAAGGCGATGATGATGAGCAGATTGAGCACATGCCGCGCGGGCAGCACAAGCGGGGCCGACTTCATCTTCGCGGAGAGCTTGAGATAGGCCACGATCGAACCGGTGAGAGTCACGGCACCGATGAAGACCCCGACGAAGACCTCGGTGTCATGGATCTTCGGGAACTCCGCCACTTCATACGAAGAGTTCCAACCGACGAGCACGGCCGCCAGACCGACGAACGAGTGCAGCAGCGCGATGAGCTCAGGCATCCCGGTCATCTCGACCCGGCGGGCTTTCCAGATGCCGATGGCGGCACCGATGGCCATGGCGGCGATGATCAGTGCGATCCCGAGGGTCCCGGTGCCCACCCGGTCGCCTTCACTGGCGCCGGCGGGGGCACGGTCGATTCCGCCGACGGCAGCCGCGATGGTCACCACGAGCGCGATGATCATCCCCACAATGCCGTAGCGGTTGCCGGCGCGGGCACTCTCGTGCTTCGACAGTCCGGCCAGGGCGAGGATGAAGAGCAGGCCGGCGACGATGTAGACACCCTGGAGGAGGGTGAACGAGACGGTCATCGCGTCGCCCCCTCACGCTTGAACATCTCGAGCATTCGGGCGGTCACCGCGAAACCACCGAAGACGTTGATGCTCGCCACGAGGATACCGACGAAGGCAACCACGCTCAGCCAGGTCTGGCCGGCATGACCGACCTGGAGGAGCGCACCGACGACGATGATGCCGCTGATCGCGTTGGTCACCGACATCAACGGTGTATGCAGCGCGTGGTGGACGTTGCCGATGACGTAGAAGCCGATCACGACCGAGAGCATGAAGACCATGAAGTGGCCGAGGAAGGGCTCCGGGGCGAAGGCCGCCATGAGGAGGAAGAGCACGGCACCGATCCCGGCCAGGGCGAGCTTCTTGCCGGCAGCCATCGGCTCCTTGGCCGGCTTGGGTTGGACCGGGGCCGGCGCGGATGCCGCGGGGGCGGCGGAGACTTGGACCGGCGGCGGCGGCCAGAGCACCTGGCCCTCGTGCGCGACGGTCAGGCCCCGCTGGACCGGGTCCTCGAAGTCCAGGCGCAGTTCGCCGTCCTTGTCAGGTGTGAGCAGCTTGAGCAGGTTGACCAGATTGGTGCCGAACAACTGGCTCGCCTGGGTCGGCAACCGGCCCGCCAGGTCGGTGTAGCCGAGGATCTTCACCCCGCCGGGCGTGACGATCTTCTGGTCGGCCACCGATCCGGCGACGTTGCCGCCGTTGCTGGCGGCCATGTCGACGACGACCGACCCAGGCTTCATCGAGGCGACCATGTCCTCGTCGATGAGGCGCGGCGCCGGCTTGCCGGGAATGAGAGCGGTCGTGATGATGATGTCGACGTCCTTGGCCTGCTCGGCATACAGCGCCGCTGCCTTGCGGTTGAAGTCTTCGCCCATTTCCTTCGCGTAGCCGGTCGCCGAGGGCCCCTCGTCCTCGACGTCGATCCGCAGGAACTCCGCACCCATGGACTCGACCTGCTCAGCCACCTCGGAGCGTGCATCGAAGGCCCGCACGATGGCTCCGAGTGAGCTCGCAGTGCCGATGGCAGCCAGGCCGGCGACCCCAGCACCGACGACAAGCACCTTCGCCGGCGGGACCTTGCCGGCGGCGGTCACCTGGCCGGTGAAGAAGGAGCCGAACTCGTTCGCCGCCTCGATGACCGCCCGGTAGCCACCGATATTGGCCATCGAGGACAGCACGTCGAGGGCTTGCGCACGGGAGATCCGCGGCACTGCGTCCATCGCCAGTGCGGTGATCCCCTTGTCCGCCAACGATTGGACCAACTCCGGGCTGATTGCCGGCGCCATCAGCGATGCGACGACCTGTCCGGAGTGCAGCTTCTCGACCTCGGCGGCGTCCGGGGGGTTGATCTTGAGAAGGATCTCCGCCCCCCACACCGACTCCTCGACGACCTCCGCGCCGGCCGCGGCATACGCGACGTCGGTGAAGCTCGACCTCTCCCCTGCACCGGATTCGACGAAGACGGCATAGCCGAGCTTGACGAGCTGGTCGACGGTCTTGGGGGTGGCCGCGACCCGGGTCTCACCAGGACGGCTCTCCTTGGGCACTCCGATGCGCACGCGAAGTCTCCTTGAGGAATGGATGTGGCTCAGAGACGAACCTAGCGAATGGCTGGCTCCCGATCACAGGCAGGTGATACAGGCAACCATCGCGCTGGCCCTACGTGGGCACACTGCCCGCGCGAACCCGTCAGCCGCGACGTAGGTAGACGACGACGTCGGCGTCCGCAGGGGCATGACAGTGCACCGGCTCGGTGTTCTCGCACGTCAAGTCCCAGTATCGGTTGAACTTCGGCGTGAAGACCCGGGGCAGGTCGACCGCGCCACCCGTCGGGGCTGCGTCGCGGTATCGCTCCCGCACGATGTCCGCGAAGACACAGCTCGTCCAGGTGTTGTCGGCCATCGAGGTGGCCGCGATGCCGCTCCCGGACGTCGAACAGATGACCATGTTGGCCGGGACCGAGATCGGCGTCGGGGTCGGCGCCAGCGCCGGACCGTCTGCGGGTTCCGGGTCGGACGCTCGGGCCGGCGGTTCAGGAGCCGTCATCGGCTGCTGGGTTGGCGCGAGGGTGGCCCGTGGTGGATCAGGGTCCGATGCTGGCGCGGGAGCCACCACGACGCCGCCGGACGAGACCGACGCGCCGCTGTCGGCCGCTCGGGTCGGCTGGTCGGTAGCGCCGGTCCGGAGATAGACCAGGACGAGGACCGGCGCTGCGATTGCGAGGACGAGGGCTAACCCCAACAGGGCGAGTGGGAAGGTTCGGGAGCCCGAGCGCGGTGGTTGCTTCGGCGGGCCCGGCTGGATCACCACCGGCGGAGGCAGAGGGGGCGGTGTGAACGGGACGCGGTCCTCGCCAGTGGCCTGCTCGCCACGCGAGATCGGCGACCCGCACTGGCCGCACCAGGCACCCGACTCATCGGCGCCACACGCCCAGCAGGTCATCATCCGTGCTCCCTCCCCAGCTCCCGCCTGGCGACACCGTCATCGAGTGCCACCAACATCCAGTGACACCACCATCCAGTGACACCAACGTCCAGTGATCCTAGGCATACCCTGATGGACGCTCTGCGGGTGAGGTCGGCGCCACCGTTGGCACCGGCGCCTTCGTTGTCTTCGTTGTCGTCTTCGGTGTCCTCGTTGTCCTCGTTGTCCTCGGCGACGCCCGCGGCGGCATTCCGGCGCTCGACAGCCTGCCCCGCGACGCTGCGCTGTGGCATTCTCGACGTGTGTCGACCACGACGGTTGCGCCTGACACCCTCGGCGCCCGGATGCGCAGCGCTGTCGAGACGCTGACTCCCGGCTACTTTGCCCTCGTCATGGCCAGCGGCATCATCTCCGTGGGGCTGTACCTGCAGGGGCACGTCTCACTGTCCCGGGTGCTCATGGTCATCGCCGCCATCGCCTACGTGACCCTCATCGTGCTGTCGGTGTGGCGGTTCGCCTCCTTCAAGCACGCGGTCCGCGACGACTTCGCCGATCCGCGCCGGGCGTTCGGGTTCTTCACCTTCGTCGCGGGGACCAACGTCCTGGGCACCCGGCTGGCGATCGCCGAGCTCCCCCAGGTCACGGCCGGGCTGCTCGTCATCTCCGCGGCGACATGGTTCGTCCTGGGCTATGTCGTGCCGTGGACCGCGGTCCTCGGGCACAGCGAGCGACCGGTGATCCAAGCCGCCAACGGGACGTGGTTCATCTGGGTCGTCGGCAGCCAGTCCGTCGCCGTGGCCTCCGCAACGCTCGAGCCGATCTTCGATGACGTCCGGCGCTGGCTGGCAATCCTGGCCATCCTCAGCTGGTCGGTCGGGGTCTTCCTGTATGCCGCCGCCGGCATCTTCGTCGCCCTGCGGCTGATGTTCTATCCAGTGGAACCGAAAGATCTCACCCCGCCGTACTGGGTGGCCATGGGGGCCGTGGCGATCACGATCCTGGCCGGTGCCCGGATCGTCGAGATGGCCGATGCGCCCATGGTCACCGCGACCCGAGAGCTGATCGCCGGACTGGCCGTGGTTTTCTGGGCATTCGCGACCTGGCTGTTCCCAGTGCTCGTTGCCGCCGGGTGGTGGCGACATGTCACCCACAAGGTGCCCTTGAAGTATGAGGCGACGCTGTGGAGCATCATCTTCCCGCTGGGGATGTACGCCTGTGCCGGGATCTACCTCGGTCGCGCAGACTCTCTGCCCATCGTCGGCGCTATCGGTCACATCGAGCTATGGGTCGCGCTCACCGCGTGGCTACTCACCTTCGTGGCGATGATCCGGCACGTCGTGCTGACCGTCTTCCGCGGCTGATCCGACGCCGAACCAGCTGATCCGACGCCGATTGGCTGCAGACACGCCCGGGATCTCGGGCGTGTCTGCAGCCAATGAATCGTGGGAGTGCGTTAGCCGTCAGCCGGGCTTGGGGGCTCCCTTGCGGGCGTAGCGCATCCAGGTGATGACCACGCACATGATGGCCCACGCCACACCGATCCAGTAGAAGGCGACCGGTCCAAGGGTGGTCACGCCGACGCCGAAGAAGAACGGGCCGAAGGCGGCGATAGCAGCTGTCCAGCCGATGACCCCGCCGGCCTGGCGCCGCTCGAAGATCATCGGCATCTGCTTGAACGTCGAGGCGTTGCCGATGCCGGCGAACAGGAAGATCGCGAGCATGCCCCACAGGAAACGGTTGAAGCCACTGTGCAGGGCGGCGGCCGAGGAGACATCCGGAGTCAGGGCCGGGATCGTGTAGATGATGGACGCGATGAGGCCCAGACCGGAGACGAGGGTCCAGATCGCACCCCCCATCCGGTCGGTCAGCGGCGAGAAGGCGAACCGGGCCACTGCTCCGACGAGCGGGCCGAGGAAAACGTACTTGACGACCTCAGGGACGGCATACCCGGCGACGAGGACCTTCGCGGTGGCACCGCTTCCCTCGACGATCGCCGGGTTACCCAGACCGTAGAGGTTGAGCATGAGCAGACCGAACTGCGCCGCCAGGCCGGAGAACGTACCGAAGGTCATGATGTAGAGGATCGTCATCCACCAGGTGTCCTGGTTCTTGAAGATGTCGAACTGCTGCTTGACGTTGGCCTTGATCGGCACCGACTTGAGCATCGTCCAGGCGAGGACCGCACCGATGAGCATGAGCGGTATCCACACGAACGAGGCGTTCTGGTACCACACGATCTGATCGGGCCGACCCGGGAACTTCATGACCTGGGTCTTGTCGTGGGTGAAGAGGGCGAAGGCACCGATGGCGATGATGTAGGGCGTCAGGAGCTGGACGATCGACACGCCGAGGTTGCCCAGGCCCGCCTGCAGCCCCAGCGCTGTGCCCTGCTTGCTCTTGGGGAAGAAGTAGGACGTGCTCGGCATGAACCCGGAGAAGGCGCCACCACCGAGGCCGGCGAGGAAGGCCAACACCATGAGCTCCCAGTACGGGGCCGACGGCGTCGCGGTGCGCACGCCCCATCCCAGGGTCGAGGCGATGAGCAGCAGGGTGGTCAGCGAGACGAGCTTGCGGGTGCCCACGATGGGCGGCAGGACCATCCATACGATGCGAAAGAGCCCAGCCGACAGACCCGGCATCGCGGCCATCCAGTAGAGCTGGCTCTTGGTGAAGGTGTAACCGAGCAGATTGAGCTTGGGGATGATCGCACTGGGCAGGTACCAGGCGATGAATGCCAGGGTCAGACAGAAGGTCGTGATCCACAGGGTTCTCCAGGCGAGGTGGGAGTCCCAGGACTTCGGGTCCTCCGGATCCCATGACTGGAGCCACTCGCCGTTGGCAGCGGTGGCCTTGGCCGGCGTGCTCATCGTGTTCTCCTCAGGTGGTGATTCGTTGGGTCGGGCGGGGTCGGTTCGGCGTCAGTGGGGAGCGCCGGGAGCCTCGAGCCGGGTGGAAAGCTCCGGTGTCTCAGCGTGCAGCATCCGGACCACAGTCCAGTGCATCCACACCGAGCAGGCGACGGTGAGTAGGAAGACGACGAAGAACGTGCTCGACGGGAAACCGCTCCACTCCTTCGTGTAGGCGAACAGTGGCGGCAGGATGAAGCCACCCAGGCCGCCGAACATGCCCACGAGCCCGCCGACGGAGCCCACGTTCTCCGGGAAGTACTCGGGGATGTGCTTGTAGACCGCAGCCTTACCGATCCCCATGGCGCAGCCCAGGACGAAGACGAGCAGAACGAAGGGCAGCAGGCCGAGGTGGTAGGGCAGGTGGGTGGACTCGCTGCCGTCGGCGTGCGAGATCACGAGGTGACCGTTGGGCATCATCAGGACGCCGCTGCTGAGCAGCATCGCCCCGAACGTCCAGTACATGACTCTGCGGGCACCGAACCGATCGGAGAACCAGCCGCCGACCGGGCGCAGCAGCGAGGCCGGGAAGATAAATGTCGCGGTGAGCAGCGCTGCGGTCCGCAGTTCGATGTCGAAGTTGTCCACGTAGTACTTCGGCAGCCAGGCGGACAGGGCAACGTAGGCACCGAAAACAGCCGCGTAGTAGAGGCTGAAGCGCCACACCCGCATGTGCTTGAGCGGGGCAAGCATCTCGCCGATCGGCTTGCCGGCGCCGGCGACCCGGTCCTTGCGCGGGACGATGAGCAGGGTGAGGATCGCGACCACGACCAGCGCGATCGTGTAGATCGAGGGGAAGATCCGCCAGCCGCCCCGGAAGATCCCGAAGTACACGTGCCCGGCGGTGCCCACGATGATCGTGGGGACGAGGACGAGGAGCAGCTTGGTGACGCTGGCGCCGACGTTGCCAGCCCCGAAGACGCCGAGCGCGAAGCCCTGACGCTCCTTGGGTGTCCAGGCGGCATTCCAGGCGATGCCCACGCTGAACAGGTTGCCGGCGAACCCGACAAGGAACGCGAGCAGGAGGAGGGAAACGTAGGTGGTGGAGTGCACCAGGAAGAAGCACGGAATCGCGGTGAGCAGAAGCATCGCCACGGTGACGATGCGGCCACCGATCCGGTCGGTGAGCATCCCCGCTGGAAGGCGCCACAGCGACCCGTTGAGGACGGCAACCGCCGAGATCCAGGCCAGCTGAGGGTCGGTGAGCTTGAGTTCTTTCTGGATCGGCACTCCGAGGATGCCGAACATCAGCCACACCGCGAACATCAAGGTGAACGCGACGGTCGACATGACGAGAACCCTGGTGGCCCCCGAGCCCGACGATGGCGCGGTGGCTGTCCCGGCGGCTGTCGCGGCGTCCGCGCGGCCTACCGTGGCCGCGTCACTCATGACGACTACCCATTTTGAACGACTCCGTTGATTTAATATGGCGGATTCCACTGGTTTGAATTGATCCGGCGGACACACTACTCCTCCTTGTGCGCGATTGCACAAGGAAGGTTGCCCTTAGTGACACAACCGTATCCGGCGTGCTTCAATAAACGGAGTCTCTTCGCGCAAATTGGGAGGTCCGCCGTGCAACTGCCGCACCCGGTGAGCGCCGAGGCCCTCCTCGCCTCCCCGGTCCGGCGCCGCATCGTCGACGTCATCGCCGCAGCACAGGGCGGCCCGGTTGACAGCCTCGGCAGCCAGGGCCTGACGGCCTCGCAGGTGGGCAAGATAGTCGACCTTCATGTGACGACGGCCCGCTTCCACCTCGACCAACTCGTCTCCGCCGGGGTACTCACCGCGAGCTTCCACAAGCACGTCGGCGCCGGTCGCCCGCGCAAGGTGTATGCCGTCCCACCGTCGTCGCCGCCGCCACCGGACAGCAGACAGGCCATGCTCCTGCTCACCAGTCTGCTCACCCAGGCCTATGCCCAGACCCGGCGGGAGCAGCGCGTGGTTAGTCCCGACGAGGCCGGGTTGCGATGGGCACACGAGAACGTCCCGGCCAGCGATGAGGAGCCGGCGAGCACCCCAGGACAGTTCGTCGGCAAGGTCGGCCGGCTCATCGACGTCCTCCAGCGCTGGGGCTACGATCCCGACATCCGCACCAGCGAGGGGGGCCGAAGCACCCGCCTGGATCTGCATGACTGTCCGTTCCGCGATCTGGCCCGCGAGGACAGCACCATCGTCTGTGGCATCCATCGAGGCCTGATCGCTGGCACGATGGAACAGCTCGGCGAACCCGACACCGACGTGAGCCTGCAGCCCTTCGCCAAAGGCAACACCTGCATCGCCCACCTCCAGCGCGCCCGACCCTTCGACACCACCGAAACTGCCCCGGCCCCCCGGGTCGCGACACACCAGCCCCACCTCCCTTCGAGCAAGGAGCGCACCAGATGACCGACATCGGACTGGACAGCCCCCTCACCGACGCCCTCGTCGGCACCCGTCGCTTCTTCACCAAGGGAGCGGTCTCCCCCGACCACCGCACCCTCTCGCTCGAGGGGGGTCGGCGCGGCGACTCCTTCTACCGGGAGCGCTGGGCCCACGACAAGGTCGTTCGCTCCACCCACGGGGTCAACTGCACCGGTTCGTGCAGCTGGAAGGTCTACGTCAAGGACGGGATCATCACCTGGGAGGCCCAGCAGAACGACTACCCCAGTGCCGGCCCGGACCGGCCGGAGTACGAGCCGCGCGGCTGCCCGCGTGGCGCCTCCTTCAGTTGGTACACGTACTCGCCCACCCGGGTGCGGTACCCGTATGTTCGCGGCCGGCTCTTGGAGATGTTCCGCGAGGCCCGGCGCGCCTACGAGGGCGACCCGGTCATCGCCTGGGCCTCGATCGTCCAGGACCCGCAGAAGCGGGCTGCATACACCAGCTCCCGAGGCAAGGGGGGCCTCGTGCGCTCGAGTTGGGAGGAGGTCGTCGACCTCATCGCGGCGGCGCACGTCTACACCGTCAAGCGCTGGGGGCCAGACCGCATCGCGGGCTTCTCCCCGATCCCGGCGATGTCCATGGTGTCCTACGCCTCCGGATCGCGCTTCCTCGAGCTCATCGGTGCTCCGATGCTCTCCTTCTACGACTGGTATGCCGACCTGCCGAACGCCTCACCGCAGATGTTCGGTGACCAGACCGACGTGCCGGAGTCCGGCGACTGGTGGGACGCCGGGTACCTCATCATGTGGGGCTCCAACGTCCCGGTGACCCGCACCCCGGACGCGCACTGGATGACCGAGTCCCGCTACCGCGGCCAGAAGGTCGTCGCCGTCGCCCCGGACTACGCCGAGAACGTCAAGTTCGCCGACGAGTGGGTCACCTGCAACCCGGGCACCGACGCGGCACTGGCCATGGCCATGGGGCACGTCATCCTCAAGGAGTACTTCGTCGACCAAGAGGTCGAGTTCTTCAAGGACTACAACCAGCGCTTCACCGACTTGCCCTTCCTGGTGGCCCTCGACGAGGCGGACCAGGCCAAGGTCGGGTCAGGCAAGGGGGCGGCATACACCCCCGGCAAATTCTTGTGCGCCAGCGACTTCGAGAACGCAGAGCAGGTCAGCGAGAATGCCGTGTTCAAACCGGCGGTGTGGGACAGCGCAACCGGTGGACCGCACGTCCCGCAAGGCTCCCTCGGCTACCGCTTCGGTGACGAGGGCGAGGGCAAGTGGAACCTCGACCTCGGCGACGCCGACCCGCTGCTCACGCTGTATGCCGCAGGCACCGGTCGCGATGTCGGCGAGGCTGTCGAGGTTCTCCTGCCTCGCTTCGACGGCACCGACGGGCAGGTCGAATGGGTGCGTCGCGGGGTCCCGACCCGACGGGTCGCCGGACGGCTGGTCACGACAGTCCTCGACCTCATGCTCGCCCAGTACGGCGTATCCCGCCCCGGTCTGCCCGGGGTCTGGCCAGCCGACTACGACGACGCCTCGATCCCGGCGACCCCGGCCTGGCAGGAGCCGATCACCAATGTTCCGGCCGCCCAGGTGACCCGCCTGGCCCGGGAGTGGGCGCAGAACGCCATCGACACCCACGGTCGGGGCATGATCCTCATGGGCGCCGGGACGAACCACTGGTACCACTCGGACCAGATTTACCGGACCATGCTCATGCTCACGACGATCACCGGCTGTCAGGGCCGCAACGGCGGTGGCTGGGCCCACTACGTCGGGCAGGAGAAGATCCGTCCGCTCATGGGCTTCCAGCACATGGCCTTCGCCCTCGACTGGCACCGGCCACCGCGGCACATGAATCAGACGGCCTACTGGTATGTCAACACCAGCCAGTACCGCTACGACACCTTCGACGCCAACGACCTCGGCGCCGGCAGCGGCGCATTCCCGAACCAGACGATCATGGACCTGCTCGCCCAGTCCGTGCGGCTGGGCTGGACCCCGAGCTACCCGACCTTCAACCGCAGCTCACTCGTCCTGGCTGACGAGGCCAAGGAAGCCGGGCTGGCGCCGGTGGACTACGTGGTCTCCCAGCTCAAGTCCGGGGACCTCGAGTTCGCCGTCGAGGACCCGGAAGCGCCGGAGAACCACCCACGAGTCCTCAACCTGTGGCGTTCCAACCTCTTCGGCTCCTCGGCCAAGGGCAACGAATACTTCCTCAAGCATCTGCTCGGCACCGACCACGCAGTCACTGCGCAGGAGGCCCCCGAGGGCAAGCGTCCGACGACGGTTACCTGGGCCGACGAGGCGGCCCAGGCCAAGCTCGACCTGCTCATGACCATCGACTTCCGGATGACGAGTTCGACGCTCTTCTCCGACGTCGTCCTGCCGGCTGCCACCTGGTACGAGAAGCACGACATCTCGACGACGGACATGCACCCGTTCGTCAACTCGTTCAACCCGGCCATCCCCCCACCGTGGCAGTCCAAGACGGACTGGGACGCGTGGAAACTCATCGCCAAGCGCTTCTCCGAGCTCGCCGAGCACCACCTGGGCACCCGCACCGACGTCGTCGCCAAGCCGCTGTGGCAGGACACCCCCGAGTCCATGGCCACGCCGCACGGCGTCGTCAAAGACTGGCGCCGCGGCGAGATCGAGCCGGTGCCCGGCAAGACCCTGCCGGTCCTGGCCGTCGCCGAGCGCGACTACGCGGCGATCTACGACAAGATGACCTCGATCGGGCCGCTCATGGAGAAGGCCGGCATGCTCACCAAGGGCGTGCCCTATGACGTCAAGCGCGAGATCGAGATCCTGCGCCACCAGAACGGCACGGCCAACTCCGGTGTCGGCACAGGTCAGCCGCTGCTCGACACGGACATCGACGTCGCCGAGGCGATCTTGCATCTATCCGGGACCGGCAACGGCCACCTGGCCACCCTGGGCTTCAAGAACCTCGAGAAGCGCACCGGGACCCAGTTGCACGACCTGGCTGCAGAGCACGCCGGCAAACAGATCACCTTCGCCGACACCCAGGTCGCACCGGTCCCGGTGATCACGAGCCCGGAGTGGTCCGGTTCGGAGTCCGGTGGACGCCGGTACAGCCCGTTCACGATCAACATCGAGCGGCTCAAGCCCTTCCACACCCTCACCGGGCGCCAGCAGTTCTATGTCGACCACGACTGGATGCAGCGGATGGGCGAAGCCCTACCGGTCTATCGGCCACCGTTGAACATGACGATGCTCTTCGGCGAGACCCCGCTGGGGGAGAAGACCGAGCTTGGGGTGTCGGTGCGCTACCTGACGCCGCACAACAAGTGGTCGATCCACTCCGAGTACCAGGACAACCTGTTCATGCTCTCGCTCGCTCGCGGGGGCCAGGCGATCTGGATGTCCGACCGCGACGCCGCCAAGGTCGGCATCAAGGACAACGACTGGGTCGAGCTCGTCAACCGCAACGGCGTCGTCGCTGCTCGAGCGATCGTCTCGCACCGGATGCCCGAGGGCACGGTCTTCATGCACCACGCCCAGGACCGGCTCATCGACGTGCCGCTCACCGAGACCAACGGCAGGCGAGGGGGCATGCACAACTCCCTCACCCGGATCATGATGAAGCCGAGCCACATCATCGGGGGCTACGCCCAGCTCTCGTACTTCTTCAACTACATGGGCCCGACCGGGACGAACCGGGACGAGATCACCATGATCCGTCGCCGCAGCAACCAGAAGGTGGTGTACTGACCATGAAGGTCATGGCACAGATGGCGATGGTCATGAACCTCGACAAGTGCATCGGGTGCCACACGTGCTCGGTCACCTGTAAGCAGGCCTGGACCAACCGGACCGGCATGGAGTACGTCTGGTTCAACAACGTCGAGACCCGCCCCGGCCTGGGCTATCCCCGCACGTACGAGGACCAGGACACCTGGCAGGGCGGCTGGGTCCGCCGCTCGGACGGTCGGCTCACCCTGCGAGCCGGTGGGCGGCTCAAGAAGCTCCTGACGATCTTCTCCAACCCGAAGCTGCCGAGCCTGACCGACTACTACGAGCCGTGGACCTACGACTACGAGACCCTGCTCAACGCCCCGCAGCAACAGCAGTTCCCCGTCGCCCGCCCACTCTCGCTCATCTCCGGCAAGCCGATGAACATCGAGTGGTCGGCCAACTGGGACGACGACCTGGGCGGCAGCCAGGAGCACGCGGTCAAGGACGTCATGCTCAAGGGCATCGAAGACAAGGTCAAGTTCGAGTTCGAACAGACCTTCATGTTCTACCTGCCCCGGATCTGCGAGCACTGCCTCAACCCGGCGTGCGCGGCATCCTGCCCGAGTGGAGCGATCTACAAGCGCGAAGAGGACGGCATCGTCCTGGTCGACCAGGACAAGTGCCGTGGCTGGCGGATGTGCATCTCCGGATGCCCCTACAAGAAGGTCTACTTCAACCACAAGACCGGCAAGGCCGAGAAGTGCACCTTCTGCTACCCGCGCATCGAGGTCGGCCTCCCAACCGTGTGCGCCCGCACGTGCGTCGGCCGGCTGCGCTACATCGGCATCATGCTCTATGACGCGGAGAAGGTCCTTGAAGCGGCAAGCGTCGAGAACGACCAGGACCTCTACCAAGCCCAGGTCGGCTGCTTCCTCGATCCCTTCGACCCGGCCGTCCAGCGCGAGGCCGAGGCCGCTGGGATCCCCTGGGACTGGATGGAGGCTGCCCAGCGCTCCCCGGTGCGCCGGCTCATCATGGACTACAAGGTGGCCCTCCCGCTGCACCCGGAGTACCGCACCATGCCGATGGTCTGGTATATCCCGCCGCTGTCCCCGGTCGTCGACGTCATCAAGGAGACCGGCCACGACGCGGAGGACAAGGACAACCTCTTCGCGGCGATCGACACCCTGCGCATTCCCGTCGGGTACCTCGCCAACCTGTTCACCGCCGGCGACGTCGCCCCGGTCGACGCCGTCCTGCGCAAGCTCGCCGCCATGCGCTCCTATATGCGCGACATCAACCTCGGACGGGACCCCCGAGAGGAGATCCCCGAGACGGTCGGGATGAGCGGCGAGGAGATGTATGAGATGTTCCGGCTGCTGGCCATCGCCAAGCACGAAGAGCGCTACGTCATCCCAGTGGCGCACTCCGAGCAGGCACACGGCCTCGAGGAGCTCGCGACCGACTGTGCCGTCTCCGACTACGAGCGTGAACCTGCGCTCTTCGGCGAGGGCTCGGGTTCGGCACTGACACCCGTGGCCGTGGAGAACCTGCGGGTCCTCCAAGAGGCCCAGTCGGCAGACTCATTCCAGGAGCTGTCCGCAGAGAACCCGCTGCGTGGGCGGGTCAACCTCCTCAACTGGGACGGCAAAGGGCTGCCTGAGGGCATCTTCCCCAAGGGCGATCGAGGTGAGAGCTGATGCTGTGGCGTCGGCATCGGCGCATCGCCCCGGCCCGCGATCCCCGGGAAATCGCCACCGTGTGGCAGGTCAGTTCGCTGCTCCTGGACTACCCCACGCCGGAGCTCGTATGCCGGGTTCCCCTGCTCCGCTCCGCCCTCGCCGAGGTGAGTGGCCCCGCAGCGGACCACTTGTCCGCATACCTCGACGAACTCGAGCACGGTGATCTCGGCGAACTGCAACGGGACTACGTCGACACCTTCGACGTCACCCGGCGCTGCGCCCTTCACCTGACGTACTTCACCTGCGGGGACACCCGCAAGCGCGGGGTCGCGCTGATCCAGTTCAAGCAGGCCTACCGCAAGGCGGGCGTCGAGTTCGACGCCGCAGAGCTGCCCGACCACTTGGCTGTCGTCCTCGAGTTCGGCGCCGCCCACGACCTCGACGAAGCCTGGCGTCTCCTCGGGGACTACCGGGTCGGCATCGAGCTGCTGCACCGGGCCCTGGTTGACCGGGCGTCCCGGTGGGCCGGTGTCCTCCAGGCCGTCCGGGCCACCTTGCCCGAACTCGACGGCTCGGACGAGGAGGCCCTGCTCAAGCTCATCGCGCAGGGCCCCCCGAGCGAGCAGGTGGGGATCGACCTCGAGCCCTACTCCCTCGATCGCCCGTCGTTCGACCCCACCCTCGACTCCCGACTCAACCCCCGGCCCGAGCCCATCGACCTCGGCGCCACGATCCCGCTAGGAGCCCCTCGATGAGCACCTTCCTCTGGGTCATCGTCCCGTATCTCTGCTTCGCGGTCTTCATCGTCGGCCACGTCTGGCGCTACCGCTACGACAAGTTCGGTTGGACCACCCGCTCCTCTCAGCTCTATGAGGACAAGCTGCTGCGGATCGGCTCACCGCTGTTCCACTTCGGCATGCTCGCCGCAGTCGGCGGGCACATCCTCGGCCTCGTCATCCCGCAGTCGTGGACCGACGCGTTGGGGATTTCCCGCGAGCTTTACCACGCCATCGCCCTGGCCGGCGGCATTCCGGCCGGTCTGGCGGCCCTCGCCGGCCTCATCATCCTGGTCTACCGGCGCCGCACAACGGGTCCGGTCTTCAGCGCGACGACGGTCAACGACAAGGCCATGTATCTCGTCCTCGGCCTGACCATCGTGCTCGGCGTGTGGAACACTCTCGGCGGGTCGATGTTCGGACTGGCTGGCCAGGCGCACTTCAACTACCGGGACTCCGTCGCGCCGTGGTTCCGGTCGGTCTTCTACTTCTCGCCGGACCCGCAGCTCATGGCCCAGGCCCCGCTGAACTTCCAATTGCACGCCCTGTTCGCCTGCCTACTGTTCGCCATGTGGCCGTTCACCAGGCTCGTGCACGTGTGGTCAGCCCCGGTCGGCTACCTCACCCGGCCCTACGTCGTCTACCGTTCCCGCGATGTCCGTCCCGGCAGCGGCACCGGCAGCCGGGCGCCGCAGCGCGGTTGGGAGCGTCCGGAGCTGCAGCGGAAGTGAGTGGGTCGCATGTCTGATCTCGGTGCTGCCGAGCGCATCTGGCACGACTGGATCGTCGACGCGTGCACAGCCGTGGACGTCGCTCCAGAATCCGTGAACGTCCAGATGATCCACGGGCTGACGAAGCGCATCGCCCACAAGTTCGAGCGGCCGATGGCCCCGGTCGGGGCGTTCATCCTCGGGCTGGCCCTCGGCGAACACCCGGACGCAGACCTGGTGCAGCTGCGGGCGGCGATCGAAGACACGATGCACCAACACGCACGCGAGAGCCAGGAGCCCTGACCCCGGGTCACTCACGACCCTCCAGGCCAGGGCGCTTCAGCTCTGTGAGGGGCGGAACCCGGCGCCCTGGGCAGCGCCCTCGTCGTAGAACCACACATCCGGCTCCACGCTGTCATAGCCGGGAGAGGTGGGTGTCCGGTACGTCATCGTGTCTCGATATGCCTGAATGGTGTGCCCGAGCGGTTGGGCTCGGCCCTGGATCGGCGCTGCCGAGCCGATGCCATAGCCGCCGTCCACGACCTCATGGAGTTCAGAGATCCTGCGCACCCACGGCTCGGGCTCGGGCTCGGGCTCGGGCTCGGGCTCGGGCTCGGGTTGCAGTTCCGGCTCCGGCTTAGGCTCGGGCTCGGGTTGCAGTTCCGCCTCCGGCTCAGGCTCGGGCTCGGGTTGCAGCTCCGGCTGCGGCTCCGGCGCCAGGTTCGTCGGCGGCATGACGTGGTGACCATGCCGCGCCCTGCCGCGCGCGGACCGGCTCACCAGCCACCAGACGAGCAGGAGCAGTCCGAGGACGATGACGGCGAGAACAAGCAACGGCAGGAGCACCCACGAGGATCTGAGCATGACGTGCACTTTCGTGACGAACGCATACGGGACCGGCTGGTCCGACTCGAACCTACCCGCTCGTCACAGCCTGACCGCGGACGCCACGGCCGAGCACCCCGAGGGCACACGGCATACCGACAGACTCGTCGACGCGCCTCAGCCCAACCCGAGCTCTTCGACACTCACCTGACGCATCTCCACCTTGCGGACCTTGCCCGTCACGGTCATCGGGAAGTCCTCGACGATGCGCACGTAGCGCGGGATCTTGTAGTGGGCGAGCTTTCCGGTGGCGAACCCACGCAGCGCCTCCGCGGTGAGCGTGGCAGCCCCCGGTCGCAGACGCACCCACGCGCACAGCTCCTCGCCGTACTTCCTATCCGGGACACCGATGACCTGGGCATCGAGGACGTCGGGATGGGTATAGAGGAACTCCTCGATCTCCCGGGGATAGATGTTCTCGCCACCACGGATGACCATGTCCTTGATCCGACCGGTGACCTGCACGTAGCCATCGCTGTCCATCACCGCCAGGTCGCCGGTGCGCATCCACCCATCCACGATCGCCTCCGCGGTCTTGTCGGGCTGTTCCCAGTAGCCGAGCATCACCGAGTAGCCCTTCGTCCAGAACTCTCCCGGCGTGCCGCGCGGCACGGTCTGACCGGTGACCGGGTCGACGATCCTGATCTCCAGATGCGAGCAGACCCGCCCCACCGTGGCGACCTTGCGCTCGAAGGAGTCATCCGTCCTTGTCTGCGTCGAGACCGGGGAGGTCTCGGTCATCCCGTAGCAGATGGTCATCTCGTCGATCCCGGAGTCGATGAGCTGAGTCATCAGGCTCGCCGGACACGGCGAGCCTGCCATGATCCCGGTACGCACGCTGGACAGGTCGTAGGAGTCGAAGTCCGGCAGGCTCCACTCCGCGATGAACATCGTGGGCACCCCATACAACGAGGTGCACGCCTCCTCCTGCACCGCCTGGAGCGTCAGCGCCGGGTCGAAGCCGGGCGCTGGAATGACCATCGTCGAGCCGTGCGAGGTGCACGCCAGATTGCCCATAACCATCCCGAAGCAGTGATAGAAGGGCACCGGGATGCACACCCGGTCCGCCTCGGTGTAGCGGCAGACCTCCCCCACCAGGTAGCCGTTGTTGAGGATGTTGCGGTGCGAGAGGGTCGCGCCCTTCGGGAAGCCGGTGGTGCCCGAGGTGTACTGGATGTTGATCGGGTCGTCGGGATCCAGGCCGGCGGCGATCCGTGCCACCTCCTGCGAGGTGACCTCGTCGGCGCGAGCGAGGAGGGCATCCCACGACTGCTGGCCGATGACGAAGACCTCCTCCAGATCGGGGCACTGTGGCCGAGCCTGGTCCACCATCGCCACATAGTCGCTCGTCTTGAACGACTCGACGATGACGAGGAAGCGGATCCCCGCCTGGCCGAGGACGTAGGTCAGCTCGTGAGTTCGGTATGCCGGGTTGATGTTGACCAGGATCGCGCCGAGCTTTGCGGTCGCAAACTGGGTGAGCGTCCACTCGGCGCAGTTCGGTGCCCAGATCCCGATCCGGTCCCTCGTGGTCAGGCCCGCTGCGTGCAGTGCTCGAGCAAGTCGGTCGACCTCGGCGCCGAACTCGGCATACGTCATCCGCACCCCCTCGGCGCGGTCGACGAGCGCCTCCCGAGCGCCGAACCGCGCGATGGTCGCATCGAGGTTGGCACTGATCGTCTCCGTGAGCAGCGGTGGCGACGATTCGCCGACGGCGTGCGAGAGCCTCAGGTCAGGTGCGGACATCATCGTCCTCCTCTGGATCGGGGTGGGCCTGTCCCATCCCACCTCGCCGGCGTGCTCACCGCAAGGGTTGGAGTGGTCACCGCAAGGGCTGGCCGCTCCCAGGGGACGAACGACGAGCCGCCCCCTGTTGGCAGGCTCCTATGCTGCTGGGCATGGCTGACACTCCTGACATCAAGCCCCGCAGTCGCGACGTTACCGACGGCCTCGAGAGGGCTGCCGCCCGAGGGATGCTGCGTGCCGTCGGCCTGGGGGACGAGGACTTCGCCAAGCCGCAGATCGGGGTCGCGAGCTCGTGGAACGAGATCACCCCGTGCAACCTCTCCCTCGACCGGCTCGCCAAGGCCGCCAAGGAGGGCGTGCACGCCGCCGGCGGCTACCCGCTCGAGTTCGGCACGATCTCGGTCTCCGACGGGATCTCGATGGGCCACGAGGGGATGCACTTCTCCCTCGTCTCCCGCGAGATCATCGCCGACTCGGTCGAGACGGTGATGAGCGCGGAACGGCTCGACGGCTCGGTGCTGCTGGCTGGCTGCGACAAATCGCTGCCCGGGATGCTCATGGCCGCAGCACGGCTCGACCTGGCGTCGGTGTTCGTCTATGCCGGCACGATCCTGCCGGGCATCGCCAAGCTCTCCGACGGCAGCGAGAAGGAGGTGACGATCATCGACGCCTTCGAGGCGGTCGGCGCCTGCGCGGCAGGGAAGATGCCGCGTGAGGACGTCGACGCGATCGAGCGGGCCATCTGTCCCGGCGAGGGGGCCTGCGGTGGGTTCTACACCGCGAACACGATGGCCGCGATCGCCGAGTCCATCGGCATGTCGATCCCGGGGTCGGCCTCGCCGCCGGCCACCGACCGACGCCGCGACCACCACGCCCGCCAGGCCGGGGAGTCCGTCGTCGGCCTGCTTCGTCGCGGCATCACTGCGCGCCAGATCATGACGAAGGAGGCGTTCGAGAACGCCATCGCCGTGACGATGGCCTTCGGCGGGTCGACGAATGCCGTGCTTCATCTGCTCGCCATGGCGCACGAGGCACAAGTCGACCTGAGCATCGGGGACTTCCAACGGATCGGCAGGACGGTGCCCCACCTGGCCGACGTCAAGCCGTTCGGGCAGTTCGTCATGAAGGACATCGACCACATCGGCGGCATCCCGGTCGTCATGAAGACCCTGCTCGAGGCGGGGCTGCTGCACGGGGACGTGCTGACCGTGACGGGCAAGACGATGGCGCAGAACCTCGAGGAGCTCAATCCCCCGCACATTGACGGCCGGGTCATCCGGGAGATGTCCCGCCCGATCCACGCCACCGGAGGGCTGACCATCCTCACCGGGTCGCTCGCCCCCGAGGGCGCCGTGGTGAAGTCGGCCGGCTTCGACGAGGAGGTCTTCGAGGGCACCGCCCGGGTCTTCGACGGCGAGCGCAGCGCGATGGATGCCGTGGAGCAGGGCACCTTGCAGGCCGGGGACGTGGTCGTCATCCGCTACGAAGGGCCCAAGGGCGGGCCGGGCATGCGGGAGATGCTCGCTGTGACCGGAGCGATCAAGGGTGCCGGGTTGGGCAAGGACGTCCTGCTGCTCACCGACGGCCGCTTCTCCGGCGGGACAACCGGACTGTGCGTCGGGCACGTCGCCCCGGAGGCCGTCGACGACGGGCCGATCGCCTTCGTGCGCGACGGTGACCCGATCCGCCTCGACGTCGCGGGTGGGCGCCTCGATCTGCTCGTCGACGATGAGGAGCTGGCCCGCCGCCGGGCTATCGGGGTGGTTCACCCCGAGCCTCGCTACACCCGCGGTGTGCTCGCGAAGTACCGCAAACTCGTGCAGAGCGCGAGCAAGGGAGCCGTCCTGGACTGAGACCCCAAGCTGCTGGCGGGTGCCGGACACCACGGGCACCGCGGGCCCCGCTTCCTCCGCCGGGAGCATCTGAGTCCTGGCTTCTCACAGCGCAGCCCCCGGGTTGAGGATGCCCAGCGGGTCGAGCGCGGTCTTGATCGCCATGGTCACCGCCATGACATCCGGACCGAGTTGGTCCGGCAGCGCAGACACCTTGGTGCGGCCGACCCCGTGCTCTCCGGTGATCGTGCCACCGAGGCTTATCGCCAAGGTGAGGATCTCGGCGAATGCTGCCTCGGCGCGCTGCGTGGCCTGCGCATCTGCGGGGTCGAAGATGAGGTTGGGGTGCGCGTTGCCATCCCCGGCGTGCGCGACGACGGGGATATCGGTGTGATGTCGAGCCGCGATCTCGGCGATACCGTCGAGCAGCGCGGGCAGGCGCGGCACCGGCACCCCGATGTCCTCGATGAGGACACTGCCCTTGCGCTGCGTGGCTGGATGGAAGGCTCGTCGGGCGGCGAGGAACCCCTCTCCTTCATCGGGATCGTCCGTGGCATAGACCTCTCGGGCGCCGTGGGCTCGGCAGAGCTGGTCGATCCGAGCCACCTCGGTGTGCCGGGCGCTGCCGGTGGCGTCCGATCGCAGAAGCAGCAGGGCACCTGCCCTGCGGTCCAGGCCCATGCTGACGAGGTCCTCGGTGATGTTGATCGCGCGGTTGTCCATGAGCTCGACGAGGCTCGGCCGAAGCTCGGCACCGATGGCGACGACAGCATCAGCTGCTGCCCGCACCGCGCTGAAGGTCGCCACGAGTGTCGAGGCCGGTCCAGGTGCCGGCAGCAGGCGCAGCACCGCCCCAGTGATGATGCCCAGGGTCCCCTCCGAGCCGATGAACAGTCGCATCAGCGGCAGTCCGGCCACGTCCTTGAGCCGTTTACCGCCGAGGCTGATCAGCCGACCGTCGGCGAGGACAATGTCGAGGCCCAGGATGTAGTCGCTGGTCACGCCATACTTGACGCAGCACAGGCCACCCGCGTTGGTGGCGATGTTGCCGCCGATCGTGGAGATCTCGAACGAGCTCGGGTCTGGCGGGTACCACAGGCCGTGTTCGGCTGCGCGTGCTTTGACCGCTGCGTTGAGCGCACCGGGCTCGACGATCGCAGTGCGAGTGCTCGGGTCGATCTCGATCGCGGTCATTTGCTCCAGGCTGAGGCTGAGACCGCCGTCGACCGCAGTCGCCCCACCGGCCAGGCTCGTTCCGGCGCCGCGGGCGACGACAGGTATGCGGTGCGCCGACGCCCAGCGCAGGGCCGCGACGACGTCGTCCGCGCCACGCGCCCGTACGACAGCACACGGCATACCGGCCGGCAGGCGGGTCAGGTCATGCCGATAGGGCTCCATGACGGCCGGGTCGGTGACGACGGTGTCGGGACCCAGCCGTGCGACCAGCTCCCCGACGGGTCCGGTAGCCAGCGGTCCTTCAGTCACGACAGGTCCTCGATCATCGTCGCGATCCGCTCCCCGATGGGCAGCGCGCTCGTTGCCGCCGGGGAGGGTGCGTTGAGCACATGGATGCTGCGAGGAGTGCGCCCGAGGACGAAGTCGTGGATGAGAGTGCCGTCCCGGGACACCGCCTGGGCTCGGATCCCGGCTGGGTGGGGACGCAGGTCGGTCAGGGTGAGGTCGGGGCAGTATCGCTGGCACATCGTCAGGTATGCCGCACGGTCCATGGAGCCGCGCAGCTCGGTGATCCCGGTGCGCCAGTGCGTACCGCCGAGCCGCCACGTCCCGGGAAAGCGGACCAGGTCGCGCAGGTCGCGCACGGACACCGAACCTCGGGGGTAGCCCTCTCTGGACAGGGCCAGGACGGCGTTGGGGCCCACGGTGATCCGGCCATCGATGGTCGGGGACAGGTGGACGCCCAGGAAGGGCAGCTCGGGGTCTGGGACGGGGTAGACGAGGTGGCGAACGAGGCTGGACCGCTCGGGGACGAGCTCGCGGTACTCCCCCCGGAAAGGGACGATCGCCAGTGCAGTGTCGATCCCGGCGAGGCGCGCCACCCGATCACTCTGCAGCCCGGCGCAGGCCACGAGGGAGCGGGCCCGCAGCGTGCCCATCGTCGTGGTGACGATGACGTCATCAGTGGTCTCGGCGATCGCGGCGACCGTCGCGCCGAGGTGCAGCTCGGCTCCTTGGGCGAGGAGGTCCGCGGCCAGGGCTCGAGCCACCCGGGCATAGTCGATGACGCCGCTCGCGGGCAGCAGCAGGGCGGCAAGTCCTTCGATGTGCGGTTCGAGTTCGGCCAGCTCCACCCGGTCGACCCAGCGGGCGATGATCCGGTTTGCCGCAGCCCGCTCCCGCAGCCCGCGCAGCCGCACCAGCTCGATGGCGGTCGTCGCGACGATGAGCTTGCCCGGCTCAGCGAAGGGGATGCCGTGTCCGGCAGCGAACTCCTTGACCGCGACAGCGCCCTGAGCGCACAGCTGCGCCTTGAGGCTGCCCGGCTCGTAATAGATACCGGCATGGATGACGCCGCTGTTGCGCCCACTCTGGTGCTGGGCGACGTCATCTTCCTTCTCCACCACGATCACGTCGAGGCCGGGGCGGCGCGCCAGCAACTGCCAGGCGGTGGCCAGCCCGACGATGCCGCCGCCGATGACCATGACGTCGTGCCGCGCAGTCATCGATGTGCCCGCCCCCGTGTCATCGCAGGCGGGCCGGTCGGGCCAATCGGTCGAGGAAGGTCAGCAGCAGCGTCTCTCGCAGCGGTGGTGGCGCGACGTCGAGGAGAGCGTTGACCGGGGCCATCCGCTGCGGGAGGGCGACGCCACCGTCGGCTCCCGCGAGCCCGGCCAGGGCAAGTAGACCGTCGAAGGCGGCATCGTCGAGGGTCGCCGGGTCGATCGCCGCTGCTGCGGCGGCGAGCTCGGCGTCGACGGCGATCGGACCCGTCGCGATCGCCTGCGCCGCCGCCTCGCCTAGGGCGGTCAGGAAGGCCGGGACCTGCGGCGTGGTCGCTGCGCTCATCGTCAGGTGCAGGCTCGGCGGGGAGTCGCCGAAGCCCATCTGCGGCTGGATATACCAGCCACGGGTGAGCATGGCGTCAGCGATGGTGAAGACGTCACAGGTGTCGTCGGTGGCTAGGACGAGCAGGGTGGAGTCCGGCTCAGCCAAGACCCGCACCCCCGGTATGCCGCGCACCCCGGCCGCGACGGCGAGCGTGCCCTCGCGTGCGGTCCGGGCCAGTGCGGCATACCCCTGGCTGCCGATGGCGTGCACGACGGCCCAGGCTGCGGCAAGCGGGCCGCCGGACTTCGTCGACTGCATCGTCGAGTTGAGCATCGTGTATCCCGGCCAGTTGGCACAGGCGAAGTAGTGGCCTGTGCGCAGAGACGAGTCGCGGTGCAGGAGCACGGAGACGCCCTTGGGGGTGTAGGCGTATTTGTGCAGGTCGACACTGATGCTGCTCACGCCCGGGACGGCGAAATCCCAGGCCGGCCGGGCGGTCGGCTCGTCGAGGAAGGGCAGGATCCAGCCGCCGATACAGGCGTCCACGTGGCACCGGATCCCACGCTCGGCGGCGATCGCAGCGATGTCCGCCACCGGATCGACCACGCCGTGGGCGTAGGAGGGTGCGGAGGCGACGACCAGCACGGTGTCGTCGGTGATCGCCGCGCTGATGGCCCCAGGATCTGCCCGGAAGGTCACCGGGTCCACGTCGACGACGCGGGTCGCCACCCCGAGATAATGGGCGGCCTTGTGGAAGGCCGCGTGCGCCGTCGAGGGCATCACCATCACCGGCCGTCCCGTGTCGCGAATTGTCGCATCCGCGCCCTCTCGAGCGGCGAGAACGGCGAGCAAGAGCGACTCGGTGCCCCCCGAGGTTGCCGTCCCGACGAAGCCCTCGGGGGCGTGCAGCATGCCACCTGCGAGAGCGACGAGGTCGTTCTCCATCGCCAGCAGAGACGGGAAGGCGCTCGGGTCGAGTCCGTTGGAGTCGGCGAAGGCAGTGAGCGCGGCACGGCCGATCTCATCCGCTACGGATATCCCGGAGTCGTAGACATAGGCCAACGTCCGGCCGCCGTGCGCCGGCAGATCACGGGCAGCCAGGGCATCAAGCTGTGCGCGCACCTGCTCCGCAGACAGGGCTGGCCAGGAGGGAAGCGTCATACGGGTGAGGCTATCGCCGCGCACTGACACGCGAGCGCGCCGAAGTCCACAGCCTTCACAAGCCCGATCGACCAGGAGCAAGTCCTACTGTTGAAAATACTCTTATGAAGCGAGCGGAGGGGGCCTTCCGATGAGCGACAGTGGAACTCGGGGAGTGACCGGCGCGATCCTCGTCAACGCCCAGCGGGGTGAGCCGAGGTGGGCGATGGTCGGCACCGTGCTCTTCGCTGCGGCGTTACACGCCACACTGCCGCCCCAACTCCGGATCATCGGCGGCGCCTTGACCTACCCCGTCGTCATTGGGGTTCTGCTGCTCATCCTGGTCGTGGGAGACCCCGGCCGGATCGATAAGACCGACACATGGCTGCGGGTAGTGACCGGCCTGCTCATCGCCTTCATCACCCTGGTCAACGCGATCAGCGCCGACTACCTCGTCGAGATGATCCTCAAGGAGGCCGACCAAGAACTGGGTGGCCCTGTGCGTCTGCTCACTGCTGGGGCGGCCATTTGGATCATCAACGTCCTCGCCTTCGGCCTGTGGTTCTGGGACCTGGACCAAGGAGGTGCGGCCGAGCGCGCGGCCGGCACCACCCGGCTGCCCGCATTGCTGTTCCCGGAGATGGGTAACCCTGAGGTCGTCCGAGCCGGCTGGGCACCCACCTTGCCGGACTACCTTCACATGTCGTGGGGTGTGGCGACCTCGCTCGGGCCATCCGACGTATCAGCTATCAAGCTGTGGTCGAAGGCAATGATGACCTTCGAGGCAGGGGTCTCGATACTGCTCGGGGTCCTCATCATCGCTCGTGCGATCGGTCTGCTCCCCTGACCCAGCTCCTCGACCGACTGCGCCACACGATCGACTACGCCACACGATTTCGGGGTCACCCCGGAATCGTGGGATCGCCCCGGAAACCTTCCGGGGCGATCCCTGGGTTCCGGGGTGTCACGCTCCAGCGCCGTATGCCGCAGAAGCCGGCATACGGCTCCGGCCAGGAAGGAACTGCCATACCGGTGGGGGCATAGCCGAATTCTGAGACGCCAGCGGGCAGTAATCCATATCCTTCATACGCACCATCTACTCGTCGGTAACCCCTATGTTGTGGCCCACTGTCCTGGAGCGAGCAAAGGAATCCCACGATGAGCGCACCACCACTGGGCGAGCAGCTCACCCGGCGCAAGCCGATCGTCTTCCAGCACCGACACCACCAGGGGGAGGAGCTCGCCCGGAGCCTGTCGACGTTCCAGCTGATGATGTTCGGTGTCGGCGCCACCGTCGGTACCGGCATCTTCTTCGTCCTCGGCGAGGCGGTGCCCAAGGCCGGCCCCGCCGTGCTGATCTCCTTCGCCATCGCCGGCATTGCCGCGGGCCTGTCCGCGCTGTGCTACGCAGAGCTCGCCTCGGCGATCCCGGTGAGCGGGTCAACCTACTCCTTCGCCTACCACGCCTTCGGCGAGATCGTCGCCATCGTCATCGCCGCATGTGTCCTCCTCGAATACGGCGTGGCAACTGGGGCGGTGGCCGTCGGGTGGAGCAGCTACTTCAACGAGTTGCTCGACGAGACGATCGGGGTGCGGCTGCCGCATGCGCTGTCGATCTCCCCCTTCCCCGGACCGGACGGGGTCGCCACCGGAGGGCTGATCAACCTGCCGGCAGTCATCCTCCTCATCCTGTGCATGCTGCTCCTCATCCGTGGCGCTTCGGAGTCGGCGACGGTCAACGCGATCATGGTCCTCATCAAGCTGGGCGTGCTCGTTCTGTTCGCTTTCATCGGGATCAGCGCCTTCAACGCAGACCACTTCTCCAACTTCTTCGGCAAGGGCGTCGCTGGTGTCAGTGCCGCGGCTGGGACGATCTTCTTCTCCTTCATCGGGCTCGACGCCGTCTCCACCGCTGGTGAGGAGGTGAAGAATCCACAGAAGGCCTTGCCACGGGCCATCATCGGGGCCTTGTGCATCGTCACCGCCATCTACCTCGCGGTGGCCTTCGCTGGGCTGGCGGCCAAGCCGGTCTCCTTCTTCGAGAACACCACCCAGGCCGAAGCTGGCCTGGCCCTGATCCTCAAGGAGGTCACCGGGTCCACGATCTGGAGCACCGTTCTGGCCGCCGGTGCCGTGATCTCGATCTTCTCGGTCACCCTGGTCAGCCTCTACGGCCAGACTCGGATCCTCTTCGCCGTGGGTCGGGACGGGTTCATCCCCAAGCGGTTCCTCGAGGTCAACCCCAAGTCGATGACCCCGGTGTTCAACACCGTCGTCGTCGGGATCATCGTGGCGCTCATCGGCGGGTTCGTCCCGGCTGACTACCTGTGGGACACCGTCTCCATCGGAACCCTCTTCGCCTTCTCCGTCGTCGCCCTGGGGATCCTCATCCTGCGCCGCACGCACCCGAACCTCGAGCGCCCCTTCAAGGTCCCCGGATATCCGGTGACGCCGGTCCTGACCGTCCTCATCTGCCTCTACATCATGTGGGGGCTGGCCTGGATCACCTGGGTCATCTTCCTCACCTGGATCGCCATCGTCGTGCTCTTCTACTTCATCTACGGACGGCCACGAGCCACGCTGAACCACTACGTCGAGGAGGAAGAGATCGCCGAGCCGCGCGGACGCACCAGCGACTACGAGGAACCGGACGAGCGGAACCGGGAGCGAGTGGAATGACCTACCTCGTCGGCTACAGCCCGTTCAAGGACGACGAGTGCGCCCTTGAACTCGCCTGCCAGCTCGCCCGTACCGAGGGACGCACCGTTGATGTGCTCACCGTGGTGCCAGCCGGGTGGAAGACCGCCGTCGCCGGCGACTCCGACCGGGACTTCGAAGAGTGGGCCCGCAGCGAAGGGGAGGCATGCGCCGCTCATGCGGCCGAGCGCCTGGCACAGCACCCCGACGTGGCCGGAGCATCCCACTGGGTCAGTGCTCGGTCAGTTCCCTGGGCGTTGATGGAGAAGGCCGAGGAGATCGGCGCGCGATGCATCGTCGTCGGGTCGGGCGTCAACGGCCTCCTCGGGCGAGTGACGGTGACGTCGAAGGCTGATCGGCTGTTGCACTCCTCGCACATCCCGGTGGCAGTGGCGCCGCGTGGATACCACGCCGACGAGCACGCCCGGGTAGCCCGGATGACCGTCGGCTTCCGCGACGACGACACCGCCTGGACCCTGCTCGATCAGGTGTCCGCCCTGGCCCGGCAGGTGGGCACCTCGTTGCGGGTCGTCACGTTCAACATTCGGCACAAGACGATGGTCACCAACTCGGTCAGCGGGGCGGAGGAGATGGTCTTCACCGCGGCTCACCGACAGGCACGGCGGTGGCTCGACGAGGCGCTTGACCACCTGCACGACCAAGGCTTCACTGACGACGAGGTCACCACGGAACTCATCGACGGGCGGTCATGGACCGAGGCCATCGACTCCCTGGAGTGGAAAGACACCGACGTCCTGGTCATCGGGTCCAGCGTCACCCACCGGTTGGCCAGCGTCTTCCTCGGGTCCAGCGCGACCAAGATCCTGCGCAAGTCCCCGGTCCCGGTGATCGTCGTTCCGTGACTGCGCTCTGGTGACCGCAGCCGAAGTCGTGGCTCTCGTCGTGGCTCCGGCCGTGGCTTTGACCGCGGTCACCAGACACCCGCGGGGGCTGCGAGAATCACCCGCATGCCTCCGATGCGACCGATCGTCCAGAGCCGCAAGCTGCACAAGGTGCGCTATGACGTGCGCGGACCGATCCTGCTCGAGGCCCAACGGCTGGAGGCAGAGGGCCACCAGATCCTCAAGCTGAACATCGGCAACACCGCCCCCTTCGGGTTCGCCGCACCCGAGGCGATCGTCGCTGACATGGTCCACAACCTGCCCGACGCGCAGGGTTACAGCGACTCCCGTGGCATCTACTCGGCACGCACGGCAGTGGCGCAGTATTACCAGTCCAAGGGCTTGCGCGAGACGGTCGTCGACGACGTCTTCATCGGCAACGGGGTCTCCGAGCTCATCTCCATGGTGCTCACCGCCTTCATCGACGACGGCAACGAGATCCTCGTGCCGGCGCCGGATTATCCGCTATGGACCGGTGCGGTGACCCTGGCCGGCGGCACGCCCCTGCACTATCGCTGCGATGAGGCGAACGGCTGGAACCCCGACCTGGCCGACATCGAGTCCAAGATCACCGCGAACACGCACGCCCTGGTCATCATCAACCCGAACAACCCGACCGGCGCGGTCTACAGCGAGGAGACCGTCCGGGGGCTGATCGACATCGCCCGCCGCCACCACCTCGTGGTGATGGCCGATGAGATCTACGAGAAGATCATCTTCGACGACGCCGTGCATCACCACGCAGCGACGTTCTGCGGGGACGACGTCCTGTGCCTGACCTTCTCCGGGCTGTCCAAGGCCTACCGGGTATGCGGGTATCGCGCCGGCTGGGTGATGATCAGCGGACCCACGCACCTCGCCGAGGACTTCCTCGAGGGCCTGACCCTGCTCGCCAACATGCGGATGTGCTCCAACGTGCCGGCCCAGCACGCGATCCAGACCGCACTCGGGGGATACCAGTCCATCGGGGAGCTCGTCGTCCCCGGGGGCCGGTTCTACGAACAGGCCAAACTCGCCGCACGCCTGCTCGGCGAGATCCCGGGGGTGTCCTGTGTCGAGCCGATGGGTGCGCTCTATTGCTTCCCGCGGTTGGACCCACAGGTCTACCCGATCGAGGACGACCAGCAGTTCGTCATCGACCTATTGCGTGCCAAGAAGATCCTTGTCACCCACGGGACCGGGTTCAACTGGTTCGCCCCGGACCACTTCCGGCTGGTCACACTCCCCGACACGACGGTGCTCACCGAAGCGATCGGCCGGATCGCGGAATATCTGGAGACGATCCGCCACTGAGCTGGCCGGAACCTCTCAGGCCCGAGGCAGCGGGCTGTAGAAGACCAGGCCGTTACCGGTGCTGTCGTAGACCACCGCACGGCGCTCGTGGGCGTCGTCGTAAGGTGCCCGGACGATCGCTCCGCCGGCTGCCTCCACCATGGCGGCGGCGGCATCCACGTCGGCGGTCTTGATGCCGACGACCACCTGGCCGGGAATCGGGTGGTCCACCCGGGTTGCCAGTGCCAAAGTGACCGACCCGCCGTCGAGAGCAGCGAAGTGGCTGCCGTCCCGGAACTTCAGATCGAACCCCAGGGTGCTGGTATAGAAGTTGATGGACGCATCCAGATCGTCCGTCGACAAGATGATCATCCGCACGTCGCGCTCGGGCATCGCCGGCTCCTCTCAGCCTCACTCATCGTAGGGTGCGTCGCAGGTCCACGGGATCGGGCCCGGTTACGGGGCGTCTGCGACCGATTCACAGTCTTGCGCCGAGGCCGAGGCCGAGGGCGGCCGCGGCGACGCTGCCGGCAAGGGTGAGGATCGTGTATGCCGTCCCTCGGGTCCAGCCGTCGGCGCGCCACAGGCGTGCGCTCTCCACACAGGCCGTGCTGAACGTGGTGTAGCCGCCGCAGAAACCGGTCCCGGCAACCGCAGTGAGCCGCCCGGCGCTCCCGTCTGCCACCCCACGGTGCGCTGCCCACCCCACGAGGAGCCCGAGCAGGAGTGAACCGGTGACGTTGATGAGGAGAGTGCCCAGCGGAAGCTGAACCCGCTTGCGAGCGCTGATCAGTGCATCGACGACGAACCGGGCCGCAGCTCCCAAGCCCCCAGCGGCGGCCACGGCGAGGAGGATCATCGCGAGCCACCCGAGGTCAGCCGCGCCCCCGACGCGATCCCGGCAGCGGCGGCGAGGACGCCGAGCACCACGCTGGTCACGGCATACATCGGCCCGAGCAGGGGCAGCGGGCCGGTGGCAAGGTGGCCGACCTCGACCGCGAAAGTGCTGTACGTCGTATAGCCGCCGAGCACCCCGGTCCCCACGCTGAGACGAACCCGACGGCGCCAGCCGGAGTCCGGCCCAGAGCGCACGAGCAGTTCGAGGAGTAGGCCGAGGATGAAAGCCCCGGTGAGGTTGATGCTGAACGTCGTCCAGGGCCACTGCCCGGGGTGAGCCGGAACGGCGCGCTCCAGGACGGCACGGACGGCGGTGCCCGCGGCACCACCGGCGGCGATGAGGGCAAGGACGGCCGGGTCCCGGTGTGCTGGGCGGCTCACTCCCACGGAGCCTTGTCGTCCCAGCCGACGATCTCCACCGGGACGACGAGGACCGGTCGGTGTTGCCGATGGGACAGTTGGACCGACATCGAGCCGTTGACGAAGTCGTGGACGAGGTAGTGCCGGCCGACGTGAGTGCCGACGACGATCGCCGCGGCATCTACCGCTTCAGCAAGGTGGGTCAGCGCGCGATCGACCCTCCCGGCGAGGTAGCGGAACTGCCAGGGCACTGCTTGTCCGTCCATGGCGGCGGCGAGTTGGGCACGCAGGATCCGCTCAGTGCGCTCCCAGTCGTCGTCGGCGGCATCCGGGTCGATGGAGGCATGCCGGACCGTGCCGTCGAGATACTCCTGAACCGGGTAGCGGTCCGGATCTGCGTATCCGAAGTAGAGCGCCGGTGCGCCGGTCGCTCGAGCAAGGTTCGCTGCGGTGGCGGCGACGATAGGCGGCTGGTGCAGCATGACCGACACCACCAGTGGGTGTCCGGCGAAGTCGGTCAGCCGTGACGGGTGTGGCTGCACGGTCGATCGCGAGGTCAACGCCGGGCCGCGACCGCCAGCAGGCCGCCGACGAGGGCGGCGTTCTTCAGGAACTGGGTGCGCTGCGCCGCCCTCGCCTGAGGGTCCTCAAAGCGCCAGAACGCATGACCGACAAGCGTCGTGGGGACCAGTGAGGCGATCAGGCCGGTGGCCGCAGCCCGGGGCAGGATGTTGGCGGCCAGTGCGGCTCCGCCCAGGGCCATCGCCGCGCCGTTGACCCGGACCAGCGTCTCGGGCTGGGGCAACCCGGACTTCGCCACAGCGTTGACCCGGCCACCGGGCTCGGCCGCAGCCTGGTAGCCGAGCCAGATAAAAGGTATGCCGAGCGCGGCCTGGGACACCCGGTCCACCAACGACATCCGGTCCTCCTTCGGTTCGATTCTCGACGCTACCAACTGCGCGCGGCCCGCCGCGCGCAGCGCACCGGGGGATCTGCGGGAGCTAACGCGCTGAGGGTGTGCCCGATCCATGTCGGTAATACCCTGGGAATCTGCAGTGTTGGGTGTCCAATGCCGCACCTCCCACCCCCGAACGCACAGGAGCACGGATGACCAACAACCCGGAAGCGGTGCGCCAGGAGGCGCACGACCTCGGCAAGCACACTGGAGCCCAGGGCGCGGGCGAGACCCACCTCAAGCGGGTCCTCGGCTTGCCGGCGCTCGTCTTGTTCGGCCTGGCCTACATGGTCCCGCTCACCGTGTTCTCCACCCTGGGGCCGGTCGCGAAGATCACCGACAACCACGTCCCCGGCTCCTATGTCATCACCCTGCTCGTGATGATGTTCACCGCGATCAGTTACGGGTTCATGTCCCGCAAGTTCCCGGTGGCGGGCAGCGCCTACGTCTACTCGCAGCGCACGTTCGGTGGACACGCCGGCTTCCTCACCGGCTGGGCCCTGCTGCTCGACTACATCCTGCTGCCGATGATCAACTACATGCTCCTCGGGCTCTACCTCAACGCCTACTTCCCGGCGATCCCGGCCTGGGTGTTCCTGCTCGTGGCCGTCGTCATCGTCGCGGCACTCAACATTGCTGGCATCGCCTCGGTGGCCCGGGTCAACATGATCCTCGTGGCCGTGCAGGCCGTCTTCTGTGTCGTCTTCATCGCCCTGTCCCTGCGCACCGCCTCCGGCGTGCCATCGACCCCTTCGGTGCTCGACTCGGTCTTCGGCGGCAACGTGGAAATGGCGGCGGTCTTCACCGGCGCAGCGATCCTGTGCCTGTCCTTTCTCGGCTTCGACGCGGTCTCCACCTTGTCCGAGGAGGCCCGTGAGCCACACCGAGACGTCCCCCGGGCGATCCTGGCCGTCACCGTGATCGGCGGGCTCACCTTCATCGTCCTGTCCGCGGTGTCCTACCTGGTCATCCCGGACTGGCGCACCTTCGACAACGTGGACACGGCCGCCCAGGACGTCGTCCTGGCGGCAGGCGGGCACTTCCTGTCGAACTTCTTCGTCGCGGCATACATCTCGGGAGCGATGGGCTCAGCGATTGCCTCACAGGCGTCGGTGTCCCGAATCCTCTACTCGATGGGTCGCGACGAGGTCCTGCCCCGCCGCCTGTTCGGGGTCCTGTCCCATCGCACGAGCGCACCGGTGCGGGCGATCCTCGTCGTCGCCCTGGTCTCGCTGCTCGGGATCGTGCTGCCCCTGGAGTTCGTCATCTCGATCATCTCCTTCGGCGCCCTGGCTGCCTTCACCATGGTCAACCTCTCCGTGGTCAAGTCGCACGTCTTCGACGACCGCCGCCGTTCTCCCCTCCAGCTGGTCAAGTATGCCGTGGTGCCGGGGATCGGGTTCCTGCTCACCGTCTGGTTGTGGACCTCATTGCCGCACAACGCGATCGTCCTGGGCCTGGTGTGGCTTGCCGTCGGCGTCGCCGAGCTCGCGGTGATCACCCGCGGGTTCCGCCGCAAGCCACCACAGATGGACCTCGAGGAGATCGTGTGATGAGCAGTCCACGACCCCCCGAGGAGGGCCCCTTCGACCTGGTCGTGTGCGCCGACGTCGTGCACACCATGACAGCTGATCCCGGATCCGGAGATGGCGAGTCCGCGGTGAACGCCGTGGCGATCCGAGACGGCAGAATCGCCGCGATCGGCTCCCGAGAGGAGCTCGTCGCAGGGGCGGCACGGGTGCACGACATCGGTAACGGGTGCATCACCCCCGGGCTGGTCGACGCGCACATCCACCCGATCTTCGGGCTCGAGCTCGCCCGCGGGGCCGACCTGAGCAGTGTGACCAGTTCCGAGGAGCTCACCGCCGCCTTGAAAGCTGAGGCACTCGCCCAGCCCGAGGGCTGGGTGCTCGGGTGGGGGCTGGACCCCCGGTTCATCGTCGGCCGCAACATCGGCGCCGTCGACCTCGACCCGGCGGTCCCGGAGCGTCCCACCTTCGTCCGGATCTTCGACGCCCACTCCGGGGTACTCAACACCGCCGGCATCGCCGCAGCAGGTGTCACCGGCACGGAGGTGTTCCGGTCCTCAGCCAGAGTCGACCTGCACCCGGACGGCTCCCCGACCGGGTTCCTCGTCGAATGGCAGGCGATGGCACTGGCGACGGAGACCATCCCACCCCCGCCGCTGGCCGAACGGGTCGATGCGATGTATGCCGTCCTCGCCGGCATGGCCGACGCGGGCCTGACCGGTGGACAGGTGCTCGACTACGCACCGGGGATGTTCGAGGTGCTCGAGGCAGCTGAGCAGCGCGGCGAACTGCCGATCCGGTTGTTCATCTCGCCGTGGGTTCAAGCTGGCGACCCCGCCGAGCGAGTCCAGGAAGTCATCGACCTGCAGGGTCGCCACGGGCGCAAATGGGCTATCCGCGGAGTCAAGCTCATGATCGACGGGACGATCGACAACGGCTCCGCGTGGCTGGAATGGCCCGATGTCAACGGGCAGTCCACCGGGCCGCTCTTCCTCGACCCGGCCGAGTACACCGCCATCGTCCACCAGCTCTCCGCGCTGGGCATCCCCACCACGACCCACGCCATCGGTGACGCCGGCATCCGTCACGTCGTCGAGTCCATCGGCAGCGCGCCGGACTCGCGGCGCCGACACCGGGTCGAGCACATCGAGACCGCACCCGACGAGACTCTCGCGGGGTTCGTCCGGCACCAGATCGCGGCGAGCATGCAGCCGACCCACTGCACCCTGTTCTGCAGTGCCTCCGGGGAGGACAACTGGTCCCGCCGGCTCGGAGATGTGCGGGTGAGTCGGGCATGGCGGCTGCGTAGCCTCGTCGACGCCGGCGTCCCGGTGGCGCTCGGGTCGGACTGGCCGATAGCGCCCTATCCCCCGCTGCCGATCATGGCCGACGCCCAGCTGCGCCGGCAGGCCGGGCATCTCGACCAGGAGCCGATCCTGGCGCACGAGGCGATCGACGCCCGAGCCGCGCTGGCCGGCTACACCTCGGTGCGCGCCGACTCCTGGGGTGACCAGGAGCGGGGCCGGCTCGTGGTGGGCGCCGTCGCCGACCTCAGCCTGTTCTCGGCGGACCTCCTCACGACAGCACCGGACGACCTGCTCGACGTGCGGGTACTCGGCACGGTCGTCGACGGGGTGCTGCGCACACCCCTCAGCCGACGACCGCCGCAGAGTCGCTGACCACTGCGTGGGAGGCGACAAGTGCGACGATGAGCCGGTCCACGCCCTGGTTGGCTCGAGTGAGGATCTGCGTCGTCTGCGAGGTGTCCAGCCCGTGCCGGCAGGCCAGCTCGGCGAGGTCGGCGATGAGCAGGCCGCGGAACCGATGGAACGACTCGACGGTCTCACCCAGATCACCGTGATGGCGAGCCGCGACCCGGCCATGCAGTGCGGCGGCCTCCATCGCTGGGCGGATCGCGGCATCACGGGCCTCCGCCGACGTCGCGTCCAGGTAGCCCAGCAGCCCGTCCACCATGACCCGGCCCGATAGGGCGAGCAGGTGTTGCGTCTCCTGGTCCGCAGCCTCGACCCAGGCGATGTCGCGACACAGGGCGGACAGATGCCGCCGGATCAGCCGGGACACCCGCTCCGACGACTCGCCGAGCGCTGACACCGAGGCGCCGCGACTGGTGGACTGGTGCAGCAACCGCTGCAGCATCGAGCGCGCATAACGCCGGTGGCCACCTGGGGTGGTGAAAGCCTCGATCTTCCCGGCCGCGCTCCACCGCCTGAGGGTGGCCGGGGAGACACCCAGCATGGTGCTCGCGTCGTGGACACCGAGCCAGACCTCGGCCCCGTCATGGACGTGGTACCGACTATCAGGCATGGCTACCCCTTTCCGGGCTGGACGGTCGCACGACCGGACCAGGTGCTTGAGCGATCTCACGGGTGGCGTCATCGCAGGTGAGGGAATGAATGGGTCTCGCCAGGTCATCGGTGGGTCTCATGGAGCCAGCACACCCTTCACGGCCGTGGCGATGGTCTCGGGAGAGACGGCGCCTTGACGGATCTCCCGGAGCACACCGTCCTCGCCGACGAAGAAGTGCGCGGGGATCGCCGACACGCGGTAGGCGTCAGCGATCGACGACTCGGTGTCGGCCCCGATGGGGAAGGTGATCCCGACCCGCTCGGCGTAGTCCCGCACCGCGCTCTGGCTCTCGGAGATGTTCACTCCGAGGATGACCAGCCCCTGCGCGCCGTACTGCTTCTGGGCCGCGACGATGTCCGAGATCTCCGCCTGGCAGCCGGCACACCAGCTCGCGCCGAAGACGATCCACACCGGTTGGCCCTGGAACTGGCCCAACGAGACCGTCGTGCCGTCGATGGTGGTCAGCGTGAAGTCCTGAGCGGGTGCCCCCACTGTGGGGGGTGGCACCGTGGATGTCCCTGGCAAGGTGACCGCCGCGGTGCCGCCGGCGGCACCCGTGCCGGTGGACTGGCTGGTCTTGACGGCCCACACTCCGCCCGCCACGAGGACCGCCGTGACCAGGAGCACCAGAGCCGACCCGAACCGACTCGCGCGGATCCGTTCTCGCACACCGGTCCCGGTCCCACATGCTGGGCCGGCGGCCGCGCTGCGAGCCGCAGGTTCGGCGAGTACGTCGACACCACCAGCGCGGGAACCGGGGTGCGCCGCCGCACCGGAGAGCGGCACCTCGGGCTGGTGCGGCAGGGGCCGGACCTGCCCTGACTCACTCGCCCGCGATGGCTCTGCTGCGTCACGGGTGGGCAGGTTCCTCGAGAACACGTCGTCGAGAAACGCATCGTCGAAGAGCTCCTCAGCGAGCACCCCGGTCCCAGGCACCCCGGTCCCAGGCACCCCGGTCCCAGGCACCCCGGTCCCAGGCACCCCGGTCCCAGGCACCCCGGTCCCAGGTGCATCGTGCCGAGCCCTGTCGGACATGTCGATCGCTTCCTTCCGTCGTGTTCGGCGTGGCGCGCCACCTGGTTCGGTCAGCTGGCGACAGGTCAGCCGTAGCTGTGCAGGCCACCGAAGAAGCTGTTGCCCACGAAGGTGAGCACCACGCTGGCGAAACCGATGACGAGCAGCCACGCGGCCCGCTTACCAGTCCACCCTCTGGCGACGCGGGCGTGTAGGTAGCCGCCGTAGATGAGCCAAGTGACCAGGGACGCGGTCTCCTTGGGGTCCCAGCTCCAGTAGCTTCCCCAGGCGATCTCGGCCCACACTGCCCCGATGACGATGACCATGGTGTCCAGTGGGAAGCCGATCACGACAGCGCGGTAGCCGATCCGGTCGAGCACCTCGGAGGTCGGGATGAGGTGACGCCAGCGCTGAGGGGTCCACAGATCGAGGGCAGCGGCGGCAAACGACACCGCGAACGCGCCATACGCGAAGACCGCGACGATGATGTGGATGGTCAGCAGCAAGCTGTTCTGCAGCGCCGGGATGAGGGGGTCTGCCTTGCTCTCCTGAGTGCCGGCATACGCCAGCGCGATGACCACCAGGGGCATGACGAACAGCGCCAGCGTGCGTGCCCGGTAACGCCACTCGAAGTAGGCGTAGGCCAGGAGCATTCCCCAGGCCGCCGACATGGCGAACTCGTACTGCGACACGAAGGGACCGTGGCCGGTGGCGAGCATCCGCAGGATGAGCGCGGCGGTGAGAAGGGCCAGGGCAAGCCAGGTCAGCCGAGTGCCGTACCGGGCGAGGGTGGCCGCGGTCGGGCCGGCCTCGCGCCCGGGATCACGCCCGGCGTCGCGACCCTGGTCTGGCTCGACGACCCCGGGAATCGACTCCAGGTCGTCGATGAGGTCGCCAGTGCCAGCACCGACCCGGACCCGGTCGCGGGGCCGAGCGGCCTGCAGGCTGGCCCGGTGTCCCGCGGCCATCGCCCACAGGTAGGCCAACGTGGCGAGGACGGTGCAGATAAGTGCTGCGACGAAGGCGAACTGCGAGTAGGTGAGCATGGTCCGTGCTCCTTGTGGGTGGGGGCCGACTCAGCCGTCGGACGTCTTGAGATGGTGGGCAATGTCGTCGAAGGTGGGCTCGAGAGCCGGATCTCTCTTCAGTGGCGCACCGAGCATGACCCGGCTTGTGCTCTCGCCGCTGCTGCGCACCTGTGCCCAGATCCGCCGGTGCGGCATGAAGAACACGAGGTAGCAGCCGAGGATGAACAGCGCCGAGCCGACCCACACCAGCCACGACCCGTGATCCTGCTTGATGATGAGGCCGGTGTACTGCCTGTTGCGCTGATAGGTCAGGGTCAGCCCGTCGACCTCGGCAGACTGGCCCTGGCTGATGACCGGGCTGCCGACCGGGTTCGGTATGCCGTCGCGGTGCACCTCGAGCAGGGTCGAGCCCGCCGGCAGGTCTGCCAGGACCTGACCCGACGCCGCCTGGACGACATAGATGGTCAAGCCCTGGGCCGGGATGGTGATCTTGCCGATGCTCTGCTGGCCGTCGTCGGACTTCCAGTAGAGCGGGACGGTCTTGGCGAACAGGGTCTTGCCGTTCTGCGTCACGGTGATGTCCGCCCCGATCCCGAACGACGACTGGTGGAACCAGACCCCGTCATAGATCAGTGGGGAGTTGACCCGCGTCTGCTGGCGAGCGACCTGCGTGCCGTTCCTGGTCACGACGAGGTCGGACACATAGTCCTTGGGCCTGCCCCCGTCGTAGTACGTGTCGGCGAAGGACAGGGCCTCGACCACCAGACCGGTGCCGTGGCCGACCTCGACCGGAACTCCGATCGGCACCATCACGTCCTGGTCCTTGAAGCCGGTGGTGGCCGAGACCACGAAGCCGGCGAGGATGACGATGACGCTCAAGTGCGCGACAACCGTGCCGAACGGACCCCAGCGGAACCGGTCGGCATAGATGTCGGCGCCACCCTTGGCTCCCCCATCCAGAACGCGGAAGTGCTTGGCCCGCAGGATATCCCGAACCCTCTCGGCGGCCGTGTCGACGTCGCAGCGCAGATCGACACTGGCGCGCAGGGGGGCGTGCCGGAAGAAGGCGTCGCTCATCGACGTGTGTGGTCGGGTGGCCACCCGCCACAGCCGCGGAGCCCGGTTGACCGAGCACGCGAGGATGCTCAGGCTGAGCACCGCGAACAGGCCCTGGAAATACCACGTAGAGAAAACGTGGAACAGGCCGAGGGTGTCGAAGACCGCCGTCCAGCCGCCGTAGCGTTGCCGCGGGACTCCATCGAGCCAATCTTGGTAGGCCTGCGGGTCGGCCCGCACGCCGGGGTCGACCTGGATGAGCAGGGTGCCGAACAGGGTGAGGATGCCAAGGACGAGGATGATCCACAGGCCGGTGCGCATCGAGATGAGGAACAGCCAGGCACGCCGCAGCGGGTGCTGGCGGCGGGACTGCGCCGGCGGCTGCAGCTCATCGAGGACGTCGACACTGTGGTAGCGAACGTCCGGCTCCTCGTGGTCGTCGAGGCCCGGCACGTTGGTCGTTGACTCCGGACGGCGCCTCGCGGTGGTGGTCATCTCGTTGCCTCTCAGACGATGGCGGGAGCGAACTGGGACAGGCGGATCAGCAAGTTGGTCAACATGAGGAAGCCGACGACGACCAGGAGCGTCCCGGTCACGACGGAGACGACGGCCTCGTGGCGAGCGAGCCACCGGAGCCGGGATCGGACGGCGTCGGCGCCGAGCGCGACGAGGATGAAGGGCAGACCGAGCCCGAGCGAGTAGGCCACGAGGAGCACTGCTCCCTGGGCGACGTCCGAGCGGAGCGAGGCCAGGCCGATGATCCCGCTGAGGATCGGACCGACGCAGGGTGTCCAACCGGCTGCGAAGATGACGCCGAAGAGGGCCGATCGACCCACGTTCGGCGTGTGCTGCTCCAGAGTGCCGTCGGGGCGTCGGCGCATCAGCGCGCCCGCGTTCAGGCCCACCTGGCGCCGGAGCACCGGCAACGAGATGAGCCCGGCCACGTGCAGACCCATGACGATGAGGATCACGCCGCCGATCTGGCGCAGGATGTCTACGTGGTCACGCAGGGCATAGCCGATGAGCCCGATCGAGGCCCACAAGGCGACGAAGACCACGGTGAAGCCGAGGACGAAAGCGACAGCCTGGTGCAGGGCTGCGCGCCGCTGGGCGCGGTCGCGCCCTACCCGGTGCCCGTCCGGGGCACCGCCGACCATGTAGCCGATGTAGACCGGCACCAACGGTAGGCAGCACGGCGAGGCGAACGACAGCACGCCGGCGATGAAGGCGACGGCGAGGCTGATGTTGCCGGTCATGTCGGGTCTGCTTCCACGGTCAGGGCAGGGTGCTCGGGCCTACTTCGTGGGCGTGCCGGACGGATTGGTCACCGCGCCCACCTGGGACTGCACGGCCTTGGCCAGCTCGCTCCCCGGAGCGAGTTCGACGACCTTGGCCCACGAGGTCCGCATCTGGTCCATTCGCCCGCTCACCATGTAGAGGAAGCCGAGGTCGTAGTGCAGCTCGGCGTTGCGCGGGTAGAGCTCGACGCCGGTCTGCCAGGCCGTCTCGGCGGCGGCTTGGTCGCCGTCGTTGTATGCCGCAGCGCCGTAGGTGACCAAGCCCATCTCGTTCTTCGGGTCGACATCGAGCACCCGCTGGGCTGCCGCCCGAGCGCTGCTCCAGTCGTTGGCCGCGAAATGCAGATCAGCGATGGCCTGCAAGGACGTGATGTCCTTGGGGTCGGCCTCGACCTTCTTGGTCAGTGCGGTGAGCTTGGCCTGGTCCACCGGGGCCGCACTCTGACTCGTCCCGCCCTGCGCTGCCGGGGAGGCACTCTGTGGTGTGCTCGGTTTGCCCATCCAGTAGACGCCGACGACGACCCCGATCGTCACCAGGACAGCGACGACACCCAGGAGGGCGCGGGGTGTGGC
>JBDIAO010000009.1:0-59584 GCA_039812375.1 Phycicoccus sp. | reverse complement strand
GCCCACGGCACTGGCGACGTGCCCGACACCGATGGGCCCGCGCCGGACCGACCCCGATGAGTGCCCCGGCGACTGCCATGGAGACCGCAGCACGGGCCCGGGACCTGCTCGGAGTCGCCCATCTGACCAACGCCGCCCTGACCCGCTGGCTGCACGCGCTCCCCGGGGTGGACCAGGTGGGTTGCGAGGCTCGCGCCGCCGCCCTGTCCACCCGCTCGGTCAAGGCGGCGAGCAAGAGCTGGCTCATCGACACCGCCATCTCCATGATCGACCTGACCACCCTGGAGGGCGCTGACACCCCCGGCCGGGTCGCCGGTCTGGCCGCGAAGGCCCGCACCCCGGACGCCAGCGATCCCCGCACACCCCGACCAGCCGCGGTGTGCGTCTACGGCGATCTGGTCGCCGTCGCCAAGGAAGCGTTGGCAGAGAGCGGGGTCGTCGTGGCTGCTGTGGCTACCGCCTTCCCCAGCGGCCGGGCCAGCCGGAAGGTCCGGCTCGCGGACACGGCATACGCCCTGGGGCAGGGAGCCGACGAGATCGACATGGTCATCGACCGGGGGGCGTTCCTGCGCGGGGACTACCGCACCGTCTTCGACGAGATCGCCGAGACCAGGGCAGCCTGCGGACGGGCCCGGCTCAAGGTGATCATGGAGACTGGTGAACTCGCCACCTACGACAACATCCGCCGGGCGAGCTGGCTGTCCATGCTCGCCGGGGCCGACTTCATCAAGACCAGCACCGGCAAGATCTCCCCAGCCGCAACCCTGCCGGTCACCCTCGTGCTGCTGCAGGCGGCTCGAGACTGGCGGGAGGTCAGCGGGGAGATGGTCGGGGTCAAACCGGCCGGCGGGATCCGGACCAGCAAGGACGCCATCCGGTATCTCGTCGCCGTAAGCGAGGAGGCCGGTCCGGACTGGCTGGACCCGCGCTGGTTTCGGTTCGGCGCGAGCAGCCTGCTCAACGACCTGGTCCGGCAGCGCCAACGGATGACCACCGGCTCCTACTCAGGCGCCGACTACGTCACCGACGACTCCCCCAGTCTCTACTGACCCAAGGACTGACCCACCCAGATGCCCACCATCGACTACGCCCCGGCCCCTGAGTCCCGTGCGGTCGTCGACCTCAAGGAGTCCTATGGACTCTTCATCGGTGGCGACTTCGTCGATGGACACGGGGAACCGATGAACACCGTCGACCCAGCCACCGAGGACGTGCTCGCCGAGGTCGCCCGGGGCACCAGTGACGACGTCGACGCCGCGGTCAAGGCCGCGCGCACGGCATACGCCAAGACCTGGTCCCGGATGAGAGGTGCCGACCGGGGTAAGTACCTCTTCCGGATCGCTCGGATCCTGCAGGAGCGCTCCCGTGAGCTCGCGGTGTTGGAGAGCATGGACAACGGCAAGCCCATCAAAGAGTCCCGAGACGTCGATATCCCGCTGGCTGCCGCGCACTTCTTCTATCACGCAGGGTGGGCGGACAAGCTCGAGTATGCCGAGCTCGGCCCAGACCCGAGCCCGCACGGCGTTGTCGGACAGATCATCCCGTGGAACTTCCCGCTCCTCATGCTCGCCTGGAAGATCGCCCCGGCCCTGGCCACCGGCAACACCGTTGTCCTCAAGCCGGCCGAGACCACACCGTTGAGCGCCCTGGTCTTCGCACAGATCTGCCAGCAAGCCGACCTGCCACCGGGAGTGGTCAACATCGTCACCGGTGCAGGCGAGACCGGACAGGCCATCGTCGAGCATCCCGGCATAGACAAGCTCGCCTTCACCGGCAGCACGGCGGTCGGGAAGACGATCGCTCGCGCCGTCGCCGGGACGCGAAGGCACGCCACCCTCGAGCTCGGCGGCAAAGGTGCGAACATCGTCTTCGACGACGCCCCGATCGACCAGGCTGTTGAGGGCATCGTCCGCGGGATCTTCTTCAACCAGGGTCACGTCTGCTGCGCCGGGAGCCGGTTGCTGGTCCAGGAGTCCATCGCCGACGAGGTGATCCATCGCCTGCGGCGCCGCCTGCGCACGCTTCGTCTGGGTGATCCCCTGGACAAGAACACTGACGTGGGCGCGGTGAACTCCCGCGCCCAGCTCGACCGGATTACCACCTTGGCCGGTGTCGGAGAGGAGGAGGGGGCCACGCGCTGGGACACTGGGTGCGCTCTGCCGCAGCGCGGCTTCTGGTTCCGACCGACCCTGTTCACCGGGGTGAGTCAGGGCCACCGCATCGCCCAGGAAGAGATCTTCGGACCGGTGCTGTCGGTGCTCACCTTCCGCACCCCGCACGAGGCCGTCGCGAAGGCGAACAACACCCGCTACGGCCTGGCTGCGGGTATCTGGACCGAGAAGGGCAGCCGGATCCTGTGGGTCGCTGACCAGTTGCGCGCCGGGGTGGTGTGGGCGAACACCTTCAACCAGTTCGACCCGGCGAGCCCCTTCGGAGGTTACAAAGAGTCCGGCTACGGCCGGGAAGGTGGCCGACACGGACTGGCCGCCTATGTCCGCACCGAGCAGGAGGGATGAGGATGAGCGCACGCGTCGACGTCCGCAAGACCTACAAGCTCTTCATCGGTGGAGCCTTCCCCCGCTCCGAGTCAGGACGCTCCTACGAAGTGTTCGCCGCACCGCCTCGACCCGGTGCCCGGCCCCGATTCCTCGCCAACGCTGCCCAAGGATCCCGCAAGGACGCCCGGGACGCCGTCAGCGCCGCACGCTCAGCACTGCCTGGCTGGTCGGCGGCCACGGCCTTCAACCGGGGGCAGGTCCTCTACCGCGTGGCCGAGGTTATGGAGGGCCGCCGCGAGCAGTTCGTCGCCGACGTCCGGGCTGCCGAGGGCCTCTCGCCGGCGGCGGCCGAGATCGTCGTGGGTCAGGCGATCGACCGGTGGGTCTGGTATGCCGGGTGGTCCGACAAGTTGTCCCAGGTCCTCGGCACGCTCAACCCGGTTGCCGGACCGTTCTTCAACATCTCCGCCCCGGAACCGACCGGGGTCGTTGCGGTCCTGGCGCCGCAGGCATCCTCACTGCTCGGCCTGGTCAGCGTCATCGCCCCGGTCGTGGTCTCCGGGAACACCGCGGTCGTCGTCGCAGCAGCGCGGCGGCCGTTGCCGGCGATCACTCTGGCCGAGTGCCTGGCCACCTCGGACGTGCCCGGTGGGGTGGTCAACCTGATCACCGGGTATGCCGCCGAGATCGCCCCGTGGCTCGCCTCCCACCGCGACGTCAACGCCATCGACCTCACTGGCGCGGCGGGCGCCGACGGGGTCGACTGGGGTGCGCTCGAGGCGACGGCGGCGGACACACTCAAGCGGGTGCTGCGCCCGTCCGGCCGTGGTGCTGCGGCCCTCGAACCGGACTTCTCCGGCACCCCCGGTCTGCACCGGATGACGAGCTTCCTGGAGACCAAGACGGTCTGGCACCCCAAGGGCCGCTAAACGAGCGACCCACACCCCTTGAGCGACCCACACCCCTTGTCACAGGGACGAGTACGGCACCTGTGGGTCGGCGAGCTGGTCAGCGTCCACCGGGCGCCCTTGCGTGATGATCGGCTTCACCGCGTCGATGACGTCCCAGACGTTGACGTTCATCACGGCCTTGATCCGGTCGTCGGCGTCGAGCCAGAACGCGACGAACTGGCGGCCTGGAAGGTCGCCGCGCACGACGACGCGCGTGTAGGCGCCGCGCGGGGCGTAGCCGAGGTACTCCATCCCCAGGTCGTACTGGTCACTGAAGAAGTACGGCAGGTCGGCATACTGCGCGTCCTGGCCCAGGAGAGCAGCCGCAGCGGTCTTGGGTTGTTTGAGGGCGTTGGCCCAGTGCTCGACCCGCACCCGCTGCCCGAGCAGGGGGTGGTCCTGGTTGGCGATGTCCCCCACTGCATAGATGTCCGGGTCGCTCGTGCGCAAAGAGGCATCGACGAGGACGCCGTTGTCGATGTCGAGCCCAGCGGACTGGGCGAGTTCGACATCGGGGGCCACACCAACACCGACGACGACGGCATCTGCCGGGAGCACCTCACCATCGCCGAGTCGTACCCCGCTGGCGTGACCGTTGGTGGTGACGATCTCGGCGACGTTGGCACCGACCCGCAGGTCGACGCCATTGGCCCGGTGCAGGTCGGCGAAGACCTGGGCGAGTTCGGGGCCCAGCACGCCGAGCAGGGGCAAGGCGGCTGCCTCGAGAACGGTGACGTCAGTGCCCGCACCGCGGGCGGCCGCAGCAACCTCGAGGCCGATCCAGCCACCGCCGATGATGACGAGGCGACGCCCGGCGCCGAAGGTGGCGCGCAGCGTGTCGGAGTCGTCTCGGGTGCGCAGATAGAGCACTCCGGTGGCGTCCGCGCCGGGCAGTGGGATCCGTCGGGGCACCGACCCCGTCGCCAGGACGAGCTTGTCGTAGCGCAGGCTTGAGCCATCAGCCAGGTGCACCTCGTGCCCCGCGGCATCGACAGACGTGGCGCGGGTGGCCAGCCGTAGGTCGACGTTCTGCTCGGCATACCACTGCGCCGGGTGAACGACCGCCTTGTCGAAGGCGTCCTTGCCGGCGAGGTAGCCCTTGGACAGCGGCGGACGCTCGTAGGGAAGGTGGGACTCGCCGGCGAGCACGGTGATGGTGCCGCCGAATCCCTGGCTGCGCAATGCCTCCGCGGTCTTCGCGCCGGCCAGGCCTCCGCCGACGATGACGACGTTCTCCGGTGTGCTCATGAGTGGACTCCTTCGGGGTGTCTGTCGTGCTGGGTCAACAACGGTGTGTGTGTCAGTGTGCCGCGGCTGGGTGGCTCACAGCGGTCCGGATCTCCTCGGCGAGGTCTTGCCAGGCCTTCTCGAATGCCGCGATGCCCTCGACCTCGAGCTTGGTGACGACCTCGTCATAGTCGACGCCGAGGGTGGCCAGCTCGTCGAGGACCTGCCGTGACGCCTCGTAGGTGCCATGAATGGAGTCGGCGCGGATGCTTCCGTGATCGGCGACGGCGTGCATGGTTGCTTCCGGCATGGTGTTGACGACGGAGGGCGCCACCAGGTCGACGACATACTTGGTGTCGGGGTATGCCGGGTTCTTCGTCGACGTCGATGCCCACAGCGGGCGCTGCGGCCGGGCTCCAGCGGCCCGCAGCGCGGCCCATCGCTCGCTGCCGATCATCGCCTCGTACTCCTGGTAGGCGAGCCGGGCGTTGGCCACCGCGGCCTGGCCACGCAAGGCCAGCGCCTGGGCGGTGCCGATCACCTCGAGCCGGGCGTCGACCTCGGTGTCCACCCGGGAGACGAAGAAGGAGGCAACGGAGTCGAGCCGGCGCAGGTCGAGGCCAGCGGCGTGCGCCTGCTCCATCCCGGCGAGGTAGGCGTCCATGACCTCCCGGTAGCGGGTGAGCGAGAACATCAACGTGACGTTGATGCTGATGCCCTGGGCTAGGCACGCGGTGATCGCTGGCAGGCCCTGGCGCGAAGCAGGGATCTTGATGAACAGGTTGGGCCGGTCGACAGCCCACCACAGGGCCCGGGCCTCGGCGATCGTTGCGGTGGTGTCATGGGCGAGCCGGGCGTCGACTTCGATGGACACCCGGCCATCGACACCGTCGGTGCCTTCGTAGACCCCTCGAAGGACATCACAGGCGGCCCGGACGTCGTAGGTCGTCATCGCCCGCAGGGCCTCGTCGACCCCTACCCCCCGCGCCGAGAGGTCAGCCATCTGGTCGGCGTAGTCCGCTCCCCCACCAATCGCCTTGGCGAAGATCGACGGGTTCGTCGTCACACCGCTGACGTGGCTGTGCGCGACCAGCGCGGCGAGCCGGCCCGAGGTCAGCTTGGCCCGGCTGAGGTCGTCAAGCCAGATGGACACTCCCGCTTGGGTAAGGGCGAGCAGGGGGTCAGCCATCGTGTGTCCTTTCTCGGTCAGGTAGCCATCGGCAGTAGTCAGGCAGCCATCGGCAAGAACTGGGCGGGCACACGCTCACCGGCTGGTCACCTCGATGCCCGGGTGTGCTGTGAGGGCCCCGGACTTCTGCGTGAAACCGACACGATGCCGGCAGGTGGCATCGTGTCGCTGCTGCTTCTCACCATGCCCCGCCATCGATCTTTTGTCAAGTTTCATTAGTGATAGATTCTCTTCATGAGTCCTACCCCCAAGCCCGATGCTGTCGAGAGCCTGGGCGTGCTCGCCGATCCGGCCCGTCGCCGGCTCTATGACTACGTCGTCGCGCAGGGCCGGCCGGTCCGACGAGACGACGCCGCAGCCGCAGTCGGGATCAGCCGCACGCTCGCGGCATACCACCTGGACCGACTCGCCGAGGCGAGCCTGCTCGCCACAAGCTACGCCCGCCCACCCGGACAGGGGGGCCCCGGAGCTGGGCGACCTGCGAAGCACTACCAGCGCGCATCTGGAGAGGTCGCGGTCAGTGTGCCCCCACGCCGCTACGACCTGCTCGCCCAAGTCCTCGCCGACGCTGTGGCCGCGGACGACACCGGCACCGTCACATCCGCGCTGATGAGCGCCGCCGAGCAGGAGGGACGGACCGCCGGCACGGGCAGCGGTGACCTCATGGCGATGCTGACCGAGCACGGCTACGAACCCCTCGCAGTCGCCAGCGGCGACATCGTCTTGCGCAACTGCCCCTTCCACCAGATGTCCAGACGCCAGACTGAGCTCGTCTGCGGGCTGAACCACGCCCTGCTGCGCGGAGCCCTCGCCGGGTGCGGTCAGGACCCGGGACGTGCAGAGCTGGCCCCCTGCCCCGGCCACTGCTGCGTCGTCATCCGTCCCCCGACCCCCTGAGCCCTCGGGCTGGTGACCCTGGGCGCTCGGTTAGGGTCAGGATCTGTGGGCAGCACGTATCGGTGGATTCGGTGAGCGACCAGGGCTGGGTCGCCCCGGGCAGCCCGCCAGCACCCCCCACCCCTGACCCTTCCCCACCCGCCCCCCAGCCCACGGCATACCCGGCCCAACCCCAGCCCACGGCATACCCGGCCCAACCCCAGCCCACGGCATACCCGCCCCAACTCCAGCCCACGGCATACCCGCCCCAACCCCAGCCCAGGGCATACCCATCCCAGTCACAGTCACGCCCCGTCGGCCAGGTCGGCTACGAGTTCCGCCCGGGGGTTATCCCGCTGCGGCCGCTGATGCTCGGCGACATCTTCGGCGCCGCCCTGAAGACAGTGCGCGGCAACATCGGCGCGACGATCGGTCTGGCCACCCTGGTCTCCCTCGCCGTCCTGATCCCGACCACCTCGCTTGGCGCCTGGGTCAGTGGGCAGGCCGACATCCCGCTGACCGCGGACGGCTCCTCGAGCAGTGACGCCTTCCCGGTCCAGATGCTCGGGATGTACCTGCCGGCACTGGGAACCGCGGTCGGCGCCGTCCTTCTCGCCGGGATCGTCGCCTTCGTCGTCGGACAAGCGGTCCTGGGCCTGCGAGTGTCGATGGGCCAGACCTGGGCCGGCACCGCGCCGAGGCTGCCCGCACTGCTCGGGACTGTGGGCCTGATGGTGCTGGCTGCCGTGAGCGCCCTGACCCTGCTGGCCGCACTGCCCGGCACCCTGCTCGTCACCGGACTGCTCCGCGGATCCGACGCGCTGTCTGTCACCGGCGGGATCGGCCTGGCTCTCGCCCTGCTCGTCTTCATCGCCCTGGCTGTCGTGGTGGGAACCCGGTGGTCACTGGCCACCCCCGCGGTAGTCCTCGAGGCGGCCGGTCCGGTCGCCGCCTTGCGACGGTCCTGGCGGCTCGTGGGAACCCCTGCCCGGTCATCCTTCTGGCGGATCCTCGGCATCCGGCTGCTCACCACCGTCATCACCTCGACGGTCGCGCAAGTCCTCACCCTGCCGATCGTCCTGCTGTTCATCGGCGTGATCGTCGCGCTCTTCTCCGACGGTGGCGGCAACCTCGGTGACCTCTTCTTCCTCGAGACCGCGGTCATCGGTGCGACGAGCCTGCTCACGTCCGCGCTGACGACACCGTTCACTGCCGGGGTCGACGCGCTGCTCTACGTCGACTCCCGGATCCGCACCGAGGGGCTGGACATCGCGCTCCTCACCGCCGCCCAGGGGTCGGGCCCGCCGCCCTGGCCGAGGGCGTTGTGACGCTCCACCTGCCGGCGGTGCGCGCCGACGGTCCGCCGCTGGACCCCACATCGCAGCAGGCCAGGGACTGGCTCACGTCAGAACTGTCCAAGGGCATCTACCACGTCGAGCCCACCTGGCAGGAGCGGCTGCGTGCCTGGGTCGCTGACCTGCTGTCCCGGGCGGACGGCACCCTGGCTTTCCCGTCGTGGGCCCTGTGGGTCACAGCCGCCCTCCTGCTCGTCGGCGCCGCCGTCGCCATCGCCATGGTGGTCCGCAGGGAATCGCGCTCGCCCCACCCTGTCGCCCGGTCCAGCCCGGTGCTCGACGAGGTCGGAGTCGACGCTGCGACCTACCGACGACGGGCTGCGCAGGCTGGCGCGAGCCAGGACTGGTCCGCAGCCGTCCTCGACGGATATCGGGCGATCACCGCAGCCGCTGTCGACCGCACGCTCCTCGATGACCTGCCCGGTCGCACCGCACATGAAGTTGCTCTCGATCTCGCCTCGCTCTTCCCCAGCTACCAGGGACAGCTCGCCGCAGCCAGCGCAGCCTTCGACGCGGTGCGCTACGGGGAGCGTGCGGGCACCCGGGAGGCAGCGTATGCCGTGCTGACCCTCGACGACGCCCTCGCGCGTTCCCGGCCGGCGCAGCCGCAGACCCACCAGCCCCTCGGGGGGTTGCTGTGATGCCAGCAGCGTCCACGGCCACCACCGCCATCGGGGACACCGGGCCGACCGCGGTGTCCGGGCCAGGACCGGGGACCCGCCGGCTCCGGGGGCGCGCGCTGTGGACCATAACGGTGCTCGCCGGGATCGCTGCCCTGACCGTGCTCACTGCCAGCCCGGACAACGGCCGGATGCTCGACCCGGCCGGCACCGGAGCCCAGGGTGCCCACGCCCTCGTCGAGGTACTCCGCGACCACGGTGTCACCGTCGACGTCGTGGGCTCGCAGGAGGACCTGCGCACCGCGGTCGGCGACGGCTCCGGTGTGAGCGTGGTCCTCGGCAACAGCGACTACCTGGGCAGTCACGGCGCCGAGCAGTTGCTCGGCACCACCGCAGTCGCTGACCGGCTCGTCGCGCTCGACCCGACGCAGGCCCTGGTCGCCGGCCTGGACGCCGGGGTCTCTCTCCTGCCCGCTCCAAACACCACCGAGCCGCTGCCCGCACACTGCACCGCGCCCCTGGTCCATCCCGGCGACACCGTGGCCAGGCTCGACGTGCGCTTGAGCACCGACGACGCTGCCGTGGGGACCAGCTGCTTCCCGCTCCCCGGCGCCGACCAGCAGGGGGCCGGCGGCGCCGAGGACACCGCCGACCACGGAGTCGGGCTGCTCATCGTCCCGGCGGGGAGCCGGCACACCGAGGTGGCCCTCGTCGGATTCCCGTCTGCTCTGACGAACCGGGAGATCACCAGTCAGGCCCACGCCGGCCTGGCGCTGCGGCTCCTCGGCAGCTCACCGCGCCTTATCTGGTACCAGCCCACAGTCAGCGACCTCGCCGCCTCCGGGGACACCGGAAGGGGCGAGCCGGTGTGGCCGGCATGGACCGGTGCCGTCATCGCTGTGCTCACCCTCGCCTGGCTGCTGTATGCCGTGGCTCGCGGGCGCCGCCTCGGACGGCTCGTCCCCGAGCCGCTGCCGGTCGTAGTCCGGGCCATCGAGACGACCCGCAGCCGCGGTGAGCTCTATCGCAGGGCCAGCGACCGGGAACGTGCCGCTGCGGTGTTGCGCCGGGGAACCCTCTCTCGCCTGCGCCGCCGGCTCGCCGCAGGAAACGACACACCGGCACTCATCCAAGCCACTGCAGAGGCGAGCCACACCCCGGTCGCTGAGGTCGCCGCGCTGCTCACCGGCCCGCCACCCCCCGACGATGCTGGACTCGTCGCACTCGCCAGAGCCCTGACCACTCTCGAGGAGAAGGTAGGACGATGACCGACACCACCACCGTGCCCGCGGCATCGCCGGACACTGCCCGTGCCGTGCTCCACCGGGTGCGCGCCGAAGTCGCCAAGGCTGTCGTCGGGCAGGACGCGGCCGTGGCCGGGCTCGTCGTCGCGCTGCTGTGCCGAGGGCATGTCCTCCTCGAGGGGGTGCCTGGCGTGGCCAAGACTCTCCTGGTGCGCGCCCTGGCCGCCGCCGTCGACGTCGAGACGAAGCGGGTGCAGTTCACCCCGGACCTCATGCCCGGTGACCTCACCGGATCCCTGGTCTTCGACGCAGCAACGAGCGACTTCGTCTTTCGCCGCGGCCCGGTCTTCACCAACCTCCTGCTCGCCGACGAGATCAACCGGACGCCTCCGAAGACCCAGTCGGCGTTGCTCGAGGCGATGGAGGAGCGTCAGGTCAGTGTCGACGGAACGGCGCACCTCCTGCCCAGCCCGTTCCTCGTTGCCGCGACGCAGAACCCGGTCGAGTACGAGGGCACCTACCCGCTGCCTGAGGCGCAGCTCGACCGGTTCCTGCTCAAGGTGGTCTTGCCGCTTCCGCCCCGCGACGACGAGATCCAGGTGCTGCGCCGCCATGCCGGAGGCTTCGACCCCCGGGACCTGCGGGCGGCTGGGATCGCCCCGGTTGCCTCGGTGGCCGACCTCGCTGCGGGTGCCCAGGCAGTCACCACCGTCGAGCTCTCCGACGAGATCACGGCATACATCGTCGACATCGCCCGAGCCACCCGTCTCTCACCGAGCCTGGCTCTGGGGGTGTCCCCGCGGGGGGCCACCGCACTGATGGCCACGAGCCGGGCGTGGGCGTGGCTGAGCGGGCGCGACTTCGTCACCCCGGACGACGTCAAGGCCCTCGCCCACGCGACCCTGGCACACCGCCTGATGCTCCGCCCAGAGGCCGAGCTCGAGGGGACAAGCGTCGCGGACGTGCTCGCCGCGGCCCTGTCAGCTGTCCCAGTGCCCCGCTGATGGCTCTCACCGGACGCGCCGCAGTGCTCGCCCTGCTCGGGCTGGTGCCGGCAGTCCTGTGGCCCTCGCCCGCGACGGTGCGGGTCGTCGTTCTCGTCGTGCTTCTCGTCCTCGCCCTCGACGTCCTCCTCGCCGCCTCACCCACGGCAGTGGACCTGACCCGCGGCCCAGCCACTCAAGTGCGCCTGGGTGAGAGCACGGCGACGACCCTGACCGTGACCAACGTCGGCTCGCGGACCGCATACGGACTGCTCCGCGACGCCTGGCCTCCCTCGGCCGGTGTCCAGCCCGAGCAGCACCAGATCGCCGTCACCGAGGGTGAACGCATCCGGGTGACCACGCACCTGCACCCCACCCGGCGGGGGGACCGGGTCGCCGACCGGGTCACGGTGCGGCTGCTCGGGCCGCTGCGCGTCGCCGGGCGACAACGCTCGTTCGTCGTGTCCGGAGCAGTGCGCACGCTGCATCCCTTCCCGGCCCGCAAGCACCTGCCCAGCCGGCTCGCCATGCTCCGCCAGATCGACGGCCGGTCGGCGGTGCGGACCCGCGGTCAGGGTACGGAGTTCGACAGCCTGCGCGACTACGTCGACGGTGACGATGTGCGCTCCATCGACTGGCGGGCCACGGCCCGGCGCCGTCATCTCGTCGTGCGCACCTGGCAACCAGAGCAGTACCGGCGGATCGTCATCGTCCTGGACACCGGGCGGACCAGCGCCGGCCGGATCGGGGACGAGCCGCGGCTCGACGCGGCCATGGACGCTGCCCTGCTCCTGACCGCCCTCGCCGGTCACGCCCGGGACCGGGTCCAGGTCGTCGCCGGTGACCGGACGATCCGGGCCCGGGTAACCGGCACCGAAAGGGCCCGGCTGCTGCACGACACCATCTCTACCCTCGCTCCGATCGACGCCCAGCTCGTCGAAACCGACTGGGCTCTGCTCGCCAGCACGATTTCGACGATGGGCACGCACCGTGCTCTCGTCGTCCTGCTCACCCCCCTGGAGCCAGCAGCGATCGAAGAGGGACTGCTCCCGGTCTTGCCGGCTCTGACTGCGCGCCACCGGGTCCTCCTCGCCTCGGTTGCCGATCCCGCGGTCGAAGTGCTGAGGGTGCGGCGAGACACCACTGCACAGGTGTATGCCGCGGCCGCGGCCGAGCACACGCTGGCCCGGCGACAGCGGACCGCTGATGCCCTGCGCCAGCTCGGGGTCGACGTCCTGGAGGAGCCGCCGACAACGCTCCCCCCTGCCTTGGCCGACCGGTACCTCGCCCTCAAGCGCAACGGCCTGCTCTGAGCCGGTGCGGGTGATCTTGTGCGGTCAGCCGGTGCATTCTCAGGCCAGCGGGGTGGTGTCGCCGGCGCGGAACTCGTCAAGGTCACCGGTCGCCCCGGCGCGGGCAGCCCGGCGGCCCACGACGAAGACGTAGAGCAGGAATGCCGTCTCCGCGAGGATCCCAATCCCGATCCGTGCTGCAGTGGGCAGGTCTGAGGGAGTGACGAACCCCTCGATGGCCCCACTGACCAGGAGGACAGCGACCAGGCCGAGGGACACGGCGATCGCGGTCCGCCCCTCGGCAGCGAACGACTGCACCCGGGTGCGGTTACCGGGGACGATCCAGGACCAGAAGAGCCGCAGACCTGTGGCGCCTGCGATGAACACCGCGGTGAGCTCGAGCAGCCCGTGCGGGAGGATGAGCCCGAAGAAGAGACTGCCCCGCCCGTGGCTGACCATGAGTGCGCCGGCGATCCCGACGTTGAGACTGTTCATCGCCAGGACATAGAGCGTGGGCAGCCCGAGCACCCCCATGGCGATGGCCTGGGCGGTGACCCAGGCGTTGTTCACCCAGACGTGGGTGGCGAACTCGTGGTGGGCGAACTCGTGGTAATAGTGCTCGAAGCTCGTTCCGACATAGGCGTCGATCTCGTCGGCAGTGAGCATCGAGGTCCACACCTGGGGGTGGCGCATCGCATATGCCCCGACGACCAGGGCGAAGAGGACGTTGACTGTTGCCGTGGTTACCCACCACCAGCGCATCCGGTACAGCGCTGCCGGGAAGGTGCGAACGAAGAAGCCAGCCAGGTCCCGCCAGGTCGAGGTGCGGGCACCAGCGGTCGCGATCCGGGCCCGGGCGAGCAATGAGGAGAGATAGCTGACGACGGAGGGGTCCGGGCTGGCCGACCGGACCAGCGACAAATGGGTCGAGGCTCGTTGGTAGAGGTCGAGGAGTTCATCTGCTTCGGCTCCGCTGAGCCGCCGGCGGCTCACGAGTTCCTCGAGCCGGCGCCACTGCGGCAGATGCACGGCCACATATGCGTCGAGGTCCACGTCGGTCACTGTATGCCGAGGGGCCAGCACCCACGCCGGGCTAGTCTGCGGGCATGACCGCGACGGGCACCGCCGGCGCACACACCGTCGGAGACGCCGCCACAGACACCGGACACGGCGCTCAAGGTGCTTCGGGGGCAAGCGCCTACCGGGCCTACGCCAGCGAGGACGTCGTCACTGGCGAAGGCGTCGCGGTCGAGCTTCCCGTGGCCACAGTGCCCACCCACCTGCTCAGCGGCCTCATCGACGTCGCGGCGACATTCCTTCTCTTGGCCCTGGGCGCTCTCGGGGCCTCCGCGCTCGTCGCCGACGTCTCCGAGGCGGTCGCTGGCACGACCGCGACCGCCCTGGCCGTCGGCTGTCTGGTGGTATTCCCTGCGGCGCTGGAAACCGCGACCCGGGGCCGCAGCCTGGGCAAGCTGGCACTGGGGCTGCGCACCGTGCGGGAGGACGGAGGTCCGATCACGCTGCGACACGCCCTGACCCGGGCCCTCGTCGGGGTCGTCGAGATCTGGATGCTCTTCGGGGTCCCGGCCCTGGTGGCCGCACTCATCAGCCCACGGGGGAAACGCCTCGGTGACCTGGCGGCCGGGACCTATGTCATCACCCAGCGGGCCCAGCTGCGGCTCGTCCCGCCACCGGCGATGCCGCCGCACCTGGCGGGCTGGGCAGCCGGTGCCGACATCGCCACCTTGCCGACCGGCCTGACCGTCGCGGTCCGGCAGTTCCTCGCTCGTGCCCCGAGCCTGGCCCCGGCGTCACGGGAACTGCTCGGCCGCCAGTTGCTCGCCGCCACCCTTGATCACGTCTCCCCCACGCCTCCGCCCGGCTCCCACCCGGAATACGTCCTCGCTGCGGTCATTGCCGACCGGCGCCGTCGTGACCTGGCCCGTCTCGCTCGCGCGGAGGCGCTGCGATCCCGAGTTCTTCCCCCCGACAGTCTCGGGAGCTGACCCTGCATGAGCTGAATCCTGCAGTGGCCAAGGTCGCCCTGGTGGCCCTCGCGGCCCTAGCCCTTCTAACGGGCTGACTGTTCCGGGCTGAGCATGGTGGGTCGCCCGCTGGCGCATCCGTGGCTGGGCCATTGTCGAATCACCCCGCACGGCACACCAGGCGCCTGGACACGGACTTGGTACGACAAACGTGCACCCCGCGCCCGGCCGCGACGCCACCCTGATGGCCGGGTCATTCTCGGATCAGCCGACGCTCCAAGAGCTCACCCCAGCATCCGCCTCTGGCAGCGCCCAGGATCAGGCGCCGAGGGCGGCATACCCCGGCTTGACGACGTCCTCGATGAGAGCCAACCGCTCGTCAAACGGGATGAACGCAGACTTCATCGCGTTGATGCTCACCCACCGCAGGTCCGCCAGTGTCCAGCCGGCCTGCGCGGCGAGCAGGCTCAGCTCCTGGGTCATCGACGTGCCGGACATGAGCCGGTTATCAGTGTTGACGGTGACCCGGAAGCGCAGATCCTTCAGCAGCGTGATCGGGTGCTGCGCGATGGAGCTGGCCGCACCGGTTTGGAGGTTGGAGGACGGGCACATCTCCAGGGGGATCCGCCGGTCCCGCACGTATGCCGCGAGCCGGCCGAGTGTGGGGGGTTTGCCGTCGGGGTCGACGGTGACGTCATCGATGATCCGCACCCCGTGACCGAGTCGGTCGGCGCCACACCACTGGATGGCCTCCCAGATGCTCGGCAGACCGAACCCCTCCCCGGCATGAATGGTGAAATGGAAGTTCTCCCGCTGCAGGTACTCGAAGGCGTCGAGGTGCCGGCTCGGCGGGAAGCCTGCCTCGGCCCCGGCAATGTCGAACCCACCGACACCGACGTCGCGGAAGCGGACCGCGAGTTCGGCGATCTCCATGGAGCGTGCCGCATGCCGCATCGCGGTGAGCAAGGCGACCATGCGGATCGGGGTCCCTGCTGCGGCCGCCTCCCGTTCGCCGTCGCGGAACCCGGCGAGGACGGCCTCGACGACAGCGTCCAGGGACAGGCCGGCCTCGATGTGCAGCTCCGGAGCGAACCGGGACTCGGCATAGACGACGCCGTCAGCGGCGAGGTCCAGGGCACTCTCGCGGGCCACCCGATGCAGTTGCTCCCGGGTCTGCATCACGGCGACGGTGTGTCTGAAGGTGGTGAGGTAGCGCGGCAGCGATCCGGAGTCGGCCGATTCGCGGAACCAGGTCGCCAGGGACGTGGCGTCGCCGGCGGGCAGGTGGACGGCATACCCGCTCTCCTGCGCGAGGTCGAGGACTGTTTGCGGTCGCAACCCGCCGTCGAGGTGGTCGTGCAGGAGCACCTTGGGTGCGTGCGCGATGAGGTCGGCAGACGGGACCGTAGGCATCGTGGCAGCCTAATCCGAAAATAGAGGTGACTAGTCGGGCGATTCGGCGGTGATCCGGTCGAGGACGAGGGGCGTCAGGTCTGGCAGGGTCTGGGTGATGCTCCAGCCACCGTGGAGGGCGGCGTGGGCTCGCTCGAAACGCTCGGGAGTGTCCGTGTGCAAGGTCATCAGGGGCTGGCCGGCACGCACCCGGTCGCCCGGCTTGGCGTGCAGTTCCACCCCGGCCGCAGCCTGGACCGGGTCCTCCTTGCGGGCCCGGCCGGCGCCCAGGCGCCACGCGGCGAGGCCCACGGCATACGCGTCGAGGGTGGCGAGCACCCCGTCTCGGTCAGCGAGGACCTCATCGGTATGCCGCGCGGTCGGCAGGGGCGCGTCCGGATCACCACCCTGCGCCCTGACCATCCCCCGCCACACATCCATGGCCCGCCCGTCGCTCAGGGCAGCAGCGAGGTCATGCCCGCCCCGCCCAGCTGCCTCGAGCATCTCCTGCGCCAGGGCGAGAGTGAGCTCGACGACGTCGGCCGGCCCGCCCCCAGCGAGCACCTCGAGTGACTCGCGGACCTCCAGGGCGTTGCCGGCGGTGAGGCCGAGTGGGGTCGCCATGTTCGTCACGAGCGCCACCGTGCGAACCCCGGCATCGGATCCCAGGGAGACCATGGTGCGAGCGAGCTCGGCCGCATCCGCGCGGGTCTTCATGAAGGCACCAGAGCCGACCTTGACGTCGAGAACCAGGGCACCGGTGCCCTCGGCGATCTTCTTGCTCATGATCGAGCTCGCGATGAGCGGGATCGACTCGACGGTGCCGGTGACATCACGCAGGGCATAGAGCCGTCGGTCGGCTGGGGCGAGTCCAGCCCCGGCGGCGCAGATGACGGCGCCGACGTCGTCGAGTTGGCGCAGCATGGCCTCGGTAGCCACCTCGGCGCGCCACCCGGGGATCGACTCAAGCTTGTCGAGGGTGCCGCCAGTGTGGCCCAGGCCGCGGCCGGACAGCTGCGGCACGGCAACCCCGAAGGTGGCGACGAGCGGAGCCAGCGGGAGGGTGATCTTGTCGCCCACACCACCTGTGGAGTGCTTGTCGGCGGTGGGGCGGGCCAGCGCGGAGAAGTCCATCCGCTGCCCGCTGGCGATCATCGCCGAAGTCCAGGTGGAGATCTCCCGGCGGGTCATCCCGTTGAGCAGGATCGCCATCAGCAGGGCACTCATCTGCTCCTCAGCAACCGCACCCCTGGTGTAGGCGTCGACCACCCAGCGGATCGCCGAGTCGGACAGCTCCTGGCGGTCACGCTTGGCGATGATGACGTCGACGGCGTCGAAGGCTTCGGGCATGGGCCCCATCCTCACACCCGGACCGCCCACCTTCGCTGACCCGGTATGCCGTCAACTCCGGTTGTCCATATCAGCTGAGTTCAGCGCCGATACGCGCTCAGGTTGTCCGGCCCGAAGGCCTGCGGGAGTACCTCGCTCATCGGGAGCACGCCCTGCGGGGTCATCAGCAAGCACTGCGGCCCGCCGCACTCCCAGAGCAGTTGGCGGCAGCGTCCGCACGGCATCAGAGTCTCGCCGTGGCCGTCGACGCACCAGATCGCGACGAGACGGCCGCCCCCGGTGGCGTGCAGCTGGGAGACCATCCCGCACTCTGCGCACAGGGTGAGGCCGTATCCGGCGTTCTCGACGTTGCAGCCGACCACGATTCGACCGTCATCGACCAGCCCGGCCACCCCGACGGGATAGTGCGAGTAGGGGGCATAGGCGCACGCGGTGAGCTCCACCGCCCGGGCGTGCAGGGCGTCCCAGTCGATCGTCGGCATACGCCCATTGGATCATCCGCTGCGGCAGCGTCGACAAATCGGCCGATAGGGCAAGAGTCCGACGTCGACAGATCGGCCTATAGAGCAGAAGGGCGACGTCGGTCAGGGCTTGACGGTGTGGCTGAAGACGGCACTGGCGAGCAGCCGGGCCCCGTGGCCGATGGCGTCCTCGTCGACGACGAGGTTGCCCTGATGCAGGTCGAAGGTGCGGCCGCCAGGGGTGCGGGTGCCCAGCCGTGCCATCGCCCCGGGCACGTGGGCCAGATACCAGGAGAAGTCCTCGCCGCCCAGGGACTGTTGGGTCGGTGCCGGCACCAGATTCTGACCCAAGCAGGCCAGGCGCAGGGCCTCGATCGCCTCACCATGGTTGACCACCGGTGGCACGCCCTTGACCCGGTCCACCACGGCCCGGACGCCATACGGGGAAACGACCCCCTGGACGATCTCCTCGAGCAGTGGCCCGACCGAGATCCACGCATGCGCGTCGAGCATCCGCAGCGTGCCGGTGGCCTCGCCGGTGCTCGGGATAACGTTGCTCGCCTTGCCGGCGTTGACCGTCCCCCACACCAGCGCTGCCCCGGCACGCGGGTCGAGCCGGCGGGACAGTGCCGCGGGGACATCGGTGACCACCTTGGCCAAGGCGAAGGTGAGGTCTTCGGTGACCTGGGGCCGTGAGGTGTGCCCGCCCCGGCCGGACAGTCGAACCTTGACACTGTCGCAGGCAGCGGTCAGCGGGCCCTCACGCAGCCCGATGTGTCCGGCGTCGATGGTGGGGTCGCAGTGCACCGCGAAGGCCGCATCGACCCCGTCGAGGACGCCGGCTGTGACCGCCTCGTGGGCCCCCCCGGGGATGACCTCCTCAGCAGCCTGGAAGACGGCCCGCACCCCGATCCCGCGCTCACGCAGGTCATCCTCGACGTCCTTGAGAGCGAGCAGTGCCCCCAGCAGAGCCGTGACGTGGACGTCGTGCCCGCATGCGTGGCACACGCCGGCCGTGACTGAGGCGAACGGCAAGCCGGTCCGCTCGCGCACCGGCAGGGCGTCGATGTCGGCGCGAAGAAGGACCCGGTATGCCGCCTGTTCGGCGCCGAGATCGGCAACCGCTCCGCTGCCGTTGAGGGGCTGAGCGCTGATCCCGACCTCACCGAGGCGGGACAAGATTGCCGTCGTCGTCCGGGTCTCGGCCCAGGAGAGTTCCGGATGCGCGTGCAAGTCACGCCGGAACGCCACGAGATCGTCGTGGAAGGTCGAGACGCGGTCGGCAACGATCCGGAAGAGGGCGGCGTCGTCGGTCATGTCGAGCCCGATCCTACCGCCCTGCCTCACCGGCCCGCCCAACCGTCACGAGCCGGGCAGCCTCCGACGCCGCTGCTCCCAGCGGCGCGACATGGCCTGCATCTCCTGCGCGAGGAACTCGAGGAACTCCCGGGAGGTCTCGAGCCGGCGCTGGGCGCCCGGGACGGCGGTGTATGCCGCAACCCCCTCGTCGAGCGCCCGGATGATCGGACGGTACGTCTGGTCCGCTCGCAGGAGCATCTCGTGCCAGAGCTCGTCCATGGCGACATAGACGTCTCGGCGGGTACCGATCTCGCGTTCTCGCCGGATCCACCCCACCTGGATGAGATAGCGGACCGCCCCCGAGACTGCGGCCGCACTGACGTCGAGCCGCTCCACGATCTCGGCCGCCGTCATCCGCCCGTCCTCGTCACAGAGCAGCGCAGCCCAGACCCGAGCTGGCATTCGAGGCATCCCGGCGTCAGCCAGCGCGCCGCCGAGGTGCTCGACGGCCCGCGCCTGAGCGGCATGGTCAGGAATCGGCATACAGAAACTTTACAACATTCGCGGATCTGTGAATACAGGGGTAACCTGGTCGCTATGGCAGCAGTGATCGAAACCCGCGGGCTGACCAAGCGGTTCGGCTCGGTGCGCGCCCTCGACGGCCTCGATCTGTTCGTCGAGGCCGGCACCGTCCACGGCTTCCTCGGCCCCAACGGGGCTGGCAAGTCGACAACCCTGCGCATCCTCCTCGGCCTGATCCGAGCCACCGGCGGCACGGCCCGGGTCTTCGGTCAAGACCCGTGGAGTGATGCGGGCACGCTGCACCGGCAGATGGCCTACATCCCCGGCGACGTGGCCCTGTGGCCGAACCTCACCGGCGGAGAGGTCATCGACCTGCTCTCGAAGCTGCGCGGCGGCGTCGACGAACGGCGCCGCGCCGAGCTCGTCGAGGCTTTCGAACTCGATCCCACGGTCAAGGGCCGGGCCTACTCCAAGGGCAACCGGCAGAAAGTCGCCCTCGTCGCGGCGCTCGCCTCCGGCGCCCCCCTGCTCGTCCTCGACGAGCCGACCGCCGGCCTGGACCCTCTCATGGAACGGGTCTTCCAGGACGAGTTGGTGCGCCTGCGCGACGCGGGCCGCACCGTGCTGCTGTCGAGTCACATCCTCAGCGAGGTCGAGAAGGCGTGCGGGGTGGTCTCCATCGTCAAAGCGGGCCGGATCGTCGAGCACGGGTCCCTCGAGCAGTTGCGCCACCTGACCCGAAGCCACGTCACCGTCACCCTGGCCACTCCCCCGACTCCTGCCGAGTTCGCGCGCTGGCCCGACATCCACGACCCGCACCTGCAGGGAAGCACCCTCCGCTACACCGCCGACGCCGACCGGGTGGGGGCCACGGTCGCCGCTCTGGAAGCCCACGGCATCCGCTCACTGACCTGCCAGCCGCCGACCCTCGAGGAGCTCTTCCTCGCCCGCTACGACGCCGGCGGGGATGCCGCCGAGGCCACCACGCCGCCGGTGGCCACCGGCCCTGCCCGGGAGGACGAGGGCTGATGTCCGAGTATGCCGGCACCGGGGCGCTGCTGCGGCTCGCCGCCCGGCGCGACCGGCTCCTGATCACCCTGAGCGCGCTCGCCCTGACCGCCTTGTCGGTCGGCTCCGCGAAGGCGACGCTCGATCTCTATCCGGATGCCGCCTCGGCCCGCGCTAGCCTCGGCGCGGTCCTCGCCGCACCCTCGGCCCTGGCCCTCTACGGCCCGGCCTCGATGAGCACGATCGAGGGCCTGTCGATCTTCAAGACCCAGCTCATGGGGGCGGTCTTTGTTGGCATCCTGGCCTATGCACTCGTCCGCCGGCACACCCGGGTCGAGGAGGAGGAGGGCCGCCTCGAGCTGCTCCGCTCCGGGGTCGTCGGTCGGCGGGCCCCGCTCACCGCCGCTGTGCTCCTCGCACTCGCCGTCACGGCGCTCACCTGCCTGCTCTCGCTGGCCGGGCTCGTCGGGATCGGCTTCGACGTCGTCGGGTCTGCCGCCTTCGCGGTGTCCTGGCTCATCGCCGGGCTCCTCATGACCGGGGTCACCGCCGTGGCCGCCCAGCTCACCGCGAGCGCTCGGGGGTGCACGGCCTGGGCGCTGGGCACCCTCGGCGGCCTCTATCTCCTGCGGGCCGTCGGGGACACCACCCCCGCCGCCGCCTGGCTGTCATGGGTCTCACCTCTGGGCTGGGTCAGCAAGGTCGGTGCGTACGGCGACAACCGGCTCGTCCTCGCCCTGCCCGCGCTGGCGCTGTGCGCCCTCCTGTTCGCCCTCGCGCTCACCCTGCTCGAGCGACGGGACCTGGGGTCCGGGCTGCTCGCCGCGCGTCCGGGACCGGCGCGGGGCGGCCCAGGGCTGAGCTCGCCGGAGGGCCTGGTCTGGCGGTTGAACCGGCCGAGCATCCTCGGCTGGTCGATCGCCTTCGTCGTCCTGTCCGGGGTCGTCGGGGGCCTGGCCGGCACGGTGAGCGAGCTGCTCGCCAACCCCGAGGTTCGGTCCATGCTCGAGGCGCTCGGTGGTCGGGCCGGGTCCCTGACCGACATCTATCTCGCGACCGAGTTGCGCTTCATCGCCGCCGCAGCCGCCGCCGCCGGCATCGTCCTGGCTCTGCGACCCGCCGGTGAGGAACGCTCCGGGCGCACCGAGGCGGTCCTGGCGACCGCGGCCTCGCGCACCCGATGGTTCCTCGCCCACGCCGTCCAGGCCCTCCTCCTCCCGGTGCTGCTCATGGTCCTGTGCGGGCTCGTCATCACCGCAGCGGGCCGGGGAGCGGCCGAGATGCCCCAGTTGGGCGTCATGATCGGCGCCGGCCTGGCTGCCGTTCCCGCCGCGTGGGTGTGCGTCGGCGTGGCGCTCGCTCTGGCCGGTGTCCGCGCGCGGTTCGCTCCACTCGCCTGGGGCCTGTTGGCGGTTCTCTTCATCCTCGGCGACCTCGGCACGCTGCTCCAGCTCCCGACGGCCCTGGTCGACCTCTCGCCCTTCGCCCACCTCTCCCAGCTCCCGGGAGGCACCTTCGACGTGCTGCCCGCCCTGGTCCTGGTCGGGATCGCCGCCGCGCTCACGGCATACGGGGTGCTCGCCCACTCCCGGCGCGACATCGGCTGAGGGCCGCCTGCGTTTCAGGTCGCCGCGGGCTACAGCAGGTCGCCGCGGCTGCGCGCTCGCAACACCTCGACGACACCCTTGACGTCCTGCGCCCGGGCCGAGGTGGTCACGAGCACGGCATCGGGGGTGTCGACGACGACGACGTCCTGCAGGCCCACGAGCGCGACCAGCCGGCTGCCGCGTGCCGCGACGAGGCCGCTGGAGTCGATCGCCAGGACCGACCCGGGATCGCCGAGCACGGTGACCGGCCCCTCGCCGGCCAAGATGCCGCCCAGCGTGGCGAAGTCGCCGACGTCGTCCCAGGTGAAGTCGCCCCGGACGACGGCCACCCGGCCCTCGTCGGCGGCCGGTTCGGCCACGGCGTGGTCGATGGCGATCCGCTCCAGGGTCGGCCACAGCTCGCCCAGCCGGTCGGGGTGGGCGGCGAGCGCCCGGGCGCCGGCCGCCAGGTCGGGGTGCCAGTGGGCGAGCAGGTCGAGCAGCACCGCGGCCCGCACGACGAACATGCCGGCGTTCCACCGGAACTCGCCGGTCGCCAGGTAGGCCCTGGCCCGGGCCTCGTCGGGCTTCTCGACGAACTGCCGCACCCGGGCCGCGCCGGGGTGGCCGGCGAGGGGTTGCCCGAGCTGGATGTACCCGAAACCGGTGGCGGGGTGGGTCGGTTCGATCCCGATCGTCACGAGGTCCCCGCCCGCGGCGACCTCGACGGCGGTGCGCACGCACCGGGTGAACGCCTCGACGTCCGCGATGACGTGGTCGGCGGCGAACGAGCCGAGCACCGCGTCGGGGTCGATCCGTTCGATGACCGCGGCCGCCCAGGCGATCGCGGCCATGGAGTCGCGCGGTGACGGCTCAGCCAGAACTCGGTCGGACGCGAGCTCAGGTAGCTGGGCGCGCACCGCGTCGACATGTGCGGCCCCGGTCACGACGACGACCCGGTCCCCCGCCATCGGGGTGATCCGGTCGTGGGTGGCCTGGAGCAGCGTGCGCCCGGTGCCGGTGAGGTCGAGGAGGAACTTCGGCTGCCCGGCCCGTGAGAGCGGCCAGAGCCGAGTGCCGGCGCCGCCGGCCGGCAGCACCGCCCAGAACTGCGCGATGTCGGACATGGCCGATCACCCTAGTCGTCGCCCGCCCTAGTCGGCAGTCGATGGCGAATCCGCTTGTCGCGCACCGGCCCCCGCAGCCGTCGGCTCCTCGACGGAGGCCACCGGGAGACCATCCGCGGCCCAGGCGGCCGAGAGCAGGACAATCCGAGACATGAGGTTGAGCCAGACGAGCAGGCCGACGACGACAGCGAAGGAGGCATACAGCGGGTTGCTCAGGGTGCCGGTGAGCAACGCTGCCCCAACCCGCTTGAGCACCGTGAGACCGACCCCGCCGATCACAGCAGCCTCGAACAGCGGGGCCGCCGGCACGGCCACTCCGCTCAGGACCCGGAGCATGACGATGATGATGACCCCGTCCACGACCACCCCGATCACGGTGGCCACCACCTCCAGCGGCCAGCCCTGCCCTGGCATCCCGATGAGGCCGGCCAACCACTGGGCCGACGCCCCCACCACGGACCCAACGACCGCCGAGACCACGATGGCCAGCCCGAGCAGGGCGAGGACCCCCAGGTCGCGCAGCTTGGCGAGCGCGAAGTTGCCCGGCACGCCGTCCACCCCGAACACCGCCCTGATCCCAGCCCGCAGGGCCCCGAGCCATCCGATGCCGACGACGAACAGGCCGACGAGCGAGATCACCCCGCTCACCGACAAGGTGGCCGCGGTCGGCGCACCGACGTTGATGATCCCGTCGGGGTTGTCAGCGGTCTTGACGAACCCTGGGAGCATCCCGTTGATCGCGTTCTCAACCTGCTCGAGAACCTCGGGGTGGCTGCGAAGCACCAACCCGAAGATCGTGAAGGCCAGCAGGACGGCCGGGAACACTGAGAAGAACGCATAGTAGGCGACGCCGGCAGCGAGCAGGTTGCCGCGCACCGTGAGGTACCGGTCCTGGGCCCGCCACACCCGAGTCCGTTGGAGGCGCGCCCAGGCGGCTTTGAGGCGGTCCATGCTGCTCAGCCCGCTGCACCGCGCCCCGCAGCCAGCGCGAACCGGCGCAGCGGGCGCCAGACCTCGTCGCGGCCCTCGGAGTAGAGGTCGATGCTGGCGACGACGAAGTCCGCCCGGAACTCCGCCAAAGCCTCGAAGACGTCGTCGAGCCGGTCGTTCGACACGTGGTGAGCAACCGTCACGTGCGGATGGTAGGGGAAGTCGAGGTCGCGGCGCACCGGACCGGACCGGACCGCCTGCTCCAGTTGCTCGCACGAAGAGATCCCCAGGGACACCTGGACAAAGACGACCGGCGAGAGCGGGCGGAAGGTCCCTGTGCCGTGCAGATTCATCCCGAATGCCTCGTGACCGGAAGCGACCTGCTGCAGATGGTCTTCGAAGGCGCGAAGCTCCCGTTGACTGATCTCGGTCGGCGGCATGAGGGTCACGTGCGGCGGGATGGCTCGAGCGAGCGGGTCACCTGCGGTGACCCGGGCTGCTCTCAGGGCGTCCCCGAACGGGCTGGGGATCGTCACGGCCACGCCGTAGGTCGGCATGGCCAAACCCTATCGACGCAGCGCGGGCAGCAGGCCCAGGGCGTCCCGGACCCGGTCCATCGTCGCCGCCGCCACGGCGCGGGCTCGGTCGGCCCCATCGGCGATGGTTCGGTCCAGCTCCCCAGGGTCGGCGAGCAACTCGGTCATCCGGGCGCGGAACGGAGCCACCGCCTCGATGACAAGGTCCACGACGCCCTTCTTCAGTTCCCCATACCCCCGGCCGGTGAAGGTCTCGACGATGTGCGCCATGTCGGCGCCGGACAGGACCGAATAGATCACAAGCAGGTTGGACACCCCAGGCTGGTCCTGAGGGTCGAAGACGACCTGCGCCGCAGTGTCGGTCACCGCTGCCATGATCTTCTTTCGGATGGCGGTGTCGCTGTCGGACATCAAGATCAGGCCCTTGTCCGGACTCGTCGTGCCGGACATCTTCGCGGTCGGGTCGGTCAGGTCCATGATCTTGGCCGAGTCCTTCAGGATGTAGGGCTCGGGCACGACGAGTGTGTCTGCGGCATACCGGGTGTTGAACCGGGTCGCGAGGTCACGGGTGATCTCCAGATGCTGACGCTGGTCCTCGCCGACCGGGACGTAGTGCGCGTCATACAGGAGGATGTCCGCGGCCATGAGCATGGGGTAGGTGAGCAGGCCGACGTTCGCGTTCTGACCCTTGGCCACCTTGTCCTTGAACTGGGTCATCCGCCGGGCCTCGCCCTCTGCGGTCAGGCAGCTCATCACCCAGCCCAGCTCAGCATGGTCGGCAACATGGCTCTGACAGAACACCGCGGACCGGAGCGGATCGACGCCACCGGCGATGAACTGGGCCGCGGTGACCCGGGTTCGGTGCCGCAGCACCGCCGGGTCGGTCGGCACGGTGAGAGCGTGCAGGTCGGCGACGAAGTAGTAGGCGTCGAAGCCGTCTTGGAGCGCGACCCAGTTCACCAGTGCCCCAAGGTAGTTGCCTAGGTGCAGCGAGTCGCTCGTCGGCTGCATGCCGGAGAGGATCCGAGGGGGACGCCCACCAGCCGGACCAACGGTGCCGGAAGAGCCAGAGGGCCCAGAAGGTCCAGAGGGATCAGAGGGATCAGCGGGTCCAGCGGGATCACGGGGACCAGGGAGGTCGGTGGGCATGGGCGACATTGTTGCAAATGACCCCCGCTACCCTTGGCGCATGCCTCCGTCGACACCGGCCCCCGACGCGGTATCCATCGAGGCCGTGTGCACCGGCAACATCTGCCGCTCTCCCTATCTTCACGTCCGTCTCCAGGCCGCTCTCGACGACATCGCGGCCGGGGACTTCATCGTGACCAGCTCCGGCATCCATGCCATGGTCGATTGGCCAGTCGAACCGGGCACCCGCGAGGTGCTCAGCGCTCGGGGCCTGTCCAGCGAGGGCCTGTCGGCGCGTCAAACCACCGAGGCCATCCTGCTCCGGGCCGACCTCGTGCTCGTCATGGACCCCAGACACCGCGCGTTCGTCATCGACGAGTTCCCCGGGGCCGCCCCCCGGACCTTCCTCGTCCTCGAGCTGGCCCGGCTGCTCACGACCCTGCACGCCGAGCATCCCTGGCCGGCCCGGCTGGCCTCCCTAGCGCCCACGGACGTGCGCGGTCGCTGGGCCGCGGTGACCAAGGCCGCGCACGCGGCCCGTTCCCCTCTGGGCCCTGGCGGGTCAGGCGATATCGTCGCCGATCCCTATCGACAGCAGCGCCCCGCGTTCGAGGCGATGGCCGCCCAGCTCGACGCAAGCATCGCCCCCATCGTGGCGCTCGAGCAGGCCGTGCGGGCGCAGTCACGATGAGCGTTCCTGAAGGGCTCCGGGCCCGCTTCGAGCAGATCTTCGGCGCTGCACCCACAGGGGTATGGTCTGCCCCCGGACGAGTCAACCTCATCGGTGAGCACACCGACTACAACGGTGGACTCGTCCTTCCGATCGCCCTCCCCCACCGCACCTATGCCGCGGTCTCCCCCCGCTCCGACTCAGTGCTCCGGGTCGCCTCCCTGCAGGCTGAAGGCATCATCGACGCCCACCTGGATCAGGTCGGGCCGGGCCGGCCGGCCGGGTGGGCCGCCTACGTCGCCGGCGTTCCCTGGGCGCTACGCGAGGAGGGGTATGCCGTCAGCGGCCTCGACGTCCTCGTCGACGGCCAGGTGCCACTGGGGGCGGGGCTGTCCAGCTCGGCGGCTCTGGAATGCGCCGTGGGAGCAGCGGTCTCGGACCTGTCCGGGCTGGGACTGCTGGCCTCCGACGCTGGACGCGCCACCCTCGCAGCAGCCTGCGTGCGTGCGGAGAATGAGGTCGCCGGCGCCCCGACCGGGGGCATGGACCAGTCCGCGTCGCTGCGCTGCCAGCCCGGTCACGCCCTGCTGCTGGACTGCAGCACGTGGCGCACCTCCGCGGTGCCGGTCGACCTGGACGCTGCCGGTCTGGTGCTCCTCGTCGTCGACACCCGTGCCCATCACGCGCTGACCGACGGACAGTACGGCTCTCGTCGGGAGCAGTGCGAGCGGGCCGCAGCGCTGCTCGAGGTTCAGGTGCTGCGCGAAGTCACCATGTCGATGTTGCCCACGGCCCTGGCTGCGCTGCCGAACGACGTGCTCCGTCGCCGCACTCGCCATGTGGTGACCGAAATCGACCGGGTGCAGCAGTGTGTGGCCGCGTTGCAGGCCGGTGACTTCGACACGGTCGGGGCGTTGTTCCTGGCCTCACACGCCTCTTTGCGGGACGACTTCGAGGTCTCCTGCGCCGAGCTTGACGCCGTGGTGGAGGAGACGACCACCTCCGGGGCCCTCGGGGCGAGGATGACCGGGGGTGGGTTCGGCGGCTCAGCCATCGCCCTGGTCCCTGCCGGTGAGCTGGAGCGTTGCGTCGGCGCAGTGCAGCGCCGATTCGCGACCCAGGGCTGGGCGCCGCCGGCGGCATACGTGGTGACGCCGTCCGCTCCCGCCGGCCGGGACGCCTGACGCGCCTCCGCGAGGCCGGCGCGTGGTTCAGCGGCGCGTGGGACGCAGCCGCGCGTTGAAGACCACCCGGGTGCCGCGCGGGGTGCTGTTCTCCCAGCGGATCCGTCCCTGCAGGTCCTGCACGAGGGAGGTGACGATGCGGGTCCCTAACCCGGCAAGGACTGGACGGAACCCCGGTGGCAGGCCCTTCCCGTCGTCGGTGATGCTCACCTGAAGCTCTTCGGTCCCGTCGTCGTCGACGCTGCGCCGCACGGCCACATCTACCCGACCGCCGGCGTCGGCCAGGCCGTGCTCGACGGCGTTCTGGACCAGCTCCGAGATAACCATCGCCAGGGCCGTCGCATCCTCGGCCCGCAGCAGCCCGAAACTCCCGGTCAGTGAGGAGCTCACATGCTGCTCCGAGGTCGCCACCTCGACGACCGCCTGCAGTCCGCGCAACGCGATCTCGTCGAAGTTCACCGTCTCGTCGAAGCCTTGGCTCAGCGTCTCGTGGACCAGGGCGATCGTCCCGACCCGACGCACCGCCTCAAGCAGCGCCTGGCGCGCCCCCGGCTCCGGAACCCGGCGCGCCTGCAGGCGCAACAGTGCGGCGACAGTTTGCAAGTTGTTCTTCACCCGGTGGTGGATCTCGCGGATCGTCGCGTCTTTAGTGAGCAGCTCCAGCTCACGCCGGCGCAGCTCCGAGACGTCTCGCAGCAGCAGCATGGCTCCAGTCCGTCGGCCGAGCACGGTCAGCGGGATGGCCCGCACGGACACGCTCGCCGTGCGGGTGGAGACATCCGTCCGCCACGGGGCACGACCGGTCAGGACCAGGGCGAGCGACTCGTCGACACTCTCTCCGGAGGTCTGCACGAGCGTGGCGACAACCTCCACCAGCGGCGCCCCGAGCAGGTCGCCACGGAAGCCGAGTCGGTGGATCGCCGAGGTGGCGTTGGGGCTGGCATAGCGCACCCTGCCTTCGGCGTCGAGCTCGATGACCCCGTCCCCCACCCGCGGCGCACCCCGGCGCAGGCCGGTGGGAGCCGACATGTCCGGGAATTCGCCGGCCGAGATCATCCGGGTCAGCGCCGCCGAGAGCGATCCGTAGGTGAGCTCCAAGCGTGTCGGCGTGCGGCCCCGAGTGAGGTTCGTATGCCGGGTGACCACGGCGATGCTGCGGCCCTGACGGACCACCGGGATGGCTTCCTCCCGGACCGCGACCTCGTCCCCCGACCACGGCGTCCGCGCCAGCACGATGCGCTGTCCCCGATAGGCCTCGTCGAGCAGCGGCTGGCGGGCGAGGTCACAGGCGTGCCCGACGACGTCCTCATAGAACACCATTGGCCCGGTGTTGGGCCGAACATGGGCCACCGCGGTCCACTCCTGGCCCGAACCGGGGACCCACAGCACGAGGTCGGAAAATGACAGGTCGGCGATGAGCTCCCAGTCGCCGACGAGCAACTGGAGCCACTCGACGTCGAGTTCGGCCAGGACCGCCGACCGGCGCAGCGTCTCGGCTAGGGTCGTCGTCACTCGACGACCCTAGCCTCCGGCAGCCCTCAGGTCGTCGAGCGCAGCACCGACCGCAGCGTGCGCAGTGCCACCGACAACGCCGCGATGTTGGGCCGCTCCAACCGCACGATCCCCGACATCGAACCTTCCGCGCGCCTCACCGGATCCGCATTGGCGGCCAACCACGCGGTCAGCATCGCCTCGGGGGTGCCCTCGGGTGCCCCGGCCAGCACGCCCTGCTGGCTCGCGTGGGTGAGCACCGACCGGGTCAGCGACTCCAGCACGGCATACAGATCGTCGCGCATCGCTCCGCGGGCGAGGGCGTCCCAGCGGTCTTCGCGGGGCAGGCCGGTGACCTTGACGAGCATCGCGTCGATACCGAACTGCTCGCTGACCAGGTAGTACAGCGGAGCGACGTCGCTGGGAGCCCGGCCGGTCTCGGTGGCCAGGTCGACGATGTCGAGCAGCGAGTACGAGTCGAGGAGCCCGGCAGCGTCACGCGCCAGGTCCTCGGGCACACCGTCGGCGACGAACGAGGCGACCCGCCTGCGCAAGCGGTCCTTTTCCCCGCCCTTGAGCAGGTTCGGCACCTGCGGGGCGAGCTCGGCGACCACTGGTCCGAACCGGGCGACTTCGGCACCGATGTCGACCTGTCCCGAGCGGGCCTCGAGGAACCAGCGGACCACCCGGTCGAGCAGGCGGCGGAACTCCAAATAGAGCCGGGTCTGTGCTGCGGTGGAGATGACGTTGTCGAGGGCCTCGATCCGTTGCACCCACGGGGTCAGCCCGAACACTTCCCGGCTGACCACGAACGCCCGGGTGATCTGCTCCACAGAGGCACCGGTCTCCTCGGCGGCCCGGAAGGCGAAGGTGATCCCGCCCCGGTTGACCATGGAGTTGGCGATGGAGTTCGTCACGATCTCCCGGCGCAGCGGGTGAGCACTGATCGGTCCGGGATAGCGCTCCTGCAGCGCCGGTGGGAAGTAGCCGGCGAGGGCGTCAGCGAAATAGGGATCGTCGGGCAGACCGCTGGCCAGCAGGTCGTCCTTGAGTGCGAGCTTGGTATAGGCGACCAGAACCGCGAACTCCGGCGACTTCAGCCCCAGCCCGTCCAGCCCACGCTGCACCAGGTCGCCGTCGCTGGGCAGGAACTCCAGACCACGGTCGAGGTCACCACGGTCCTCGAGCCAGTGGACGAGCCTCTGGTGAACCGTGAGCATTGGGTGCTCTTGGGCCCGGGCGTTGCCGAGCAGGACGTTCTGCTCGTAGTTGTCTCGCAGCACGTGCGCCGCGACGTCGTCGGTCATCGACGCGAGCAGGATGTTGCGGTCCTCCAGAGCCAGCTCCCCGGAGCGGACCATCTCCCGCAACAGGATCTTGATGTTGACCTCGTGGTCGGAGGTGTCCACCCCGGCCGAGTTGTCGATGGCGTCGGTGTTGATCCGCACTCCGGCCAGTGCTGCCTCGATCCGGCCGAGCTGGCTGCACCCGAGGTTGCCGCCCTCGCCGACGACCTTGACCCGCAGCTCTTTGCCGTTGACCCGGATCGCGTCGTTGGCCCGGTCCCCGATCGACAGGTTGTCCTCGGTGACAGCCTTGACATAGGTGCCGATGCCGCCGTTCCACAACAGGTCGACCGGCGCCAGGAGAATGGCGTGGATGAGCTCGGTGGGAGTCATCGAGGTGGTCTCTGCCGGCAGCCCCAGCGCGTCACGCATCTGCGCGGAGATCGGCACCGACTTCAGTGACCGGGCGAAAACACCACCCCCGTCGGAGATCAGGTCCCGGTCATAGTCGTCCCACGACGAGCGCGGCAACTCGAAGAGACGGCTGCGCTCGGCATACGACGTCGCGGCGTCCGGCGTGGGGTCGAGGAACACGTGCCGGTGGTCGAATGCCGCGATGAGGCGGATGTGCTCGGACAGGAGCATCCCGTTGCCGAAGACGTCACCGCTCATGTCGCCGACACCGACGACGGTGAAGTCCTGGCTCTGGGTGTCCACACCCATCTCCCGGAAGTGCCGCTTGACCGACTCCCAGGCACCTCGCGCGGTGATACCCATGCCCTTGTGGTCGTAACCGGCGGACCCGCCGGAGGCGAAGGCGTCGTCCAGCCAGAAACTGTAGGACTGTGCGACACCGTTGGCGATGTCGGAGAAGGTTGCCGTGCCCTTGTCGGCGGCCACGACGAGATAGGGGTCGTCCGCGTCGTGGCGGACGACACGCTCCGGTGGGACGATGGCCCCGCCGACCCGGTTGTCCGTCAGGTCGAGCAGGCTGGAGATGAACACCCGGTATGCCGCCTGTCCTTCGGCGAGCCAGGCCGCCCGGTCCACCGCCGGGTCGGGTAGCTGCTTGGCATAGAAGCCGCCCTTGGACCCGGTCGGGACGATGACGGCGTTCTTGACCATCTGTGCCTTGACCAGGCCGAGCACCTCGGTGCGGAAGTCCTCGCGCCGGTCGCTCCAGCGCAGGCCGCCCCGGGCGACCGGCCCGAAGCGCAGGTGGACCCCCTCGACCCGCGGGCTGTAGCACCAGATCTCGAACATCGGGTACGGCGCAGGCATGTCCGGGACCAGCTTGGGCTGGAGCTTCAGCGAGACCGAGGCCTTGTATTCCCCCTCGGGCCCGCTCTGGTAGGCGTTCGTGCGCAGCGCGGCCCGGATGACGGCGAGCACCGAGCGGATGATCCGGTCGTGGTCGAGGGAGGCAACGTCATCGAGCGCATCGGTGACCCGGGCAACGATGGCCTGCTCGGCGGCTGCACGGTCGGCACTGGCCAGACCGTCGTGGCGCTCGGGGTCGAACCGGGTCTCGAACAGCTCGGTGAGATCAGCGGTGATGCCGGGGTTGGCGACCAGCGCGTCCTCGATGTATTCCTGACTGAAGGTCGAGCGCGTCTGGCGCAGATAGCGGGCGATCATCCGGAGCAGGACGACCTGGCGCCAGGTCAAGTGCGCGCGCAGGACGAGCTGGTTGAGCCCGTCGGACTCGGCGCGACCTTCCCACACCGCGAGGACGGCTCCTTCAAAGAGCACCCGGAGCCGGTCGTGGCCCATGCTCGACCACAGTGTCGGATCGCTCACCCGTAGACCGAAGTCATAGACGTGCAGCAGCTCCCCGTCGGCCCGGGTTACCTCATACGGCTGCTCGTCGACGACCTCGACGCCCATGTGGGCGAAGATCGGCAGAATGTCGGTCAGGGAGAGCGGGTCGGCCCGGAAGAGCTTGAACCGGCGCACGCTCTCCGGTGCCCCCTGGGGGCGATAGAGCGCCACCGAGGTCCGCCGGGTCGCGTCGAGCAGGTCGAGGTGGCGAAGGTCGGCCACTCCCTGGGCGACACTGAAGGTGTCCTCGTAGGCGGCGGAGAAGCCACCGGTGAACCGGTCGAGCAAGCGATCGCCTTCGATCGCCCCGTGCGCCTCCCGCAGTCCGTCACCGAGCCGGTCGGACCAGGTGCGGCTGACCTCGACGAGCCGACGCTCGAGCCGGTCGGTCTCTGCAGCGGAGAGCTCCCGGATCCGCTCGCCCTTGGCGGCCCGCACGACGAACTGCAGTCGAGACAGCGCCGACTCCGAGACTCGAGCACTGAACTCGATGCTGTCGCCGTCGAAGGCCTTCTGCAGGATGTCCGCCATCCTCAACCGGACCGCGGTGTTGTACCGGTCGCGGGGAATGTAGACCAGGCAGGAGACGAACCGTCCCAGGTCGTCGATCCGAAGGAACAGCTTGGTGCGCCGCCTCTCCTGGATCTGGGTGACGGCCATGGCCGTGCCGAGGAGCTGGTCGACGGAGGCCTGGAAGAGCTCGTCGCGGGGGTAGGTCTCGAGGATCCCCATGAGATCCTTGCCGGTGTGCGAGTCCGGCGCAGCCCCGGAGCCCTCGAGGATCGCCTGGACCTTGTCCTGCACCAGCGGGATCCGGGTCACCGAGTCGGTGTAGGCCGTCGAGGCGTACAACCCGAGGAAGCGCCGCTCCCCGACGACCTCGCCGTGCTCGTCGAAAGTCCGCACTCCGACGTAGTCGAGGTAGGTCATCCGGTGCACGGTGGAACGAGAATTGGCCTTGGTCAGGACGAGGACCTCGGGGGCATGCGCGAGGGCGCTGGCCTGCAGGCTCAGCGCCGGGGATGACCGCAGAACCGGATCGGAGCGCAGGAGCCCCAGGCCGCTGCCGGTCAGCGGCTCGAGGTGCTCCCCGTCGTCCTGCTGGACGAGGTGGTACTCGCGGTAGCCGAGGAACGTGAAGTGGTTCTCGGCCATCCAGCGCAGGAACTGCACGGCCTGGTCGACCGTGCCCGACGCCACTCCGGCCGGCGGGGAGCCTTCGAGCTCGGCGGCCATGACCAAGCACCGGGTGCGCATCTTCGGCCAGTCCTCGACGGCCTCGCGCACATCCTCGAGGACGTTGTGGATGATCTCCTTGAGCCGCTTGCGTCGACCCCCGTCAGTCTGCCGGTCGATGGTGAGCATCATCCACGACTCCGGCAGATCCCCCACCGCGTGCTGGCGGCCCTCACCGGCGGGGTCGGCGTCGAGGATCTGCTCGAGCTGACCGACGGCGTCCCGGCTCACCACGAGCTGGGGGTGGACCAAGAGGTGGATGTCGATGTCCTGGCCGACGAGGGCACCGGTCACCGAGTCGACGAGGAAGGGCATGTCGTCGGTGACGATCTGCACGACGGTGCGTGGGCTGGACCAGCCGTCCGTTGTCTCGTCTGGGTTGAAGACGACGACCTTTGCCGTGCCGGGCTGACGTTCCTGGGCCAGCCCACGGTGGGCCAGCGCGGCGCCGGCAAGGGTGCTCGCCTCCCGGGCTGCGAGTTCCTCAGTGCCCACGTGCTGGTAGTAGCGATCGACGAAGTCGGGTCGGTCCTCCCCGCCAGGCAGGGCCGCATAGGCGGCCGAGATCCGCGCCAGGATCTCGGTGCGGAGGGTGTCGAACTGCTCGCTCATGACGTCACGTTCCTTCTCGACCACGCCGTGCCCGAACACCGGGCCGCAGGGCACCACGTCGTGCCCTGCACGAGGGAGAGCCTATCGACATCCTCAGTCGGCGAGCACGTGCAGGCGCAGGAGTGACGGGTCCGCGGCATAGGCGATCCGGACACCGCGGTCCCGGGCCTCGAACAAGGCGGCGAGGACATCAGCCGTGACCATCTCTCCGGGAGCCAGGACCGGGATGCCCGGAGGGTAGGGCGCGAGGAGTTCGGCGCTTACCCGGCCAACCGCCGCCGCCAACGGCACGACCTCGCGCTCAGCGAAGAACGCTGTCCGGGGAGAAACGGCCACGACAGGGTCGATCTCCCACAGTCCGGGCGGCGCGAGGCAGCGCGCCGGGCCGTGGTGTCGCGTCAGCGAGGCGAGCAGGACATCGACGAGACGGTTCACTGTGTCCGCGGTGTCGGCAAGCGTGACGATGGCCACGAGTGTGTCCCGGTCGGCGAGCTCGACCGGAAGCCCGGCTGCGAGCAGGTCCGACTCGACAGCGTTGCCGTCGGCGCCGGTCCCCGGCAGGACGAGGACCAGGCGGGTCGGGTCGAGCCCGGGGCCGTCGAGGACGAGGAGGCCGGGGATGTCGCGCAACCGCTGCCGGGCGGTCGCGACCAGGGCGATCACCTCCCCGAGCAACTCGGCCCCGTCCCGCTCGAGGAGGGCTCGGGCAGCATCGATGCTGGCCAGAATCGCCCCGGACGGGCTCGTCGTGGCCGTCGCCTCGACGGCAGCCTCGAAACGGGCCGGGTCGATCCGCCGCGACGAGGCCAGGATCAGAGCCGCTTGGGAGATCGCCGGCAGGGTCTTGTGGGCGCTGGTGACGATGGCGTCGGCGCCGCGCGCGAGAGCGTGCGGAGGCAGGTCAGGGTGGAAGCCGAAGTGGGGCCCCCAGGCTGCGTCCACGACCAGCGGTATGCCGCGGGCGTGCGTCACCTCGGCCAGGGCGGCGACGTCGCCGAGGGTGCCGACATAGGACGGGTCGCCAACGAACACCGCCGCAGCGTCACCAGAACCGTCCAGGGCCACCGCGAGATCGGCGGCATCGACGCCGGTGGGCAGCGCGGTCGTCGGGCCCACCCGGGGTCGGACCCACACCGGCTGCAGACCAGCGAGAACCAAACCCAGGAACATCGAGCGGTGCAGGGTCCGGGAGATGACGACCTGGTCCCCGGGGGCCCCGACGGCCAGAGCGAGCGCCTGGTTGCCGTGGGTCGACCCGCCCACCGAGAAGCGGCACAGATCAACGCCCCACAGTGCCGCAGCCCGCGTTTGGGCCTGGTGCAACCGTCCTGCGGTCAGCTTCATCGTGTCCAACCCGGCATAGAGCGGGACGTCTCCGGCCACGACATCCCCGACCAGGTCGCAACGGTGCTTGTGTCCGGGGATGGTCATCGGTGTCGGCGCGGCCTCGTGGAAGGCGAGCCAGGCGTCCAGCAGCGGCGCGTCGGCGCGCAGCCCCCGCGGGTCAGTGGGCACGCCGGCTCGCGGCGAAGGCGAGCAGCGCAGCCGGCAGGGCGGCAGCATACGCGCTGAGCTGGTCCACATCGAGCCATTCGTCGACGGCATGCATGCCCCCACCACCGGGGCCGCAGACCACTGCCGGGATACCGGCAGCCTGGAAGAGGGCGGACTCCATCCAGTAGGGCGCAGCGAACCCGGGTGCGTCGGCACTGATGCCCAAGGTTCGGGCCAGCAGACCGGCCAGGTCCGCGGCGGGGCCGACCTCGTCGAGCCACCACGCCTCTCGGGCGTTGACGAGTCTGGCAGTGGCCACCATGTCGGGCTGGGTGAGAGCGACTTCGTCGAGCAGGTTCTGGACCTCGGCGAGGGCGTCAGCGCTCCGTTCCAAAGGGACGGTCCGGCGTTCGACGAGGACCCGTGCGCGCTCCGGGATGGTGAACGGCGCACGTCCTGCGTCGATGGCGGTGACCATGAGGGCGCCACCAGCTGCCGCGACACTGGGTGCCCGCGCGATGACTGCGGCGACCACGGCAGCGGCATGGTGGGCCGCGTTGACACCGAGCTCCGGCAGCGAGGAGTGCGCAGCCCGACCGGTGAGCAGCACCTCGGTGACGGCATAGCCCCGATGGCTCAGAGTCAGCGCGAGTCCGCTCGGCTCGGCGACGAGCGCGACGTCGGGGACCAGTCCCAGCTCGGCAAGGACCGGCAGGATCGCCTCGGTGCCTACCGAGCGGTCTTCCTCGTCGGCGACGAGGGCGAGGACGATCCGCGGGGCTTCGGGGTCACCGGCGAGCGCCTCGGCGGTGACCACCAGAGCTGCGACCCCACCCTTCATGTCGCAGGCGCCGCGACCGGTCAGGCGTCCTCCCTCAAGGTGTGGGGTGAAGGGCTCGGGCATACCCTCGACGCCCACGGTGTCGAGATGGCCGTTGAGCAGGACGGTGCATTCCCGCACGTCCGGGGTCCACGCGAGCAGGCTCGGGCGGTCGACGTGGCCGGGGGCCTCGACGACCCGGGTGGCCAGTCCGGCCACGGCGAGCCGGTCCGCCAGCAGCTCGACTGCGGCCCGTTCGCCGACAGCGCCGGGGACCAGCCCGGGGTTGACCGTGTCGGTGGCGATGAGCCGTGCCGTGAGCGCGATGACGGGGTCGGGATGCTCGACGAGGCTGGGGGTGAGGTCCATGACCTCGAGGCTACGGGGACCTGAGCGGCCCGGCGCGGCCTGTGGGTAACCTCGCCGTTGCTGCGGTCCGGGTCACTACAGTGACGAGGTGGCCACCCGTCCCGATCCGTCCGCCGCAGAGGCGGCCATGACCGCGCTCGCCGGGCTCGTTACGGTGGCCTGCGCCGTCGAGGAGGACCTATTCGGGGTGCTCCCGATCACCGGTGACCCGGATCTGCAGCGAGCCCTCGACCACTGGGTGGACCAGGCCGTGGACACGGTGCGCGCGGTGGCAGCCACGGCGGACGAGCAGGCCACCCGGCTCGAGGTGATGCTCCGTCGCGCGCCCTCGGCGCCACCGACGAGCGGGCCGGAGCTGGCCGGGCCGGAGCTGGCCGGGCCGGAGCTGCCCCGCTCAGCCTCGACCTACCCGGCTGCGGTCCCCTCCTGCCCGGCTACGGCCCCTGGGGCGCGCCGATGACCCGCCGGCCGGCCGTCGTCGGCGACCCGGGGTCGGTGTCCCGCACCGCAGCAGGCGCGGCTGGTGGCGCCGCACGGCTCGTTGACGCCGGGGCCACCGTGGTCACGGCGAATGCTGAGCTCGCCCGGGGGTGGACCGGGGCTGCAGCTCGCCGCACGACCGGGGAAATCCGGGCACTGTGGGCCGCCACGGATGCCACCGCCGGTGAGCTTGCCGCAGTGGGGTCGCTGCTGCAGACCCACGCCCAGACCCTGGCTGCAGCCCTGGCACAACTGCGCCAGCTCACCGAGCAGGCGCAGGCGGCTGGCCTGGTCCTCGACTCCGGAAGGGTCCGGCCCGCCCTCGGGGTCCGCGGGTCGGCCGACCGGGCCCAGGAGAGTGCCCGCCGGGCGGAGCAGGACCTGCTTCAGGAGTCACTGACCCGGTTGCTCAAGGAGTTCCGCACTCGGCGCTCGCTCGTGCGCGGGGTCCTGGTCCGCTCCACCGATCGTCTGGCCGCGACTGCGGCAACAACGCGCTCGGGGGGGCTAGATTTCCGTCACGGCCCTGCTGGTCCGCCGCGGACCCGACCCAAGGACGAGGAGCAGTGATGAGGTACCAGTCGCATGCGGAGTACACCGCCTCGGCCATCGAGGTTTTCGAGATCATGCACGACCTCGCGTTCCAGGAGGAGCGGGTGGACCGCACGAGCACGCTCGGCGGCACGGCCAGCATCACCGATAACGCAGGCGGCACCGTCATCACGACGATGCGTGCCTTCGCCTCGGACGTCCTGCCCGACTACGCCCGGGGGTTCGTCGGCTCTCGCCTGGAGATCGTCGAAAGCCAGTTCTGGATGCCCGACGAGGGTGACGGCACCCGGACCGGCCGCCTGGAGTTGCACATCTCCGGGCAGCCGTTGACCCTGCGTGCCGACATCGCCCTCTACCTGACCGACAACGGGTGCGCTACGACGATCCAGGGTCTGCTGCGGGCACGGGTTCCTTTCATCGGGCGCAAGATCGAGACCGCCGCGTCCCCGCTCATCCACAGCGGCGCCGAGGCTGAGGCTGCCCTGATCAACGAATGGCTGCACCACTGATCCCACGGACCCACCGCGGAGTCACCAGCGGGCTGCGCGACCGAGCGGCCCTTCCCGCTCAGCCCATGTGCGGGTAGGCGTGCGCCGTCGGGGGGACGAAGGTCTCCTTGATCGAACGCACCGATGCCCAGCGCAGCAGGTTCTGCGCGGATCCAGCCTTGTCGTTGGTCCCTGAGGCCCGGGCGCCACCGAAGGGTTGCTGTCCGACCACGGCCCCGGTGGGCTTGTCGTTGATGTAGAAGTTCCCGGCGGCGAACCGCAACGCCGCCATCGCCTCGGCGATGACCGCACGGTCCTGGGCGATGATCGACCCCGTGAGCGCATAGGGCGAGAACGACTCCATCTGGGTCATCACCTCGGTGAACTGCCCATCCGGGTAGACGTGGACGGTCAGGATCGGCCCGAAGTACTCGGTCGCGAACATCTCGTCAGTGGGGTCCGAGCCGACGACGACAGTTGGTCGGATGAACCAGCCCTCGCTGTCGTCGTAGGTGCCACCGGCGACGACACTGAGCGAGGGAGTCGCGTGGGCCCGGTCGATGGCGGCCTTGTGCTTGGCGAACGCCCGGTCGTCGATGACCGCGCCCATGAAGTTCGACAGATCGGTGACGTCCCCCACCGGCAGGTCGTTGGTGATCGAGACGAGGTCGTCCTCGATCCTCTCCCACACCGATCTCGGCACGTAAGCCCGCGAGGCCGCCGAACACTTCTGTCCCTGGTACTCGAAAGCACCACGGATGAGGGCTGTGCGCAGCACGTCCGGATCGGCACTGGTGTGCGCCAGGACGAAGTCTTTGCCGCCGGTCTCGCCGACGATGCGCGGGTAGTTACGGTACCCGGGCAGGTTCTCGCCGATCTCCCGCCACAACTGCTGGAAGACCCTGGTGGACCCGGTGAAATGCAGCCCAGCGAAGTCCGGGTGGGTGAGCACTGGCCCGCTGAGGTTCGGGCCGTGCCCGGTCACCATGTTGACGACGCCGTCGGGCAGCCCAGCCTCCTGCAGCAGCTCCATGAGCAGAGATGCCGCGAACTGCTGAGTGTGCGAGGGCTTCCAGACGACGGTGTTGCCCATCAGGGCCGGCGCGGTGGGCAGGTTTCCGGAGATCGCGGTGAAGTTGAACGGAGTCACCGCATACACAAAGCCCTCGAGGGAGCGGTAGTCGGTCCGGTTCCACAACCCGCGGGAGTTGGCGATCGGCTGCTCGGCAAGGATCTGCCGGGCGAAGTGAACGTTGAAACGCCAGAAGTCGATGAGTTCGCAGGCGCTGTCGATCTCGGCCTGATAGGCGGTCTTGCTCTGCCCGAGCATCGTCGCCGCGTTGATCTTGGCCCGCCAGGGACCGGCGAGCAGGTCGGCGGCCTTGAGGAAGATCGCCGCCCGGTCGTCGAAGCTCAGGTCGCGCCAGGCCGGGGCTGCGGCCATCGCGGCGTCGATCGCGGCGCCCGCCTCGGTCGCACCGCCGTCCCGAAGGGTCCCCAGGACCCGGTGGCGGGCATGCGGCTGGACGACGGTGACCTCGGCACCGGACCCACTGACCCGCTTGCCCCCGATGACGTGCGGCAACTCGAGGGGTCCCTGCGCTCCCAGAGCGGCCAGGGCCCTTTCCAGGCCAGCACGTTCAGGACTTCCCGGGGCGTAGTCGAGCACAGGCTCGTTGACCGGGGCGGGGACGGAGGTGACGGCATCCATGTCTGGCACGGCTCCTTGTCGGCTGCGGTGAGAAGGTCACGGCGATGGGATCACTCTGTCACCGTGGCTGGCTGAGCGCGAGGAAGCGGCCGGATCAGTCCACGCGCAATGAGACGGAGCTGGCCCAGAGCTCAGGAGATGAGCAGCGCCAGAACCTCGCTGAGCTCGGTGACGTCATACCACAGCAAGTCCTCGTCGACCCCTTCAGGCTCTTCGTCGACGTGGAAGGAAACGAAGTGCCGCAACGGGATCGGTGCGCCAACAACGACCCTGACTGGGCCAGCCGGGACCGGCGGGCGGCCCAGCGACCCCGGCTGGATCACCGCCAATTCCTCGATCAGGGCGGAGTCGACGTCCGCCGACCCGATGACCCGGCGAGCGCCGACGCTCACCAGGGACCGGGCCGCTCCCGCCGCGGCGAGCCACGCCTCGTGCTCGACTTGCTCGGCGGCCTGCTCCGACGCGCCCCCCGGCGCGGCAAAGCCCTGCACCGGTGCCGGACCGGCCTGCCGGCTGGTGGCGAGGCCGGTGAGGCCGTCGGCGGTAAGCGGGACGTAGACGCGGCGGCGGGTCATGGGCCAGATCCCCTCAGGCCCGGCGCCGTGGGCTCGGCGCCTCGAGGAGTTCGTGGAGGGACTCCACGACGGCCTGGCCGAGCACGTCGGCATCGGGTATGGCGTCCCGGTCGGTGTAGATGCCGAAGTAGACCCCGCCATCGTAGGAGGTCAGTCCGATGGACAGGGCATGTCCAGGGCCCAGTGGCATGACCGGGTAGCTCGCGACGAGCCGGGCGCCAGCGACATACAGCGGCTTCTGCGGACCGGGAACGTTGGTCAAGGCGACGTTGTACATCCTGCGGGAAACTGCTCCGGCCAGCCGGGCGCTCAGGGCATGGATCGTCGGGGGCGAGAACCCGCCCAGTCCAGCCAAGGCCCGAGCACCCACCGCGTGCCCACCTTCCATTTGCTGACGCATCGCGAAGGCGATCTGGTGCAGCCGGATGCCGGGTGCCGCCTCCCCGACCGGGAGGTCGACGAAGCATGCAGCCAGCTGGTGACCGTGCTCGGCATCGTCGTCGACGACGCTGACCGGGACCAAGGCCCGCACGGTCGATCCTGGATGGATCGGTTCGCCCCGGGTGAGCAGCCAGGCTCGCATGGCGCCGGAGATGGTTGCCAGGATGACGTCATGCACCGTGATGTCCTCGCCGAAGGCACCCTTGGCCAGCCGGTTGCGGATCTGGCGGTAGTCCGCGAGGTCGGTGCCGATCATGACAAACCGACGGGCTCGACCCACAGTTGCGTTCAGCGGCGAAGTCGGCGCCGGCCGGGCTGAAGCCCGGGCGACTGCTCGAATCAACGAACCCGCGCCGCGAACGGCCCGTCCTGCCGTTGCCCGGATGTCAGCGACACCGCCCGAAACGGCCTCGAGGACCTGGCCTGGCGCGCGGACGGCGTCGGCGAGCGCACCGACGAAGAGTTCACTGTCGCTGGGGGCCCGGCCCGCGCGCCACGTCATCCCCCGGTCGGTCATGGTGTCGACCGTGTCGTCGAGGATGACATGGGTGAGGTCCACGGCGTGAATGCCGTCGACGAGCACCTGATGAGCCTTGGAGATGATCGCGAACCGGCGGTCGGCGAGCCCTTCGACGACGTAGACCTCCCACAACGGTCGGGAGCGGTCCAGGGCCCGCGGCATGATTCGGGCCACGAGTTCCTCGAGCTGCTCGTCGCTGCCCGGTCGGGGCAGTGCCGAGCGGCGGACATGATAGGTGACGTCAAAGCGCTCGTCGTCGACCCAGACCGGCCTGGCCACGCCACCGGGAACGGTGCGCAGCCGCTGCCGGTAGCGCGGAACGAAGGCGATCCGGTTCGCGATGTGCGCCACGAGCTTGGCGTAGTCCAGACCCTGCGTGGGAATGTCGAAGATCATCACGGACCCGACGTGCATCGGGGTGACCTCGTCCTCCATGGCGAGGAACGAGGCGTCGAGGGTGGTCAGTCGATCATGCACGTGGCCCATGCTCCCACGAGCCGGCTTATCGGCGGGAGCGGCGTCGGCGTTCCGTTCGCGACTGCGGCGCGGTCTGCGGGAGCATCCTGTCCAGCACCACACTCAAAGCGGTGGCCACCCGCCCCCCTGGGTGCAGCTCAGGCACCGCCCGACCGGCGAGCAGGGCGCCGTCGCACTCCTCGGGGGCCCAGGGGACGAAGAGGGGGTCGTCCAGGCCGGCGAACCGTCGCAGAACGTCGCGAATCGCCCGCTCCGGATGGGCTCCGGCGACCGAGGCTCGGACTTTGTTGACGACGACGAGCGGCTCCGGCGAGGGCACCGTGCCGACAGCGCTCCGGGCCCGGACGAGTCGTTGTAGCCCGACCGGGTCCGCGGCACCGACGATGACCAGAGCGTCCGCCGCAGCCAGACCGGCCAGGGTGGCTGCGTTGCGCCGTGGTGCCGCGGTGTCGTAGCTCAACTCCTCGTCGTCCTCGATGGCGAAGCCGCAGTCGAGGACGACGTGCTCGGCGAGACCTCGAGCGATGGCAAGCACGTGCTCGACTGCCGCCGAGCGGGCCTCGGGCCAGCGGTGCGGAGCGGGCAGCCCGGTGAGCACGCGCAGGCGGGGCCGCACTTCCGGAGTGACCCGGGACAGCGAGGGCACGTCGAGAGTGCCCTGCTCAGCGGCCCGTGCAGCTGCGGCCAGCCCGGGAGCCTCGTCGACGAGCCCGAGAACCTGGGCCACACTGGCCCCCCAGGTGTCGAGATCGACCAGCAGGGTCGACGCGCCACGCGCCGCGAGCAGACTCGCCAGACCGGTCGCGACCGTCGTTCGCCCCGGAGCCCCGGTGGGACCCCACACGGCGCTGACGATAGCGCCCGCCGCGTTGGCCGGATCGTCCCCGCCCGGTGCAGCCACGCCCGGACCCCACACCTGCCCGGGTCCAAAGAGGTCACCGGGCGTGCCCACCTTGGGCGGCTGCGCCAGTTCTGACCCGGCGGTGGAGCGCAGACTCTCCAGCGGTGCGAGGTCGAGAACCTCCCTGCCCCCGTGCAGGATCGCGCTGACACCGAGCTGACGCAGACGCCGCTCACCCTCCTCGTCCCCCGCCCAGACCAGCCCGGCCACCAGCACGCCATGGCCGGCGAGAGTCCGCAGGGCCTCCCGGTCCACGCCCCGGAAACCCGGGGATACCACCGCGATGTCACCGACCCCGGCCGCGGCGGTGGAGAGCAACTCTGCGCAGTCGGCGCAGCGACGCACGACGACGAGGTCGCGAGAGGCCTCCACAGCGGTGACGAGGTCGGCCTCGAGGTGGTGCTCCAGGCCCACAATCACCCCGGCACTCACGAGGGCGCCCCCGCCGGGACCCCTGGCAGCGACACCAGCGTCATCCTCGCCCCTGCGTCGACGTCACCGACGACGGCCCCCACCTTGTCCACCGGGACCAGAACCGAAACCGCACGTGCCCCGGATGCGCTGCCGAGCACGGTGCTACTCTCGGCGACTTTGGCGACCACGACCCGTTCGAGGAGCCGCTCCGGGCCCTGGTATGCCGCCCGCCCGGTCGTGGTCCCGGCCTGGGGCCGGTTGACCCACACGTCGACCACCGACCCGGACCCCAGTCCTTGCACCGACACCGGGTCCACCTGGAGGGTCACTGCCCGAGTGAGCACCTGCTGGGCGGTACCGACGGCGGCTGCGGGGATGAGCTCACCGGGCTCGAGCCCCCGCAGAGCGTGGCTGCCCGTGGCCGGTGGAGCCACCGCAGGCAAGTAAGCTGCGGCCCCCTCCCCGATCCGGACGTCGACGACGACCAGATCCGCCGAGGTCAGGGCCTGCCCGGGCAGGATGGTGCCCTTGGCGGCATACACCGGCGTGGTGTCGTCGGCACGAGCGATGACCCACGCCCCGAGACCGGTGGCCACCAGGACCAGCAGGACGCCGACAAGGAGACGGGAGTCCCGCCAGCTCGGCGGCGTGAGCCGGTTGGCCCGCGGTGTCATCGTCTCCGTCATCGCTGTCCTTCCCCCGTCGGGCTCGGCCTGCGGCACCGAGGCCGGCATCGAGGCCGACGCCGAGGCCGGCACCGCAGGATGACGCCGATTGTCGCAAGAACCTCCGCGGCGCCGCTGACCGGGCGGTCGGTCTGTGGACAACGCGGCGCGGCTGTGGAGGACGGCGCCGGGGCGGCCAGGTCGGTGGCACACTGGGCGCCATGGCCCGGCGCTTCATCCCGCTCACCGAGGTGTCCGAGATCCTCGACATCTCCTCGGCACAGGCCTACGCCCTGGTCCGCTCCGGCGACCTGCCGGCGATCAAGGTCGGCGGTCGCGGGCAGTGGCGGGTGGAGACCACCGAGCTCGAGGCCTACATCCAGCGGATGTACTCCCAGACCAAGGCCTTCGTCGAGGCCCACCACGGGGCCCCGGACGAGAACTGAGCCGCCAGGAGCTGAGTCCGCCGGACATGGCAGAGGCGACTGCGGTCGCCAGGACTGCGGTCACCAGGACTCGGGGCAACTCAGCGTGGCTCGATGGCAACTCAGCGTGACTCGACACAGACGAGAGCGCTGAACGGGATGGTGCGCAGGGCCTGCACGTTGGCCTGCCGTCGGAGTTCACCGCTGGGATGCTCGGCAAGATCGAGGAAGTCGGCCCCGACCCGGTCGACGGTGCCGCTGCGCCGCTGCCCGGTCAGGTCGGTGAGGAGCACCTCGGCGCGATCGCGCGCAAGCAGGCGCACGGCATACCCCAGTGCGAACCGTCGTGCCGTCCGCGCCTGCCCGGTCCGTGGTCGCAAACCGATGAAGCCCACGACGGCACTGAGCGGGACGAGCACCTCACCGACGTCACGGCCGAGCAGCATCCAGTCCGCACCGAGGTCGCGCAGCGCACCGGTGAACGCAACCCCGGTGCGCAGCTGAACGGTCATCGACGAGCCGAGCTGAGCCGAAACCCTGGTGACGAGCTCGACTCGAGCGAGCTCGCGTCGAGTTCGGTCCGCGACCTCGGCATCCAGGTCGCGGCGGGCTTCGGCGTCCCACTGCGCCTCGAGGTCGGCGAAGAGCCGTTCCCACCTCATGCGCGGGGATCCCATGCGCGGGGATCCTACGGGCTCACCTCGCCCCGGCCCAGGGCTCCTCGGCAGGAAACCTCAACGTTCGGTTTGTGAGAACTGTCGCATGCGATTAGGGTCTATCACATGCGAACGATGTCAAATGATGTCAAACAATGGTGTTTGACTCCGAACGCCGCTGTGTCGATAGGTGGCCTCGCAGCCCTCATCGGGATGGGCGCGACGGCTCTGACTCTCTGGTGGTCCCTGGTCCTGGGCCCGTCGCTGGCCACCTGGCGCGGGTCATCGGCGCCCCGGCCCGCTGACGCACTGCTCACTGTCGTGGCCGCAGCAGCATTCATCCTGGGGTCCTGGCTGCTCTTGGGGATCCTCCTCGACGTCCTCGCGCAAGCACCCGGAGCTCTTGGTCAGCTCGCGGCTTGCCTCTCAGCCAGGATCACCCCTCGGTTAGCCCGCCAGGTCGTGGCAGGCATCCTCGGCCTCGGCGCCACGACGGTGCTGCTGCCGCCGGCGAGCGTGGCTGGGCCAGGTGGCCAAGTCCTCACCTCGACCGCCGACTCCCCCACAGCACGGCCCTTCGCCGAGGCCCAGGCACTCCCGACGTCGACGGCTGGACGCACTCCTGCCTGGACCGCGTTGGACTCGGCGCCCGCCATGCAGACGATCCCCGCGCACACGATCCCCGCGCAGACGATCCCCGAGCCGGGATGGGTTGCGCCGGCTCCTGTGGTGCGCCCATTGCCGGACCCCGGGATGCTCTCGGGTCCGTCGTGGGCGCCGGTGCCCGACGGCGAGGTCGTCGTGCTCCGAGGCGACTCGCTGTGGACCATCGCCGCTCGGCACCTGGGGCCGGAGGCCACCGACGCCGAGATTGCCGTCGCGTGGCCGCGCTGGTATGCCGCAAACCGCGCGGTCATCGGCTCCGACGCGGACCGGTTGCTGCCCGGCCAGATCCTGCAGGCGCCGAGCCTGTCCGGTGGCTCCCGATGAGTTGGGAGTCCGCCCAGCCGCCCGCGATGACTCTGACTGAGGCCCGAGCCCGGTCCGCCGCCGAAGGCGTTCAGGACCCCTGGGTTCAAGGTGCCCTCGCACTCGACGACCGCGCCGACGAGGATGCCCGTACGTTGAGTCACGGTTGCTTCTTCGGGCCGCAGCCGACGCCCCGACGCGACCTGCCGGACCCCCACGGGTGGGCCGGTCAGGTCGGACAAGCCCTCATCGAAGCGATGGCCGGGTGCCGCGCCGCGACCCAACTCGCCCGCTGGGTCCACCCCGGTCCGTATGCCGCAGTCACCGCCGCGCATCTGGCCTCGGTGCGCCGGCTCGAACGCACCCCTGAGGCGAGACGGCCCCGGCTGCGCGTTCATCGGGTGGACGTCTGCGAGCCCGCGGACGGGGTCGCCGAAGCCTCCCTGGTCATTCGGGACGGTCCGCGGATGCGCGCCATGGCTCTGCGCCTGGTCGGCGAGGACGGCCGCTGGCGGGTCGCCGCCATCCGGATCGGCTGACCATCGCCGCCATCCGGATCGGCTGACCGTCGCCAGGTTCATCCGCGAGTCAGCCGGCATACCTCTAGCCGGCATACGCCTTGGTCAGCCGGCATACGCCTGGGTCACCGACGCGTGCGACCGTGGCACATCTTGAACTTCTTCCCTGACCCGCACGGGCAAGGCGCGTTCCGCGGGGTGCCGTCGAGCTGTGACTGGGTGAGTTCACCGGCGCCGCGCCCACCAGCGGCCGGCACATCCCGTTCCTCGACGCCGCCGGCATCGCTGGGTGCGGAGTAGTGCAGGTTGCGTGCTCGCGGTCCCTCCATCCCGACCCCGGAGACCGCCAGGTGCCGAGACGGCTCCTGGGCGGGTGCCCCCTCCGTCACAGCCGGCTCCGTCACAGCCGGCTCCGTCACAGTCGGCTCCGTCACAGTCGGCTCCGTGACGCCCTGCTCCGTCGCGGCGCCGTCCACCACGCTGCCGGCGAGGAGGTCGGCGACATGTACCGGCTCGACCGCGGGTGGAGCCTGCTCGGTCCCGTCCACCTGGACGTCGACATGGAAGGCCAACCCGACCGCCTCCTCTTTGACGGCTTCGTTCATCGCCTGCCACAACTGGAAACCCTCACGCTGATACTCCACCAGCGGGTCACGTTGCGCCATGGCGCGCAGGCCGATGCCCTCCTGGAGATAGTCCATCTCATAGAGGTGCTCGCGCCACTTGCGGTCCAGCACGGCGAGCATGACCCGACGCTCCACCTCACGCATGACCTCCTCGCCGAGCTTGGCTTCCCGCTCGTCATAGGCGTGATGGGCATCGGAGAGGAGTTCCTCACGCACGAGCTCTGTGGTCAGCGCAGAACGCCCACCCGCCGCCTCGACGAGACTCTCCTCAGTGACCGAGATGGGATACAGGGCCCGCAGCGCGGTCCACAGCCGGTCAAGGTCCCAGTCCTCGGGGAACCCCTCGGAGGTTTCGGCGTCGACGTAGCCGCCGACGACGTCGGTGACGAAGAACCGCATCTGCTCGTGCAGGTCCTCACCCTGCAACACCCTGCGCCGCTCGTCATAGATGACAGTGCGCTGCCGGTTGAGGACGTCGTCGTACTTGAGGACGTTCTTGCGGATCTCGAAGTTCTGCGCCTCGACCTGAGCCTGCGCGCTGGCGATGGAGCGGGTGACCATCTTGTGCTCGATGGGGACGTCGTCATCGAGACGGGCGGTGCTCATCACCCGTTCCACCATCGCCGTGTTGAACAGGCGCATGAGGTGGTCCTGCAAGGAGAGATAGAACCGGGACTCCCCGGGGTCTCCCTGGCGCCCGGAGCGGCCCCGCAGCTGGTTGTCGATCCGCCGGCTTTCGTGTCGCTCGGTGCCCAGGACATAGAGCCCGCCGAGCTCGGTGACCTCGTCGTGCTCAGCCTGGACAGCCTCCTCGGCCTGGGCAAAGGCGCCGTCCCAGGCGGCCTCGTACTCTTCAGGGGTCTGCTCGGGGTCCAGACCGGTGCGTTTGAGGGCCGCGACGGCCCGGAACTCAGGGTTCCCGCCGAGCATGATGTCGGTGCCGCGCCCGGCCATGTTCGTCGCCACCGTCACCGCACCCTTGCGTCCTGCCTCGGCGATGATCGCTGCTTCCCGCTCGTGGTGTTTGGCGTTGAGCACCTCATGTCGGACCCCGCGGCGGCGCAACTGGTCGGAGAGGTACTCGGACTTCTCCACGGAGACGGTGCCGACGAGCACCGGCTGACCCTTCTCGTACTTCTCGGCGATGTCGTCGACGACCGCCCGATACTTGGCCTCCTCAGTGCGATAGATGAGGTCGGCGCGGTCGGCGCGGATCATCGGGCGGTTCGTCGGGATGGGGACGACACCGAGCTTGTAGATCGAGTTGAGCTCAGCGGCCTCCGTCTGGGCCGTGCCGGTCATCCCGGCGAGCTTGTCGTACATCCGGAAGTAGTTCTGCAAGGTGATCGTCGCCAGGGTCTGGTTCTCGTTCTTGATCTCCACCCCCTCCTTGGCCTCGATGGCCTGATGCATCCCCTCGTTGTAGCGCCGACCGGCGAGGATGCGGCCGGTGTGCTCGTCGACGATGAGAACCTCGCCGTTCATCACGACGTAGTCTTTGTCCCGGTGGAAGAGCTCCTTGGCCCGGATCGCGTTGTTGAGGTAGCCGATGAGCGGGGTGTTGCTGCTCTCGTAGAGGTTATCGATCCCCAGCCAGTCCTCGATCTTGTCGATGCCTGGCTCGAGGACCCCGACGGTCTTCTTCTTCTCGTCGACCGCGTAGTCTCCCCGGCTCGGGATACCACGCATGTGGTCGCCCTCTTCCCCCCGGTCGAGTCGTCGCACGAGCCGGGCGAACTCGGTGTACCACTTCGTCGGCTGGTCGGCGGGACCGGAGATGATCAACGGGGTGCGTGCTTCGTCGATGAGAATCGAGTCGACCTCGTCGACGATGGCGTAATGGTGGCCGCGCTGGACCAGCTCAGCGGTGGACCAGGCCATGTTGTCGCGCAGGTAGTCGAAGCCGAACTCGTTGTTCGTGCCGTAGGTGATGTCCTTGCCGTACTCGACACGCCGCTGGTCCGGGGTCATCGAGGAGAGGATGCAGCCGGTCTCCAGACCAAGCATGCGGTGCACCCGGCCCATGAGCTCGGACTGGTACTCGGCGAGGTAGTCGTTGACGGTGACGATGTGCACACCCTCGCCGGTCAGTGCGTTGAGGTATGCCGGGAGGGTCGCCACGAGCGTCTTGCCCTCACCGGTCTTCATCTCGGCGACATTGCCGAGGTGCAGCGCGGCACCACCCATGATCTGGACGTCGAAGTGACGCTTGCCCAACGTGCGCTTGCTCGCCTCGCGCACCGCAGCGAACGCCTCGGGCAGGATGTCGTCGAGGGTCTCGCCGTCGGCGAGGCGCTTGCGGAACACGTCGGTCTCGGCACGCAGCTCGGCGTCGGTGAGCTTCTCGAAGTCCTCCTCGATTGCGGCGACCTGGGCTGCGATGTTCGTGAGCTTCTTCAGGATGCGGCCCTCTCCGGCACGCAGCAGCTTCTCGACGATCTTCACCACGGGTGGGGCACTCCTTGCCGGGCAGGCGTTTCGGGCGGGCAGGCGTTCGGGGGCGGGCGACCATGGGGCCGCGATGGGGCCGCGCACTCGACCGGTCCGCATCAGCCTAGTCGAGGCCCCTTCAGCAACGCACCAGGCGCCGTCGGGGTTCCCGCAGTGTTGGGACCCCCGACAGCGTGACGAGCCTGACAGCGTGACGAGCCCGACAGCGTGACGAGCCTGACAGCGTGACGAGGCTGTCAAGATGTGCCCATGCCGTTCCCCGAGTGTGTGCCGCAGCTCACCGACGGTGTGGTCCGGCTCCGGGCGCACCGCACGGACGACCTGGACGCGATCCTCCAGCAGTGCACCGATCCGCAGATGCAGCGCTGGACGACCGTCCCGCGCGGCTACACCCGCACGCACGCGCAGGACTATCTGCACTCCATCGAGTGGGACTGGAACGCCGGCGCCGGCCGACAGGCGTGGGCCATCGAGTGGCAGGACGGCAGCGACGGGCCGCGCTTTGCCGGCACTATCGACCTGATTCCCAGCGGGGTGCCCGGGGTGAGCACGATTGGCTACGGGTTGCATCCGAGCGCTCGAGGTCACGCACTGATGCACCGGGCGCTGCGCCTGGTTGCCCGGCACTTCTTCGAGGGCGGCGGGCGGCGGATCCGCTGGTTCGCCGAGCGCGGAAACCTGGCGTCGTGGCGGGTGGCGTGGGCGTGCGGGTTCACCTGGCACGCCACCTTGCCGAGCTGGCTTCCCAACGCCGACGGCGAGGTCGTCGACGCCTATGTCGCCAGCCTCGGCGCCGAAGACCCGATGAGCGCGCGCACCGCGTGGTACGACCCGCCAGTGCTCTGCGCAGACGGCATCCGCCTGCGCCCCTGGCGGGACGAGGACACCGCCGTGGCGCAGGCCCACGACCATCCGCCGCACTTCCTGCCCGCCCAGGCCGTGCCCACCCCGGACACGTTCGAGGGATGGTTGCTGCGCCGCCGCGAACTCATGTCGCGCGGATGCAGCATCAACTGGTGCATCGCCGACGCCGCGAGCGACACCCCGCTCGGGGAAGTCCTCGTCTTCACCCGCGGCGGCACCCTCACCGACGGCGACACTGCGCAGTTCGGCTACTTCCTCGCACCCAGCGCCCGCGGAGCAGGGGTGACCTTGCGGGCTGCCCGACTCGCCTGTGCCTATGCCCTGACCCCGGCCCCGCGCGGGCTGGGACTTCGCCGACTCGTGGCGGAGACAGCCACGGACAACGTCGCGAGCAACACCGTGCTCGAGCGGACCGGCTTCACCCGATGGGGCCACGAGGACCTCGCGGCCGCACCAGACGGCTCGGTCGGCCCGGCCGACCACTGGGAGCTGCTGCTCAGCGAGCCGCCTGCTCGATGAGCATGTCGTCCATCCCCAACCACCCCGCCATGGACTCCAGCTCAGCGGCCAGCTCGGCCCGGTCACCGACGCCACCGCGCCCGGGCTCCCAGGTCACCTGTCGCACGAGGAGGCGACCGGCGACCCGGTCCGCCTTGAGGTCGACCCGGCCGACAAGTTCCTCCCCGAGCAGGAACGGCAGCACATAGTAGCCATGCACCCGCCGATGCCCGGGGGTGTAGATCTCCAGCCGATAGTCGAAACCGAAGAGCGCCCGGGTGCGCTCCCGGGTCCACACGAGTGAGTCGAACGGGGACAGCAACGCCCGGGCGTTGACCTCCCGCGGCTGCCGGGCGCCGACCCACCGGTATGCCGTCCGCCGCCACCCGTCGACCCGCACCTCCTCGACGGTCCCTCGCTCGAGGAGCCTGGCCAGCGCGGGGCGGGCCTGCTCGGGCCGCAGTCGGGCATAGTCGCGTAGGCACTGCTCGGTCCCCACCCCGTGCGCGCGTGCCCCCAGCGCCATGAGCGCCACAAATGCCTCGCTCTGATCGATGTGCTCGTCGAGTACGGACCGCAGCGCTGGCGGGAAGACCCGCTGCGGGGCGGCATACCGGCGTTGGAACTGGGCTGTGCGGCCGGCCGAGGTGACCTCACCGGCCCAGAACAGCTGCTCGACGACCCGCTTGACCAACGACCAGTTCCAGCCCCAGTCCTCGCGTGGCCGGTCATGGTCGTGGGCGATCACCGCCTCGAGCTGACTGGCCGTGACCGGCCCGCGGCGGGTGACGACCTCGCGCACTGTCTCGAGCAGGTCGGGATGCTCACGAGCCGCCTGCTGCATCCAGCCCCACGAGTCAGTGGCCGCCAGCTGCATCCGGAACCGGAAGAGCGGCCACGTGGTCAGCGCCATCAGGCTCGCCTCGTGACCCCAGTACTCGATGAGCGCCCGGGGCGCCTGGTCCCGCAGGCGGTCGAGGAGGACCCGGTCGTAGGGACCGAGGCGGCTGTAGAACGGCAGGTAGTGCGAGCGGGTCAGGACGTTGACCGAGTCCACCTGAATCAGCCCGAGGGTGGCCACTACCGAGCGCAGGTGCCGAGTGGTCACCACGGGCGGACGGGGTCGACCGAACCCCTGGGCGGCCAGGGCGATCCGGCGGGCCCGGGCCAGACTCAGCCGGGTCGGCGTCAGGACACCGACGAGTCCGCCTCGACGAGGTCGAGGTGCAGGACTCCGTAGCTCCACCCGCGCCGTCGATAGACCACGCTCGCCCGGTCGGTCTCGACGTCATGGAAGAGATAGAAGTCATGACCGACGAGCTCCATCTCACGCAAGGCGTCGGACAGGGTCATCGGCGAGGACCGGTGGATCTTCTCCCGCACCTCGACCGGCGAGCCGTCGAACTCTCCGGCGGCTTGCGCGGGCGGCTCTGCGCCGCGCACGTCTGCGGGCTGGCGCGCAACGATCGCCTCGGCTGGCGGTTCGGCGGCACGGTTGCCGCGACGGCGCACGAGGCGCCGGTCGTTGGCCCGACGCAACCGCTCCATGAGCTTGTCGAGAGCGATGTCGAGTGCGGCGTACAGCTCCTCCTCACAGGCCTCGGCGCGGATCACCGGTCCCTTGACGAGCACGGTGATCTCCACGCGCTCACAGGCCTTGGCCTGCCGCCGGTTGGCCTCATGGGTGACCACGACGTCGATGCGGCGGGCCCGGGGCGCGAGTTGGGCCACCTTGGCCAGCTTCTCCTCGACGTGGCGACGGAAGCGGTCGGATACGGTGACGTGGCGTCCGGTGATGACGATGTCCACGGGTGGGCCTCCTGGGCTCGTGAAAGGTCACTAGCGTCTGATGCGCCTGCGCAGGGCCGGTCAACCGCGGCATCACCACCTTGAGAGAGCCTCCAGACCTGACGCTAGTCGGCCCGTTGTGCCCGGGCAACACCGGCCCCACCCCCTGGGCTGTTCAGGGGCCGGCCCGGCGCGGGGGATCGGGTCGGACAGCTTGCGAACGCCTGCTGGTGGCAGCGACCACGGCGGCCAGCGGAGGCGGGACAGCCGCGGTTCGCACAGTGTCCACCGCGCGCGCAGCCTCGGCGAGGGTCGCGCCGGTGGTGAGGACGTCATCAACGAGGATCACCGGACACCAACTGAGGATCTGCGCCCAGCCGGCAGCGACCGCGAACGCCCCTTGCAGGTTGGCAGCACGCTCCGACCGGTTGAGTCTGGCCTGGTCCCGGACCCGTCGGGACACGACGAGGGCGTCAGCCCGGATGAGGGTGGGCTGGTCGAGCAGAGTCACCACTCGCCCGGTCAGTGCAGGTACCGGGGCATCCCCCCGGCGACGACGCGAGGCGCGGCTGCCGGGGACCGGGACGAGCAGGACCGGTCTCCACTCGAGCCGGGCCGGATGGGTCGCCAAGGCCGCAGCCACCGCACCGGCGAGCATCTCGGCGAGCACCACGGCCAGGTCCCGCCGCCCCTCATCCTTGTGGGCGGTGACGAGCCGACGCACACAGTCCTGCAACCGGGCTCCGGCCCACGTGGCCGGCATCCCCGGCGGGCACGGCTGCGGCCTCACCCGGGCTGCTCCCCCACGGATGCGAGCGCCGCGCAGCAGGGCCAGGCAACCTGGACAGACCGGCCCGGCTGGTCCGTGGCAGACCGCGCAGGACAACGGCAGGGCCAGATCGAGCAGCAGCGCCACCGCAGCGCCGACTCGGGCGCCGGCGGTTGAGTGGACCTGTGTCGACGGCATACCGCAGGGTCGCCGATCACGGCGGGCTTGGCACCCCACTCTCCCCTCGTGTGCATGACGACCCCGTCAGCGTCGGACCTGTGCATCACCGCAGGCTTCCCCCCGCTCCCCCCTGCTTCCGCCCGCTTCCCGGCGGCTCAGCCACCGCCGACGAGCACGTCAGTCCCGGTGCCGCTGGGCACCCACTGCACCCCGACCCGGGTGAAGACCTGGTCGGTGGAGGTCAGCGCAACCAGGCCACGCGGACCACCGGTGGTCACCACAGTGATCGCGTCCCGGACGGAGGGGAGGACGTCCTCGTCGCCGGCCATGCCAAGGACCATCGGCTGCAGCGCGGCATCGCCTCCGGGCCCGCCCAAGGTCGCCACGCTCGTCTCGCTCACCCAGGCCAAACCGCGCGCCTCGGCGAGCGAAGACCCGAGTCGACGTGGGGCTGCCAGGGAAGTGGGCAGTCCCTGGCCGTCCCGGACGACCCCGGCCACGTCGAGGCGCAGGTCCGCATCCGCGCTCCCCTCACGGGTCTGGGCCAGCGAGAGGACCGCCACGCGCTCACCGTCAGGGCTGGGCAGCACCTGGCGGACCCGGCGTCCCTCCAGCCAGGGGACGACGACCGGGCTGACCGAGCGCCCCGGGGTCCCGCCAGCGGCGGCGTCTGTGGGCACGACGAACAGCCTGGCTTGTGGCGACCGGCTGTCCGGTGTCGGGACCGCCCCGACCCACAGGACTCCACTGCGGTCGTATGCCGGTCTGCTCAGGTCGGTCCCGAAGGGGGGCACGTCGTGCCGGATCCGGTCATACCAGCGGGTGAGGATCCGTCGCCCCGAGGCCAGCGCGGCAATCTCTGAGCCGTCCTCGGACAGGGCGAGGTCGACAAGGTCGACCGGGATCTTGGGGTAGTTCGGCGCGACCCGGTTGGCGGCCTGGGCGGGGTCCAGGCCGCTCAGCGCCGCCGAGGCGTCGAAGAAGTAGAGGGTGTCATCCCGTCGCACCAACGGGGTCGGCGGTGCAGCGTGAGTGACCGGGGGGAAGCCAGCCTCGACCGGGTTGTGCACCGATGTCGGCTTCCCGGCCAGTTCGAGAAGGGCCCCGGCGACCATGACCACGACGGCGGTGGTGCGCGGATCCTGGGTCAGCGTCGCGGCAAACTGCGCCCACAGGTCCTCCCGGGCCCGCTCGTCGATCGGGGACCGGGTGTCAAGGTCGACCGTGGCGGTCCCGTCAGCCACAGACACCGAGTCGGCCGTCAGCCGCGTCCCGGGGGGTATCGCGGACTCGACGACTCCGTTGAGGTCGGCCGGCACGGGATCGAGCTGGGCCCGGGCCAGCCGGGAGGAGAGGTGGTCGAGGGGGAACCAGCGCATGTCGGGCACCAGGGCCCGCCGGTCCCGCGCGACGTAGTGCACGGCATACGGGGCGACCAGGCGCGGCATCTCGGCGGCGGCGATCCATCTGCCGAAGTCCGCCGGCAGGCTGGAGATCCGCCACTCGCCCTCGACCTTGCTCAGCCGCACGTCGAGGGTGCGGGTCGTCCCGGCTGGGAGCGCCGTGTAGTGCCCGTCCGCAGAGATGCTCGCGATGGCCAGCCCGTCGACCACGACCTCGTCGGGTCTGGGAGTGCTGACGGTGAGCGCCGGATCGGAGGCGAAGACGACGATCTCACCGTCGGGCACCCAGGTGCGACCCACCCCTGCGGTGAGGAACATCCGGGCGCTGTCGTAGTCGCCGTCACTGGTCGACCCGGCCCGGATGAAGCCCCGGACGATCTGCTCCGGCGTCGCGCCGGGCTCCGGCGGCGGGAAGACGACCCGGACTCGCACATCCTCCCCCGCGGTCACATCGAGACCGGTGCGGACCTCGGTGTGGCTGGCCAGGCCGGCGCAGCCAGAGAGCAGCACCGCCGCGACGAGGTATGCCGCGACGCAGCGCACCGTGCGCCGGTTCATGACCGCCTCGGCGGGGACAGCGGCAATGGCGAGTGCTCGATCGCGACGTCGGGGTCGACCGGCAGGGTGAGCCGGAACCGGGACCCGATCCCGGGCTCACCCCAGGCCTGGAGCCATCCGTGGTGCAGGTGCGCGTCCTCCAGAGCGATGGACAGCCCCAGCCCGGTCCCCCCAGTGGTGCGCGCCCTGGCCGGGTCGGAGCGCCAGAAGCGGTTGAACACCAGCGCGCTCTCCCCTGGGCGCAGGCCGACGCCGGAGTCCGAGACGACGATGGCCACGGCACCGTCGCCAGCAGCGACCTCGACCCGCACCGGGTGTCCCTCGCCGTGCTCGACGGCGTTGACGACGAGGTTGCGCAGGATCCGGGCGACCCGCCGCTCGTCCACCTCGGCGACCGCCGCAGTGTCCGGCAGCGAGAGCAGGAGGTCGCTGCCCCGGCGCTGCGCCAGCGGTGCGGCTGCCTCGACGACCCGCTGGGTGGTCGAGCGCAGGTCGACCCGCTCGGTGTCCAGCGCTGCCGCCCCCGCGTCGAACCTGCTGATCTCAAGCAGGTCCGCCAGCAGCGCCTCGAAGCGGTCAAGCTCGCCCTGCAAGAGTTCAGCAGAGCGGGCGAGCACGGGATCGAAGCCTCCACTGGCGTCGTGGATGACGTCCGCGGCCATCCGGATCGTCGTCAGCGGCGTTCGCAACTCGTGGGAGACGTCCGAGACGAAGCGCTGCTGGACCTGGGAGAGGTCCTCGAGCTGGCGGATCTGGTGCTGCAGCGAGTCAGCCATCGCGTTGAACGAGGTTCCCAGGAGGGCAAGTTCGTCGGCGCCGCGCGAGGACATCCGCTCGTTGAGTTTCCCGCCAGCGATGCGCTCGGCGACGGTGGCGGCCCGGCGCACTGGGGTGACGACCTGACGGGCCACGACCCAGGCGACGAGGGCGATGAGCAGGACCAGGACGACCCCGGCCACGAGGAAGGCCTGGCTGATCACCCGCATGACCTGCCGCTCCTGGGTCATCGGGAAGATGAAGTACAGGTCGTAGTACCCCGCTGACGGGATGAGCACCGCACTGCCGACCATGACGGCCGGCACCTGCTCACCGTCGAGGATGATCGGGGCTACCTGGGTCTGTTGGGTCGTGGGGTTGGCGGCGACAGCTTTACGCAGGTCGTTCTGGATCGCTGAGAGCGGGACGTCACCGGAGGTCATCGTCGCCAGCACCCGTGGGCTCGTGTTGGTCAGGGAGCGGGTGAGGATCGCGAACCGGGTGGGGTTGGGACCGGGCGGGGTCAGGACCTTACGGACGATGTCGTTGACGCTGTTGTTCAAGGCGTCGACGGTGGTGTTCGACACCCCGTCGAGCAGGGCCTGGGTCTGCCGGGCCAGGGTGCGCGCCTCATACTGGCTCGCAGTGATCCGCTGGGTCTCAAGGCCCCGGGCGATCTCGTTGTAGAGATAGGTTCCCAGCAGCAGGACGACAGTGGTGGTCAGCAGCAGAGTCGTGACGACGACGCGCACCTGAAGTGACTCGCGCCAGTACCGGCCGAGCCGCCGGGTCCGCACCGCGAGGGCGCGGCGAGCCGACGCAGTGCGTCTGGCCCAGCGTTGCCGCACACCTCGGGCCCGCTGGGACATGCTCGGCCTGGGGGTCGGATGGAGCGGGAAGCTCCTGCTCGAGGCCTGCTCGGCCATGCTCAGGCCGGGCCCGCCTTGTAGCCGACGCCGCGGACGGTGACCACGACCCGCGGGTTGTCCGGGTCCTGCTCGACCTTGCTGCGCAGCCGCTGCACATGGACGTTGACCAGACGAGTGTCGCCGGCGTGCCGGTAGCCCCACACCTGTTCCAGCAGCACCTCCCGGGTGAAGACCTGCCAGGGCCGTCGAGCCAGCGCCACGAGCAGGTCGAACTCCAACGGGGTCAGGGCAAGGACCTCCTCGCCCCGATGCACGGAGTGCCCGGCGACGTCGATGGTCAGGTCGCCGATGGTCAGCCGCTCCGCGGCGGCGTCGTCGCCACGGCGCAACCGGGCTCGAACCCGCGCGATGAGCTCCTGGGGCTTGAACGGTTTGACGACGTAGTCATCGGCACCGGACTCCAGGCCAGCGACGACGTCGAGGGTGTCGGTGCGGGCGGTGAGCATGACGATGGGGACATCGGACTCGGCCCGGATCCGGCGGCATACCTCGAGTCCGTCGATGCCCGGCAGCATCACGTCGAGCAGGACCACGTCCGGACGGACCTGCCGCAGGGCGGGCAGTGCGGCGTTGCCATCGGCCACGTGGGTGACCTCGAAGCCCTCCCCGCGCAGGACGATCCCGAGCATCTCGGCAAGTGCCAGGTCGTCGTCGACGACGAGCAGGTGCCCCTTCACCTCGTCCACCCCTCCAGCTCGGCTCACGCGGTCATCCTCGCATGGATCTGCGGGGAGCCGAGCAACCCCATGGGTATGCCGCCCGCGGGGTCGCTCGGTCGATAAGGGCACCACCGCGGTGAGCGGCATACCGGCTCGGACCAGGAGCGCTCAGTAGCGGTAGTGCTCCGGCTTATAGGGACCGGCCACGTCGACACCGAGGTACTCAGCCTGCTCCTTGGTCAGCTCGGTGAGCTCGACGCCCAGGGCCTCCAGATGCAGCCTGGCGACCTTTTCGTCGAGGATCTTCGGCAGCGTCGACACGGTGGGCGCGCCCTCGTCGTCGACGTACTCCTCGGCCTTGGCGAAGAGCTCGATCTGGGCGATCGTCTGGTTGGAGAACGAGTTGCTCATCACGAAGCTGGGGTGGCCGGTGGCATTGCCGAGGTTCATCAACCGGCCCTCGGACAGGACGATGATCGAGGTGCCGTCCTCGAAGGTCCACTCGTGGACCTGCGGCTTGATCTCGGTCTTGGTGATGCCCGGCACCTTGGCCAGGCCGGCCATGTCGATCTCGTTGTCGAAGTGGCCGATGTTGGAGACGATGGCCTTGTCCTTCATGGACTGCATGTGCTCGGCGGTGATGACGTCGAAGCAGCCGGTGGTGGTGACGAAGATGTCGCCATACGTGGCCGCGGCGTCCATGGTGTCGACCTGGTGACCCTCCATCGCGGCCTGCAGGGCGCAGATCGGGTCGATCTCGGTGACGACGACACGCGCTCCCTGCCCGGCCAGAGCCGCCGCGACGCCCTTGCCGACGTCCCCGTAACCGGCGACGACGGCGACCTTGCCACCGATGAGGACGTCCGTGGCCCGGTTGAGCCCGTCGATGACCGAGTGGCGGCAGCCGTACTTGTTGTCGAACTTGCTCTTGGTGACCGAGTCGTTGACGTTGATCGCCGGGAAGAGGAGTTCTCCGGCCCGCGCCAGCTCATAGAGCCGGTGCACGCCGGTCGTGGTCTCCTCGGTGACTCCCTTGATCTGTGCGGCGACCCTGGTCCACTGCTGCGGGTCGGCGGCCATGGTGGAGCGCACCAGGGCCTTGAAGACGCCGAACTCCTCGGAGTCCTCGTCACCGGTCGGCGGGACCTGGCCGGCCTTCTCCCACTCGGTGCCCTTGTGCACGAGCATCGTGGCGTCGCCGCCGTCGTCGAGGATCATGTTGGCGCCATCCTGCGGGTCGCCGGGCCAGGTGAGGATCTGGCGGGTGCACTCCCAGTACTCCGCCAGGCTCTCCCCCTTCCACGCGAAGACCGGGACGCCCTGGAGGTTATCGGGGGTGCCGTGCGGGCCGACGACGACCGCGGCGGCCGCCTCGTCCTGGGTGGAGTAGATGTTGCAGCTGGCCCACCGGACCTGGGCCCCCAGGGCGACGAGGGTCTCGATGAGTACGGCGGTCTGGACGGTCATGTGCAGCGAACCGGCAATCCGGGCACCAGCCAGCGGCTGGCTGGCGGCATACTCGGCGCGCAGCGCCATCAAACCAGGCATCTCGTGCTCGGCGAGGCGGATCTGGTGACGGCCGGCTGTGGCCAGCGCGAGGTCCTTGACCTTGTGGTCGATGGGCATGCGGAGGGCTCCTTCGTGACAACGGGTGAGAGGGACCCGGCGCCGCCCATCTGGGCCGTTGGTGGGTTATCGCCCACGCCGGCGAAGGACGATTCTAGCAATCGACGACCCCGGACCCTCTGGCTCGAGCACTCGGGTCACTAG
>JBDIAO010000008.1:0-61528 GCA_039812375.1 Phycicoccus sp. | reverse complement strand
AGCCCCAGATGTTCGGGCTGGGAATCGTCCCGCGCGGCTCGCTCATGACCCCATGACTGCTTGAGCCCATGACCGCTTGACGCCATGACCGCATGACCGCATGGCCTCAGGGCACGCCTAGCGGCGGCGGCGTCCGACCGGCCCGCGACGGCGTCCGCCGACGGTGCCCGCCCGGACAGTCGCGGGGTGCACGAGCAGCGGCAGGATGGTCCGGGCCTTCGGGGTGCGCAGCTGGCGAACCATCGCCAGGTGGGCGTCGCAGCGGACCTCGAGCACGGCATACGCAGCTTCGCCCATGAGCTCGACGAGCTCGGCTCGGCTGCTGCGATACACCGGCTCCCGCCCAATGTGGGCCAGGGTGCTCCCCGAGCAGAACCAGTCCAGATCGTGCCCGCCGGCTCCCCAGCCGCGGCGGTCGTACTCACCGATGGTGATCTCCAGGTAGGTCGTGTCATCGGGCCGAGTCACCGTGCGGTAGCTGCGCCGGATCGGCAACTGCCAGCACACGTCCGGCTTGACCGTGTGCGGGGGATGGCCCTGGTGGACCGCGTGCAGGTGCAGCGCGCACCCGGCCCCACCGGGGAAGCCCGGAGCATTGAGGAAGATGCATGCCCCGTCGACGACCCGGGTCTTGCGCACGTCGTCCTCGACTTCGGTCCACTTCCCGAGCCGGGAGGGGTCCTTGCCGCCGTTGCGGCCATAGCCGGGGTGGTGCTCCCACTCGGCCTCACTGAGTTCGGCGACCGCCGCCTGGACCCGGGCCACGTCGTCGTCGTCGGTGAAGTGCGCCCCCAGGGTGCAGCATCCGTCATTCGGGCGGTCGGCATAGATACCCTTGCACCCGTTGCCGAAGATGCAGGTCCAACTCGAGGTCAGCCACGACAGGTCGACCCGGAAGCGCTGTGCGGGGTCGGCCGGGTCGGCGAACTCTGCCCAGGTTGCTGGTCCGTCCAGTGGGGTCTCAGGCACGTGCACACCCTAGGCCGATACCTTGGGGGTTATGCGCCTCGGGGTCATCGACGATGAGTTCACCCACGTGTCGCAGTGCAACGGCGTCCACCGTGACGTGCGTGCTGGCGAGATACCCCCGTGGGCTGTGAGCGAGAGCGCGATCCTCGAGGTGTTCGACCGGATAGCTCGATGAGCGGGGCGACATCCGACGAGCGTGGTGCTGCGATGAGCGTGACGGGCACGCCGGTCGCGCTGAGCACGGCCTCGGTCTATCCCGACAACGCTGCCAGTGCGTTCGCGCACGCCGCGGCCTTGGGCTACGACGGTGTCGAGGTCATGGTGTGGTCCGACAAGGTGACCCAGGAGGCCGGGGCCCTACGCGCCCTTGTCGAGCTGCACGGCATACCCGTACTGTCCGTCCACGCCCCGACCTTGCTCATCTCGCAGCGGGTCTGGGGTAGCGATCCGTGGGGAAAAGTCGACCGCTCGATCGACCTCGCCGCCGAGCTCGGAGCACGGACGGTGGTGCTCCACCCGCCCTTCCGCTGGCAGAAGGACTATGCCCGTAACTTCGCCGAGGGGGTGGCTGCGCGCGAGGAGTCCAGCGGTATCCTCCTCGCGGTGGAGAACATGTATCCGTGGCGAGCTCCGGCCGGTAAGCGGGTGCGCGACGTCGAGGCCTACCTGCCGCACTGGGACCCGGTACCCCAGCCGTATGCCCACGTCACCCTCGACCTGTCGCACACCGCAACTGCCCATGCCGATGCTCTGGCCATGGTGCAGGCGCTCGGCCCGCGGCTCACCCACCTTCACCTCGCGGACGGCACCGGGTCCGTCATGGATGAGCACCTCGTCCCGGGACGCGGAGGCCAGCCCTGCGGCACCGTCCTGGAACGGCTGCGCACGAGCGGCTTCAGCGGGGTGGTCGTCGTGGAGATCGGCACCCGGCGCGCCAACGCGGAGCAGCGAGAACTCGACCTGGCCGAGTCGCTCGCCTTTGCCCGGCTCCACCTCGAGCCGCCGGTGCGCCGGAGCACCCGGACCAGGCGATGAAGGCCACCAGAGCGGGTGAGGCTGTCGGGACCAGTGAGGCTGTCGGGACCAGCGGGGCTGTCGGGACTGCCGGGGCTGTCGTTACCGAGCGGCTCAGCGTCGAACGAGGGGGGCGGATGGCGCTGCGGAACCTGTCGCTGGCCGTGCCCGCGGGTCAGGTCGTCGGACTCTTGGGGCCCAGTGGCGGGGGCAAGTCCACCCTGATGCGTGCGATCGTCGGTGTGCAGCTCGTCACCTCAGGCACGGTCACGGTCCTTGGGGAGCCGGCTGGGTCGTCGAGTCTGCGTCATCGAGTGGGCTACCTCACCCAGGCGCCGAGCGTGTATGCCGACCTGTCCGTGCGGGACAACGTCGCCTACTTCGCCGCGATCGCGGGGGCGCCACCGGCGCGGGTGGACGACGTCATCGCCGAGGTCGACCTCACCAGCCATGCGCGGGCTCGCGTCGGTCGGCTCTCCGGCGGCCAGCTATCCCGGGTCTCGCTGGCCTCGACCCTGGTGGGTAACCCAGAGATCCTCGTCCTCGACGAGCCGACCGTCGGGCTCGACCCAGTGCTTCGGCGTGAGCTGTGGACCCTCTTCCGTGGCCAAGCAGCTCAGGGACGCACGGTCTTGGTGTCCAGCCACGTCATGGATGAGGCGACCCGGTGCGATCGGCTGGTCCTCATCCGCGCTGGCGAGATCCTCGCAGATTGCACGCTCCCGCAACTGCTGGCCCGGACCGGGGCCGATGATGCCGAAGGCGCCTTCCTCGCCCTCGTCGACGCTGCCGACCGAGGCGAGCGGGCGGGCGACGGTCACGGCGACGACATACGGCCCGGCGACGACATACGGCCCGGCGACGACATACGACCCGGCGCCGGCCGAGTCAGACCCGGCCGAGTCAGACACGGTCGAGGAGGGCGTGGCATGGGGCGACACGGCGCAGGGCGACACCGTAAGGGGCCCGGTGAGCGGTGATGAACCCACGGATCACCCTCGCCACGGCCGCCCGGATCCTGCGCCAACTGCGCGGCGACCCGCGCACGATCGCCCTTATGCTCGTCGTGCCATGCGTGCTGCTCGGGATCCTCGCCTGGATCTATGCGGACTCCCCGACTCCGGTTTTCGATCAGATCGGGGCCGCGCTGCTCGGGATCTTCCCGGTCAACGTCATGTTCGTCGTCACGTCGGTGGCGACGCTGCGGGAACGCACCTCGGGCACCCTTGAGCGGCTGCTGACCACGCCGCTGGGCAAAGGGGACCTCATGGTCGGCTACGCCCTCGCCTTCGGGGCCATGGCGGTGCTCCAGGCGGTAGTGGCGACGACCTTTGCGGTGTGGGTGTGTGGGCTGTCCGTGGCCGGGCCACTGTGGGTACTGGTCTTCTTCGCCGTCCTCAACGCGCTCCTGGGCACCGCCCTCGGGCTGCTTGCCAGTGGCTTCGCTCGAACCGAGTTCCAGGCCGTGCAGTTCATGCCAGCCTTCCTGTTCCCGCAGTTCCTCCTCTGTGGCCTGCTCATCCCCCGTGACCAGATGCCACGGGTCCTCGAGCTGGTCTCCGACGTCCTGCCGCTGTCCTACGTCGTCGACGCGATGAACGAGATCACCGCAAGCTCGGCCCCGGCGGTCTGGGCCAAGGCCGGGATCATCTGCGGGTTCGTCGTCGTGTCGTTGCTCCTAGGCTCGCTGACTCTGCGCCGACGCACCCCCTGACCTGTCACCCCATGCACCTCACCCGCCTCATCCGCCACATACACCTCACCCACCTCATCCGCCACATACACCTCACCCGCCTCACGATTTCGGGGTGACCCCGAAAATGTGGCGACCTCCCGGAAACCTTCCGGGAGGTCGCCACGGTTCCGGGGTGTGACGGGGTCCGTCGCGCTGGGACGAGGCGACGCTCGGACCCGCGAGACGTCGAGCGGAGGTCCGGGGGACCGACTCGCCCGGCGATCGAGGGCGCCGCATTCCTTCTGGGCCGCTCGTTCTCGGCCGCGCCGGGGCGTGTGTGCACTTTCGAAGGCGCGACGCTGGGCGATAGCGTGACCACCATGGAAGCCGCTGACGTCCTCCGCGCTGCCCTCCTCGGCCTCTCCCAGTCGACCGTGGTGCGCCAGAGCATCGAGAAGACCCCCCTGAGCCGCGGAGTCGTCGCCCGCTACGTCCCGGGTCCCGCTGTGGCCGACGCCGTGCGCGCCACCGGCGACCTGCGGGCCACGAACCGGCTGGCAACGATCGACTTCCTGGGTGAGGACACCACCGAGCGGGCTCAGGCCGAGCACACCCGGGACGCCTATGTCGCCCTGCTCGAGGCGCTGGCCGCCGAGGACTTGTCACGTTTCGGCGCTGCCGAGGTCAGCCTCAAGCTCAGCGCGCTCGGTCAGGCTCTGCCCCAGGACGGGGACGCGATTTCTCTCGACCTGGCCCGGGACATCTGCGCCGCGGCTGTCCGTGCCGGCACGACCGTGACCATCGACATGGAGGACCACACGACGACCGACCGGACGCTGGCGGCAGTCAACGATCTGCGTGCCGACTTCCCCTGGGTCGGCGCGGTCCTGCAGAGCTATCTGCACCGCACGGAGCAGGACTGTCGGGACCTCGCAGTCGAAGGCAGCCGGATCCGGTTGTGCAAGGGCGCCTATAAGGAGCCGGCGTCCGTGGCCTTCCAGGACGGTGAGGATGTCGACCTGTCCTACGTCCGGTGCATGAAGGTCCTCCTCGCCGGGCCGGGATACCCGATGCTTGCCACCCATGACCCGCGGCTGATCGACATCGCGCGCTCATTGGCGACCCATCACGACCGCTCCGCAGACACCTTCGAGTTCCAGATGCTCTACGGGGTGCGCCCCGAGGAGCAGAAGCGGATCGCTGACCGAGGCCACCAGATGCGGGTCTACATCCCGTTCGGGGATGAGTGGTATGGCTATCTCATGCGGCGGATGGCCGAACGCCCGGCCAACCTCCAGTTCTTCCTGCGCAGCCTGGTCACCTCCGGCTGACTGGTCGCCTCCGGCTGACTGGTCGCCTCCGGCTGACCTCACCTCCAGGCGCACAGCCCGCTCCGTCACAGCCTGCTCCGGCGGCACCACGCATCGTGGGTTCGGCACCTCAACTCCCGGACCGCGCCCGCGTTGGGACGGCAGGACGCGCCCATGGCGGCGAACGGCATACTCGACGTCCATGAGTACAGTCGCGATCTTCGGTGCCGGCGTCATGGGCGAGACCCTCCTGTCCGGACTGCTGCGGTCGGGGCGCTCGCCGGGGGAGCTCATCATCACCGAGCGCCGGCAGGAACGGGCCGACGAGCTCGCTGCGAAGTATGGCGTGCGGATCCTGGGCAACGCCGAGGCCGCCGAAGCCGCTCACACCCTCGTCCTCGTCGTCAAGCCGCAGGACATGGCCTCGCTTATCGAGGAGATCGCGCCGCACGTGCACGAGGACAACCTCGTCGTCAGCCTTGCCGCAGGGATCACCACGGAGTTCCTCGAAACCCGCCTGCCCCAGGGCCGCGCCGTCATCCGGGTCATGCCGAACACTCCGGCCCTGGTCGACCAGGGGATGGCTGCGATCAGCGGAGGCAGCCGGGTCAGTCACGACCAGCTGCGTGAAGCAGAGTCGCTCCTCGCCGCGGTCGGCAAGGTCGTCGAGGTCCCCGAGAAGCTTCAAGACGCGGTGACCGCGATCTCCGGCTCGGGTCCGGCATACATCTATTACGTGGTCGAGGCGATGATCGAGGCCGGCGTCGTCCTCGGTATGCCGCGAGCCACGGCCACCGAGCTCGTCGTCCAGACCCTCTATGGGGCGGCGACGATGATGAAGGAGACCGGTCAGCACCCGACCGTGCTGCGCGAGCAGGTGACTTCCCCGGGAGGGACGACGGCCGCCGCGCTGCGCGAACTCGACGATCAGAAGGTGCGGGCAGCCTTCATCCGGGCCATGGAGGCCGCCGCTCAACGCTCGCACGATCTCGCCGCGGGCTGACCGGCACTCCCCGACCCGGGCGTTCAGAAGCCTTCTGGGCGGCCTCCGAACGGTGCCCTATGCCGTTCACTGGCCGTTCACCGACGCTGCCGATGGATCGCGGAGCGGGACTGGAGTGCGCACGGCCGCCCCTGGCATGCAAGAGTGTGGGCCATGGCCGAGATCACCGTACGCAGACTGGGGGTCGACGACTGGGCGGAGTTCCGGTCGGTCCGCCTCACCGCGCTGCAGGAGTCCCCGGAAGCTTTCGTCGCCACCCACGAGGAGGAAGCAGCCGCGCCTGAGGATTTCTGGAGGGCACGGATGGAGCGCTCCGTCCGGCTGCTCGCGGAATCCGACGGAGAGGTCGTCGGGGTGGTCAGCATCGGCGCGTATGCCGAGGAGGCGCATATCGCGCAGCTCTTCGGCCTGTGGGTGGCTCCCGAGCGACGAGGCAGCGGAGTCGCCACTGCCCTGGTGCGGGCCGGAGCGAAGGTGGCCGCCAACGCCGGGAACCGGCAGCTGTACTACTGGGTGGGCACCGACAACGCCCGGGCAGTTGCGTTCGCCTCGGGTTTCGGCTTCCGCCCCACGTCCTCACGTCGCCCGATGCGGGTGGTGAGCAAGGTCGACGGCGAGGAGGAGATCGCGATGACCCTCCCGCTGGGCGAGGACCGCGGCAGCTTCGGGCGGACCACGAGGTACTGAACCCGGCTCCCTGACCCCTGATCGCGCTGTCGCTCGGCGCGGTCACCGTGCAGCCCGATCCGGCGGCCCCAGCGGCTAACGAAGGCGAGTGGCGTGGGTCGGGCCAGGCGGGGTCAGGGGCGGGCCGCCAGGCGTTCCAGGAGGTTCGTCGGCCCGCTGACGAGGAGGACGTCGTGTGCAGACACCTTCGTCGACGGCACGGCATACGTGAAGTCCTCACCGGGTGACTTGACGCCGATGATGGTCACGCCGTACTTGCGGCGCACCCCGCTCTGCTCGAGGGTGAAGCCGATCATCTCCTGGGGTGGGCGCATCTTGACGATGGCGAAGTCGTCGTCGAACTCGATGAAATCCTGCAGCCGGCCACCGACGAGGTGGGCGACCCGCCGGCCAGTGTCCGACTCGGGGCGCACCACGTGGTGGACGCCGATCCGGTCAAGGATGCGGGCATGCTCGGGTGTCGTCGCCTTGGCCCAGATGTTCTCGACTCCCGCGTCGACGAGGTTGGCAGCAGCGAGGACGGACCCCTCGATCGAGGAGCCTATGGCGACGATGGCGATGCGGTACTGGGAGGCTTTGGCCTTGCGGCAGGCCGCCGGGTCTGAGCCATCGGCGTGGATGATGTGGGTGAGCGTGCCGAGGAAGCGCTCGGCACGAGCACCGTCGCGCTCCATCGCCGTGACCCGGTGTCCGAGCCGGCGCAACTCGACCGCCGCGGCGGCACCGAACCGGCCTAGGCCGATGACGAGGACGTCGTCGTCGCTGCTCTCGCGAGGTGACATGCGGTGCCCCGATCCCTTCGTCAGTGGGGGTTCCAGAGGCGAGGCTAGTCGCACCCGAGTACGGTGCGGACATGACGGCGCGGGCGCAGGTGATCTGGGATGAGAGCTTCACGAGGTACGACTTCGGTCCGGACCATCCGATGGCTCCGGTTCGGCTGGAGCTGACGACCCGGCTGGCGGAGAGCCTCGGGGTGCTCGACGAGGTCGATGTGCACGCCCCAGGGACCGCCACCGACGAGATGCTCGAACTGGTCCATGACCCGGCATACATCGCAGCAGTCAGGCACGCCTCGGCCGAGCCCGACTCCGCGGACCAGCGACGCGGCCTGGGCACCGACGATGACCCAGCCTTCGTCGGGATGCACGAAGCCAGTGCGCGGATCGTCCAGGGGACCCTGGACCTGGCCGAGGCGGTGTGGTCAGGGGCACTCACCCACGGGGTCAACTACTGCGGCGGCATGCACCACGCGATGCCCGATCACGCCGCCGGCTTCTGCATCTACAACGACGCTGCGGTCGCCATCCGGTGGCTCCAGGCCCAGGGGGTGCATCGGATCGCCTACGTGGACATCGACGTGCACCATGGCGACGGGGTAGAGCGGGTCTTCTGGGACGACCCCGACGTCCTGACCATCTCGGTGCATGAGACCGGACGGGCACTGTTCCCCGGGACCGGTTGGCCGGCCGACATCGGGGGGCCCCGGGCCAAGGGATCGGCAGTCAACGTCGCCCTGCCCCCGGGGACCGGTGACTCGGCCTGGTTGCGGGCTATCGACTCGGTAGTTCCCCAGCTCGTCCGCGCGTTCGCACCAGACATCCTGATCAGCCAGCACGGCTGCGACACTCACGCCAAGGATCCATTGGCCCACATGGCCGTCTCCATCGACGGCCAGCGACGCTCGCACGAGATGATGCACACCCTGGCCCACGAACTCTGCGACGGCAGGTGGATCGCCCTCGGTGGCGGTGGCTACGAGGTCGTCGACGTCGTCCCGCGCTCCTGGACTCACCTGACGGCGATCGCAGCGCACGCGCCGGTCCCCGTATCTGCGGAGATCCCCCAGACGTGGCGTGACCTGGTCCGAGCGCGTCTCCAGCGCTCCGGCCCGGAGCGGATGGGAGACCTTCCCACGAGCGACCTGCCGATCTGGGTGCGGCCGTGGGGGATGGGGCACAACCCCGACGACGCCGTGGACCGGGCGATCATGACCACCAGAGAAGCTGTCTTCCCCCTCCACGGCCTCGACCCCTGGTTCGATTGACACGCGACATCTGCACGGTGCGCTCACGCAGGGTGCCGGCGTGTCGACTGGACAGGTTGAGAAATTCCTGTCTCCGACTTCCCCAGACGTCACACGTGCCCCTAAGGTTGCCCATGCACGCCCGTGGAAGGTCACCGGCCGTGGCGTCGGGCCGCGCGCGTGCAGAGATCGAGGTACTCATGTCCCAGGAGCGTCAGCTCGGCGCGGTGCGGTTCCTGACCGTCGCCGAGGTCGCCTCGATCATGCGCGTGTCGAAAATGACCGTCTACCGCATGGTGCACGCCGGCGACTTGCCGGCCATCCGCGTCGGCCGGTCCTTCCGGGTTCCGGAGGACGAGGTGCACAAGTACCTGCGCAGCTCATACGTCGACACGGCGTGAACGAGCCTCCGCGCAGTTCTCACACCAGCGCGGGGGGTCATTGGTGGGCGGATCCGGCGCGGGTCCGCCCACCGATCTGTCCGGGGTCGGGGGTATCGGCCCGGACGCCGCGGTCGGTCCGCGCTGGGGGCCCACGTGGTTTGGGGCCGGAGCGTCCCGCCGGTAGGGTGAACCGTCGCTGCGCGGGCACCGTCGCAGTGGGTCGCCCACCGGGTCACACCGAGAGTCAGCAGCCGAGAGTCAGCCGAGGAACAGCACATGGGTTCAGTCATCAAGAAGCGCCGCAAGCGGATGGCCAAGAAGAAGCACCGCAAGCTGCTGCGCAAGACGCGCCACCAGCGGCGCAACAAGAAGTGACCGGCGGCGTCCGCACCAGGACGCCGGCGACTGGGCCCCAGGCGTCCTCGTCGGGGCCCTTCATCGTCACCGGGGGCGATGACGGACAATCGTTGTCCACGAGGTGATGAAGGACGATCCTTGCCACCGGGCGCGATGACGGACAATCGTTGACGTCGACTGCAACGAAAGGACCGCGCATGGGCAGGAGAGTGCTCGTGACCGGGGTGTCCCGATACCTCGGCGGCCTCGTTGCTCGCAGATTGACCGCTGATCCGTCCGTCGACACGGTGATCGGGGTCGACGTCATCCCGCCGCCGCACGACCTCGGGGCCACCGACTTCGTCCGGGCCGATATCCGTAACCCGATGATCGCCAAGGTGATGGCGCAGGCCGAAGTCGACACCGTCGTGCACATGAACGTGATTGCGACGCCGACCTTTGTCGGTGGGCGGACCCCGCAGAAGGAGATCAACGTCATCGGGACGATGCAACTCCTCGCGGCCTGCCAGAAAACTCCGAGCGTGCGCCGGCTGGTCGTGAAGTCCTCCGCTGCGGTCTATGGGTCCACTCCCCGGGACCCGGCGATGTTCACCGAGGACATGGCCGCAAAACGGTTGCCCCGATCCGGATTCGGCAAGGACTCCATCGAGGTGGAGGGCTATGTGCGGGGTTTCGCCCGGCGCTGCCCGGACACCGACATCCTCATGCTCCGCTTCGCCAACATCATCGGTCCGCAGATCCGCACCTCGATGACGGACTACTTCTCGCTGCCGGTCATCCCGGTGCCGTTCGGCTTCGACGCCCGGCTGCAGTTCTTCCACGAAGTCGACGCGGTCGACGCGATGGTCCTGGCAACAACTGGTGAAGCCAAGGGTGTCGTCAACCTCGCTGGCGATGGAGTGGTCACCGTGCTGCAGGCTGCAGCGCTGAGCGGTCGTCCGTTCGTCATGGTGCCGATGTTCGCCGCCGGCCCCGTCGGAACCATGACGAAACGGCTTGGGCTCGCTGACTTCTCCCCAGACCAGATGAGCCTGCTCGCCCATGGGCGAGGGTTGGACACCACCCGGATGCGCACGATCTTGGGCTTTCAGCCGCGTTACACGACCCGAGGGGCCTTCGAGGACTATGCACACAGCCTCGGCTGGCCGATTCCGGGCCCGGACGCGGTCGCAGGAGCAGTGAGCAGTGCGATCGGGGCCGCGGCCAGCGGGGTCGCCCGGATGCGGGGAGGGCAGGGCTGATGGCACCGAAGAAACGGGTACCCCCGACGAGGTCAGGTTCGACACCGACGTCCGCATTTGCTTCGGGGGCCGCCCGGGCCAGCGACGAGCGCGACCGTCGCCGGAGCACCCCGCTGCTCACTGCGGCGGTCGAGGCCGATGAACTGGCGGCCGAGCCGGTGGTGGTCGACCCCAGCCCAGGGGAGCCCAGCCCAGGGAAGCCCAGCCCAGGGAAGCCCAGTCCAGGGAAGCCCAGTCCAGGGGAGGCGGCCGCACCGCCCGCTGAGACCACGGTGTCGCGCCGGAAGCACCGCCCCGTCCCCACGGTGACCTCTGCCCCCTCGACCAAGGCGCGGCGTCAGAGTGGGGAGCGGCGTCAGAGCGGGCAGCAGGGTCAGAGCGGGGAGCGGCGCCAGAGCGGGCAGGGGCGTCAGAGCGGGGAGCAGGGTCAGAGTGCGGCGCGGCGTCAGCGCGGGGAGCGGCGCCCGAGCACTGAGCGATCAGCCACGCCACCGCCACGCGCCGCTGGGGAGGCCCCGGTCCCGTCGCAGCGCCCCACTCGGCGCACGCCCCGACAGAAGCGCCTCGCGGACGACAAGGTTGGCGGACACCTGCGTCTGGCGCCCGAGCCGGGCACACGGCAGCCCGCCGGTCGTCCAGGTGGCACTGCGGCGCCGCTCGACCCGACTCTGTCCGAGAGCCGGGGTTCGCTGCCGATCCCACGGCTTGAGGAGATCCTCACCACGGCCATCGCCCTCATGCGGTCCGCCGCCAGTGCGGCCGGGCTCTCCCCGGAGGAGATCGAGCGGCGGATCGCGCACACGCTGGCCTTCGTCCGGCGCCGGATCGAGGGAGACTACACAGTCGACGAGTTCGGCTACGACGAGCACTTCGCCGAGAACGTCATCCTCCCGCTGCTGCGCCCTATCTACCACTCCTGGTTCCGGGTCGAGGTGCGCGGCGCCGAGAACGTCCCTGCGCAGGGTCCTGCGCTCGTCGTCGCGAACCACTCGGGGACGGTCGCCGTCGACAGTCTCATGCTCCAGGTCGCGCTGCATGACGAGACGCCAGCACACCGGGTCATGCGTGCCCTGGGTGCGGACCTGGTCTTCGCCACCCCTATCCTCGGCACGTGGGCCCGGCGAGGGGGTTCGACCTTGGCGACGAACGTCGATGCGGATCGACTCTTCACCCGCGGGGAGCTCGTCGGGGTCTTCCCCGAGGGGTTCAAGGGGGTTGGGAAACCGTTCAGCGAGCGCTACAAGTTGCAGCGCTTCGGTCGGGGTGGGTTCGTCGCCAGTGCGTTGAAGGCGCAGGTGCCGATCATTCCGGTCTCGATCGTCGGCGCCGAGGAGATCGCCCCCATCATCGGCAACCTGCCGACACTGGCCCGTCTCTTCGGTGCTCCCTATTTCCCGGTGACCCCGACCTTCCCCTGGCTGGGTCCACTCGGTCTGATTCCCTTGCCGAGCAAGTGGATCATCGAGTTCGGGGCCCCGATCCGCACGGATACCTTCGGGGAGGGTGCGGCGGAGGACCCGATGCTCGTCTTCGACCTCACCGACCAGGTCCGCGAGACCATCCAGCAGACCCTCTACGCGCTGCTTATGCGGCGACGGTCGGTCTTCTTCTGACGACGGCGGGATGGGGTATGCCGTGAGCGGGGGTGGACCAGTGGGCTCGCCAGGTGACCGGACGGTCCGGGTCACCCTCGTCGGCCGAACCGGATGTCACCTGTGTGACCTCGCCCGGGAGTCCGTGGCGGCAGTGACCGGCGAACTCGGGGTGGACTTCGAGGAGATCGACATCGACGCTCATCCCGCGCTGCTCGCGAGGTGGGCGGACAAGATCCCGGTCACCCTCGTCGACGGAGTCGAGCACGACCACTGGTGGGTCGACCCGGGCCGGTTGCGGGCGGCGCTGCAGGCCTGAGCCTCGACAACCCACCCGCTGTCCCTGGCGCGTGCAGCGCCGCGCTGACGGTGGCAGAGGCGGGGCTTATACACCCCGGCGCCTGTGGAACATCTCACGGGGGTCCTTGTGGCTTTGTGCATCCGTTCACGTCTGCGTAGGCTGGATGGGACCCACGGTCGTCCATCGGCCCGAGGGATGGGTGATGGTGACGTGTCGGAAGGAGCGGTGAGCGTGACCACGCAGGTGGCTGCCCGCCGGGGGATCCCCGACGCGACCGTGTCTCGGCTCCCGTCCTACCTGAGCGCACTGACCGGGCTCGCCACGGCGGGGACCACCCGGGTGAGCTCGGAGGAGCTGTCCGCGCTCGTCGGTGTGGGTTCAGCCAAGCTGCGCAAGGACCTCTCCCACCTGGGCTCCTACGGAGTGCGCGGCGTCGGTTACGACGTCGAGCGGCTCACGGGAGAAATCTCCTTGGCCCTGGGCCTGGCCCGGGAGTGGCCGGTCGCCATCGTTGGGATGGGCAACCTCGGCCGGGCCCTGGCGGCATACGGCGGGTTCGCCGAGCGGGGGTTCACCGTCATCGCCGCACTCGACCGGGACCCCGCCTTGCACGGCAGCCTCGTCGCTGGGCTCACCGTCCGCCCGATGAGTGCGTTGCCCGATCTCGTGGCCACCCAGGGTCTGGCCATCGGGGTCATCGCGACGCCCGCAGCCAGTGCCCAGGACGTCGCGGACGAGCTCGTCGCCTCCGGGGTGCGAGCGATCCTCAGTTTCGCCTCGACCATGGTCAGGGTGCCCGAGACAGTCACCCTGCGAGCCGTTGACCTCGCTACCGAGCTGCAGATCCTCGCCTTCCACGGTCTGCGCCACGCCACCGAGGCGGTGACCCGATGACCCTCGGCACCGGGATGGCGCCTGCCCTATCGTCGACCGCCCTGGAGCGTGCCCAGTGACGAACTTCCGACCCGCGCCCACGACCCGTCGCACCCGCGCGACGGCCCCGAGTCGACCCCCGGCTGCGGTTGCCTTCGTCGGTGTCGGCCCCGGCGACGCCGGGTTGCTCACCCTGCGTGCCGTCGACCGTCTCGGCAGCGCGGACGCGGTCGTTGTCGACCAGTTCACCGCTGCGGACCTGGTCAGCCGGTATGCCGCCCCCGGTGCCGAGATTGTCGATGCCTCGCGCGGCGAGCACGGCCAGCCGCTCACCCACGCCCAGCATGCCAAGCTCGTCGTGCGCACCGCCAGGACGCACCCGGGCGGGCTTGTCGTGCGACTGATGGACGGGGATCCGTCGGTGTTCAACGGCTTGGCCGAGGAGGCCAGCGCGTGCGCCTCGGCCGGGGTGCCGTTCGAGATCGTGCCCGGGGTCAGCGCGGTGCATGCCGTTCCCGCGTATGCCGGTGTGCCACTGACCGCGGCCACCTCGACGTCGATCCACGTCCTCGGGCCGACGAGCACCGAGGACGACGTCGCCGGCTCGGTCGCCGACTCGGTGACTGTGGTCGCCCTGGGCAGCCCGAAGGCGCTGACCAGCTCGCTCGCTGCGCTCCTGGCCGCCGGACGGGCGCCGAACACTCCGGTGGCGATCACCCAACGGGGCACCTCAGTCGAGCAAGCGACCGTGACCACGACCCTCGAGCACGCGTCCGGGGTTGTCAGTGACCTCGGTGTGCCCTGCCTGCTCGTCGCCGGCCCCACCGTGGCGCTACGCGAGAGCCTGTCGTGGTTTGAGACCCGGGCCCTCTATGGCTGGCGCGTTCTTGTCCCGGCCACCAAGGAGCCCTCCACGGGGCTGACCACTCGGCTCGAGCGCTGCGGTGCCCAGGTGAGTGTGGTCCCGACGATCAGCGTCGAGCCACCCCGCACCCCGCAGCAGATGACCCGCGCCATCACTGGCCTGGTCACCGGCCGGTACCAATGGGTCGGTTTCACCTCAGTCAACGCGGTCCGCGCTGTTCGAGAGAAGCTCGATGAGTATGGTCTGGACGCGCGCTCCTTCGCCGGGCTGAAGATCGCGGCCGTCTCCGGACCCACCGCCGCGGCCCTGCGGGACTGGGGGCTCGTCCCGGACCACGTCCCCACCGGGGAACAGTCGGCCCACGGCCTGCTCCAGGACTGGCCGGAGTTCGACGAGGACCTCGACCCGATCAACCGGGTCTTTCTGCCGCGCGCCGACATCGCCACCGAGACTCTCGTGGCGGGTCTGAAGGGTCGTGGCTGGGAAGTCGACGACGTCACGGCATACCGGACAGTCCGGGCCGCCCCGCCGCCGCAGCGGATGCGGGACGCGATCAAGTCCGGCGCCTTCGACGCGGTCGTCTTCACTTCGAGCTCGACGGTTCGTAACCTCGTCGGCATCGCCGGCAAGCCACATTCGTCCACGATCATCGCCTGTATCGGTCCACAGACCGCCAAGGCGGTCGAGGAGCACGGACTACGGGTCGACGTCCTCGCGCCGGAGCCGACCACCGAGGCCGTCGTCGACGCCTTGGCCGACCACGGCAGGGCCCTGGCGCTGGCCGCTGCCGACGCCGGCGGACCGGTGCTCCGGCCGAGCGAGCGCCGCATGGGCGCTCGCCGACGGGCCCGGTGACGGACCCGGTGGTGACCGGCGACACGCAGCGGGTCGGGTAGGTCGTGAACGCAGGGGTGCGATGGCTCTCCGAGCAGGAGCAGCAGGCGTGGCGGATCTTCCTGCGAGGCACCCGAGAACTCGAGCTCGCGCTCGACCGGGATCTGGCGCCATTCGGGGTCAGTCTGCCGGAGTACGAGTTGATCTCCATGCTCTCGGAGCATCCGCAGGGACGGGCGCGGATGTCGGCACTCGCCGACACCATCGTCCAGTCCCGATCCCGGGTCTCGCACACCGCGGCCCGGCTGGAGAAGCGCGGCTGGGTCGTGCGGGAACCAGCTCCAGAGGATGGGCGCGGCGTCGTCCTCGTGCTCACCCCCGCTGGCCTGGAGGCCGTGACGCGCATCGCCGTCGAGCACGTGGCCAGCGTCCGCCGCAACCTCGTCGACGTCCTCACCCCGGAGCAGTTCCGCAACGTCGGTGAGGCGATGCAAGCGGTGCGCGATGCCATCGGCCTGGCCAGCTCCGAGCCGTCCTCATCCCGCTGAGCAGTGACGATTCGGCACCCCGCCGGACGTTTGCGACAATCGACCCCATGATGGTGGAGCCAGACCGGGTGAGCGGTGGCGAGCACGACGCGCCGCGCACCGTCGTGCACCTGCTCCGTCACGGTGAGGTCGACAACCCTTCGCGGGTGCTCTACGGCCGGCTCCCGGACTTCCACCTCAGCCCCCTGGGCCGCCGGATGGCTCAGCTCGCCGCCGATCATCTCGCCGACCACGACATCGCCCACCTCGTCTCCAGCCCGCTGGAACGAGCTCAGGAGACTGCGGCCCCGATCGCCGCCTCCCATGCTCTCCCGGTGCACCTGGACGATCGTGTCATCGAGGCGGCCAACGACTTCGAGGGTTTGGCTGTGGCCGGAGGGAAGGGCATCCTCCGCCACCCTCGCCTCTATCGCAAGCTGCTCAACCCGCGGCGCCCGTCCTGGGGGGAGCCCTACGTCGAGCTCGCCGCTCGGATGAAGGCGGCCGTGGCCGCAGCCCGCGCTGCCGCACAGGGCCGCGAGGCGGTCATTGTCTCCCACCAGGCGCCGATCTGGACCCTCCGTCGCGCGGTCGAAGGCCGGCCCTTCCCACATGATCCCCGCAAACGGGAGTGCTCACTGGCCTCACTGACCTCGCTGACCTACGTCGGTGAGGAACTGCTGTCCATCACCTACTGCGAGCCGGCGGCCGCCTTGTTGCCCCAGGCCCAACCCGGAGCCGGAGCATGAGCATGACGTTCACCGGACCGGGCCGGGCCGGGCCGGCGGCATACGCCCTGGTCATCGCCCTCGCGCTGGTCGGGATCGCGGGCTGCGCACAGGACCCGAACTCCGTTGCAGCCCAAGCCAAGCAGGGCGACAACAAGGGCTACGTCTCCGGGGATGGCACGGTTGAACAGATCGCCCCCGACCGGCGCGGCGCCCCGGTCACCCTGGCCGGGCCGACGATCGACGGCGGCACCTTCGACCTCGCCGGACAGGCGGGCGGCAAGGTCGTCGTCGTCAACGTGTGGGGGTCGTGGTGCGCTCCGTGCGTCGCGGAGGCCCCGCACCTGCAGCGGGTCTGGGCAGACGTCGAGGCGCGCGGCGAGCCGGTGCAGTTCCTCGGGATCAACTCCCGGGAGGACCCAAGGACCGGGCAGGCGTTCGCGGCTCGGGTGGGCCTGACCTTCCCGAGCCTGTCCGACAAGTCCGGGGTGCAGATCCTCGCGCTGCAGGGCAAGGCCGCGACCACCCCGACGACGCTCGTGCTGGACCGCCAGCACCGGATCGCCGCCCGGGTCAGTGGCTCGGTCAGTGAGACGACCCTGACCGGCCTCCTCGACGACGCCGTCGCCGAGCCGTGACCGACGCCGTCGCGAGTGGCGCACTCCCGCTCGCCCTCCTCGTCGCCACCCTGGCCGGGCTGGTGTCCTTCGCCAGCCCGTGCGTCCTGCCACTGGTGCCCGGATTCCTCGGTTACGTCACCGGCCTGTCCGATGTCTCGCTCGGTGAGCGAGCGCGCTCTCGCCTGGCGCTGGGAGCGCTGCTCTTTGTCGCCGGCTTCAGCGCGGTGTTCGTGGCCGGGACGATCTTCGTCACCTCCGTGGGCCGGGCACTGGTGGAGCATCGTGAGCTCCTCATGCGCCTCGGCGGGGCCATGGTCATCGTGATGGCTCTGGTCTTCCTCGGAGTGGGGGCCGGCTGGGGCAGCCAGCGCACCGTAGGGCCCTCGTGGCGGCCCCGGGCAGGGCTCGCCGGAGCCCCCCTCCTCGGCGCCGTCTTCGGGCTCGGCTGGGCGCCGTGCACCGGTCCCACCCTCGCCGCGGTGCTCGCCCTGGCCGCAAGCTCGGTCGACCCGAGTCCGGCCCGCGCCACTGTGCTCGCCCTCGCCTATTGCGTCGGCCTGGGGCTGCCCTTCCTGCTCGCCGCATTGGGCCTGGAGCGGTTCGGGCGCATCACGGACTGGCTGCGCAGACACCAGCGCGCCATCCATCTCTTCGGCGGGACTCTCCTGCTTACGGTCGGCGTCCTGCTGGTCACCGGGGCGTGGGAGGACCTCAACCGGTGGGTGCAGAGCGAACTTGTCAGCGGCTTCCAGGTTCCCATCTGATGACGACGACCGGACCCACCACCACCCCGGCCACGCCCGCTGCGCCTCAGGAGGGCGAGGCCGGCGTGACGCCAGAAGCTCGCGGGACGCCAGAGGCCTCGGACGGGCCGCCGGCGGAGTCTGCGGTGCCGGCCCGCTCGGTGCTGCCTCCGCTTGGACCCAGGGGCTGGCTGCGCTGGGCCTGGCGGCAGCTGACGAACATGCGCACCGCGCTGCTCCTGCTCCTGCTCCTAGCCATTGCCGCACTGCCGGGCTCGGTCTTCCCGCAACGCTCGATCAACGCCACCCGCACCGCGGACTGGATCGCCCAGCACCCCAGCGCCGGGGGGGTGCTCGACCGGCTCGGCTTCTTCGAGGTCTACGCCACGCCGTGGTTCGCTGCGATCTACTTGCTCCTTCTGGTCAGCCTCATCGGGTGTGTGACCCCGCGCACCAGGCTGCACTGGCGGGCTCTGCGGTCCCGGCCTCCCCGGGCCCCGAAGAACCCGCAGCGGCTCGCCGCCGGTGCTCAGTTCGAGGTGGCCGGCACGCCCGAGGAGGTGCTCACGGCATACCGGGAGGCACTGCGGCGAGCGCGCTACCGGGTGCACTCCCACGACGAGGACAGCCTCTCCGCGGAGAGGGGCTACCTCAAGGAAACCGGCAACCTGCTCTTCCACATCGCCCTGGTCGGGATCATCGTCGGGGTGGCCATCGGCCACTTATGGGGCTTCAAGGGCGACGTCATCGTCCCGGTCGGGCAGACCTTCGCCAACACGCTGTCCCGCTATGACACCTTCAGCCCCGGGCCCAGGGTCGACCCTGCCGGGCTCAAGCCGTTCACGCTGCGTGTCGATCGGCTCGACGCCACCTTCGAGACTGACGTCAAGGGAGTCGGCCAGTTCGGGGCGCCCCGGGACTTCACCGCCCATGTCACCTTCACACCCGAGCCTGGTGCAACGCCGCAGCAGGAGACGATCCAGGTCAACCACCCGCTCGAGACGGGCGGCGGGACGGTGTTCCTCCTCGGCAACGGCTACGCCCCACGGGTCACCGTGCGGGACGCCGCCGGTGCCATCCTCTTCTCCGACACCGTGCCATTCCTGCCCCAGGACAACAACTACAAGTCGGTCGGGGCCATCAAGGTCCCCGGTGCGGCGCCAAAGCAACTCGGCTTTGCCGGGCTGTTCCTGCCCACGGCCACGATCACCAGCGACCGGGGCCCGATCTCGGTTTTCCCGCAGCCGCTGGAGCCCGCGCTGGTGCTCAGTGTCTATGAGGGCACTCTCTTCCCCGATGGCAGGGCACAGTCCGTCTATGCGCTCGACACGGCCGGGATGACCCAACTGCGCACCCAGGATGGGGCCGACGTGCTCCGGTTGTGGCTGACCCCCGGGCAGACGACCCAGCTGCCGGACGGGCGCGGCTCGATCACCTTCGACGGGGTCGAACGCTTCGCCGGACTGTCGATCCGCAGCGACCCCGGCAAGGGGCTGACGCTGGTCTGTGCGCTGCTCGCCCTCGCCGGGCTCGTCGCCTCGCTTCTCGTGCGCCGCCGACGGGTCTTCGTGCGGGTGCAGCCGGCCGGCAACACGCAACGTACGCTGGTGCGTGTCGGTGGCTTGGCCAAGGACGACGACGCCGGGATGGCTGAACACGTCGAGGCCATCATCGAGTCAGCGACCGAGCGCAGCGCCGGCAGCGCCGCGCAGACCACGGGTGAGACAGGCAAGGACGGCTAGATGAACACGACCCTCGCGCAGTACTCGCTGTACGCGGCCTACAGCGCTATGGCTGTGCTCGCCATGGCCATGCTTGGCCACCTCGGCTACCTGGCGGCACTCATGCCGGCCCGTTCCGCCGCCAGGGAGGCGAATCGCGAGGCGGCGGAGGAGAAGGCGCTCGTGGGCGTGGGGCGTGGTTCGCACGGCGAGCGGGCTGCATACGTCCCGGAGGTGGAGGCGCCGGCCGGGCCGGTGGAGCCGTCGCTGCGGGCCCGAAAAGCTGCCGGTATCGCCGGGATGCTCACCAATCTCGCCGCGCTGCTGCTCATCGCCGCGACCGTGCTCCGGGGACTGTCCGTGCAGCGCTGGCCGCTGGGCAACATGTACGAGTTCGCCCTGATGGGCTCGGCATTCCTGACCACGGCGTTCTGCCTCTGGGCCGCTCGCCGAGACCTGCGTTGGCTGGGTTTCTTCATCGTCGCCCCAGTGCTGCTCACCCTCGGGCTGGCCACGACCGTCTGGTATACCGAGGCAGCTCGACTCATGCCGTCGCTGCAGAGCTACTGGCTGGTGATCCATGTCACCATCGCCATTCTCTCGGTGGCCATCTTTGCGATAGGGGCGGTACTGGCAGTGCTGTATCTGTGGCAGGACCAGGTCGAACGGGCCGGGCGGACCTCGATCCTCAACCGGTTCCCAGGAGCACGGACCCTGGAGCGGATGTCGTACTCGGCGCACGTCGTCGCCTTCCCACTGTGGACTTTCACCGTCATCGCCGGGGCCATCTGGGCCCGGCAGGCCTGGGGGTCCTATTGGAACTGGGACCCCAAGGAGGTCTGGACCTTCGTCATCTGGGTCGTCTATGCGGCATACCTGCACGCCCGGGTGACCAGCGGGTGGCGTCGGCAGAGCGCCACCCTCATCGCGCTGGCAGGGTTCGCCTGCATCATCGTCAACTACGCGGTCGTCAACGTGCACTTCGTGGGCCAGCACTCGTACTCGGGGTTGTGAACCGTGGTCCGTTACAGCCTGCTGCGCCTGCTCGTCTTCTTCGGCTGTGTCGTGGTGCTCTGGCTGCTCGGCTGGCGGAGCAGAGAGGACCTGGTGCCGCTCATCCTGGTCGCTGCACTGGTGTCGATGGTCATTTCCTTCTTTGCGCTGCGACCCTTCCGCCAGGCCTACAGCGCCCAGATCGCGGACAAACTCCAAGCCCGCGCCGACGCCAAGGTCTCACACGGTGTGGACGAGGTCGCCGAAGACGCTGAGGACGAGCAGGGCAAGCACGGCGACCAGGACGAGCAGGGCAAGCGCGGCGACCAGGACGAGCACGGCAAGCACGGCGTGGCGGAATCCGGCTCCGACGCGGACTTCCGCTGAGACACCCGGGCCAGACACCCAGGCCAGACACCCAGGCCCCCGTTTCACTCATCGAGTGAGGACAACACGCCGTATGCCGCGTGCACCAGGCGGCGTGTTCTCCTCACTCGACGGGTTGGGGCGTCAGGCGAGCGACGGGTTGGGGGTGTCAGGCGAGCAGCTGGTTCACGAAGATCCCCAGGGCGATGGCCACCGCATACCCGATCTGATAGAGCCCGGTCCCGGTCAGCGCCGGGATCAGTTCGCGGCCGGTGGCCCCTCGCACGACCGTCCGCAGAGGGCTCGCCACCAGCGGCAGGGCCAGCAGGCCCAACAGTGACCACAGCGGGCCCAGGATCAGTCCCATGAGCGCTAAGCACAGCACGCTGCCACCGATGAGCCCCACCCACAGCAGCCGAGTTCTGCGGTCGCCGAGCCGAGTCGCGAGGGTGCGCTTGCCAGCGGCAGCATCACCGACGAGGTCCCGCAGGTTGTTCGCCACCAGGATCGCCATGGCGATGAAACCGACCCCGACACCAGCAGCGAGCCCCCACCAGGTCACGGTGCCCAACTGGGTGTACTGGGTGCCCAGGGTCGCGACCAGACCGAAGAAGACGAAGACCATCACCTCGCCGAGCCCGTGGTAGCCGTAAGGGTGTGAGCCGCCGGTGTAGTACCAGGCAGCGACGATGCAGGCCGCACCCACGAGGAGCAGAAGCCACGTCTCGGACAACGCGACGAGGGCGAGACCGGCCAGGCCGGCCAGTCCGAAGCAGAGGAAGGCCGCGATCTTGACCGACTCGGCCCGGGCCAGTCGTTGACCGACGAGTCGGATCGGACCTACCCGCTCGGCGTCGGTGCCACGGATCCCGTCGCTGTAGTCGTTGGCATAGTTGACCCCTACCTGCAAGGCCACTGCGACGACGAGGGCGAGGATCGCGTAGCCATAGACCGGGCGTCCGCCCAGTGCGGCTGCGGTCGTGCCGAGGATAACGGGGGCGAGGGCGGCGGACAGGGTGCGAGGGCGGGCGCCCTCGACCCACTGGGCGAGTGAGGCCATGTCGAGTCAGTGGTTCTTCGTCAGTGAGAGAAATGTGGGGATGTGTCAGAGGTTCTTGAGGAAGTCGGGGTCGTCGTCGGGCCCGATCGGGCGGTCCCGACGGGGCGGTCCAGCGGGTCCGGAAGGCCCGGAACCAGCGGGCCCGGAAGGCCCGGACAGGCCGCTCCGGCCAGGTCCGGGCGTGGACCCCGGGGGCTTGAAGGTCCCGGGGTGGTCCTGCCACCGCAGCCCACGGTTCGGTTCGGTGGCCACTCCCAGCCGCTGCTTGCCGGCGATCAGCCAGGCGATCGATCCAGCGAACGGGAAGAGGAGGATGACGAACACCCAGACCATCTTGGGGATGCCGCGCACTCGCGACTCATCGGTCTGGATGCAGTCGATCACGGCGAAGACCGACAGCACCAAACCGATGAAGAACGGCAGGACCCTGGCCACAGCCCTATTCTCCCATGGGAACGAACAGCGCCCGCACAGCCCCACGATCCGGCTTGCCCGGTCCTCGGGTGGGCAGAGCCGCCACAACGAGCGCCCGACGGGGGAGGGCGTGGGCCGGGAGGTCGCCGCGGAGTCGGTTCCGCAGGTCCGCGGTCGCGAGACGGTCGACCCCGCCGGACACCTCGGATGCGGCCAGGACGACCGCCACGCTGACCGCCTCGCCCCACACAGGATCCGCCGTGCCGACCGCGCAGACGTCGATGACCTCGGGCAGTCGGGCTCGGATCGCCTCCTCGACGAGTCGTGGCGCGACCTTGAGTCCACCGGTGGTGATCAGGTCGTCGAGGCGACTATCGACGTGCAGCCGTCCATCCGGGTCGAGGTGCCCGGCGTCGTCCGTGCGGAGCCACCTCTGGTCGCCGCTGCCGTGGAAGGCGGTCGCGGTGGCGGCTGCCTCGCCCAGATAGCCGCTGGCCAGGGTGGGTCCGCCCAGTAGGATCCGGCCGGTGTCCTCGACGCCGACCCGCACCTGCGCCAGGGGCTTGCCGTCGTAGACGCAGCCGCCGGCGGTCTCGGTCATCCCGTAGGTCGCGACGATGGTGAGCCCCGCGGCCTGCGCCCGGGCGCGCAGGGTCGGGTCGAGTCCCTGTCCGCCGAGCAGGAGCGCGTCGAGTCCGGCCGCGGCCGCCGTGGCCCGCGGGTCCTGCAAGATCCGGGTGAGCTGGACCGGCACGAGGCTGACGTAACGGCGGCGCCTCGGGTCGAGCTCGGCGACCGCCGTGGCGAACGCCCCCGGGTCGAACCCGTCGGACAGGTCGAGCACCGCCGGTCTGACCCCAGCTCGCATGCTGCGCAGCAGCACCTGCAAGCCGCCGATGTGGTGTGGCGGCAGGGCGAGCAGCCACTGGCCGGGTCCGCCGAGGCGCTCGTGGGTGGCATCTGCGCTCGCGGCGAGCGCGGATGCGGTAAGCACGGCGCGCTTCGCCTCTCCGGTGGACCCTGAAGTGCTGATGACGAGAGCGGCCGCCTCGGGCAGGCTGTCCGGGTCGTATGCCGCCAACTCCGGTCGGGGTGCGCCCGCGGCATACGGGGCGATCGGGGCGTCGCCGGCAGCCGCGGCGGCAAGGGCGGGCAGCAGGTCGAGCACGGCCGGGGAGGCCGGCAGCGCCAGCGGCTCGATCACGCCTTCACCCTATGCTTGCGCCAGGAGGTGGATGGCTCGTGTGTCGTCTCTTCGGACTCTCGGCGGGAGAGCATCGCGTTCGGGCAACCTGTTGGCTCCTCAAAGCCCCGGATAGCCTGCGCCGGCAGAGCCACGCCAACCCTGACGGGACCGGGCTGGGAACCTTCGACAAGCACGGATTGCCGCTGGTTGAGAAGGCGCCGCTGGCGGCCTACGAGGACCGTCCCTTTGCCCGCGAGGCCCGGGAGCGGGAGAGCGCGACCTTCGTCGCGCACGTCCGGCACGCCTCGACCGGGGCGCGGACGGTGGCCAACACCCATCCCTTCAGCTTCGATGGCTGGATCGGAGCACACAACGGAGTGGTCGAGGGGCTCGACCTGCTCGAGGAGCATCTCGGGGCCGACCTGGCCCACGTGCGGGGGGACACCGACTCCGAGCGGGTCCTGGCCCTCATTGCCCGGGAGAGCCGTGCCCGCGGACATGATCTCGGCAGGGGACTCGTTGCCGCGCTCACCTGGGTGGGGGAGCAGTTGCCGCTGTATGCGGTCAACCTCATCCTGGTGACCCCGCACGAGCTGTGGGCGGTGCGGTACCCGGCCACCCACGAGCTGTGGATGTTGCAGCGTCCTGGGGGAGTGGCTGGACCGCTGGAGCACCGCAGCCGGGCCGGCACCCGGGTGCGCTCGGAGCATCTGGCGGCGCTGCCCTCGGTCATCGTCGCCAGCGAACGGATGGATGACGACCCGCGCTGGCGGCTCCTCCAGGCGAGCACGGTGACTCGCGTCGGGGTGGACCTGGCCGTGGACACCGTGGCCACACTGCTGTCCCCGCGGTACCTGCTCGGGCTCGCCGAGTTGGCCCCGGCCGTGGCCGCCTCGCAGCATGCCAGCTGAGGTGCGCCTTCAGGTCACGAGCAGGGCGGTGACGGCGACGACAAGAGTCGACGCGACCTCCCCGAACCCGATCTGCTTGGCAGTGAAGCCGAACACCGGCACCACCGCCGCTCGGATCGTGAGCACCGCGAAGACGGCGACGAGCCACGGAGAGACCCAGATCATCGCCACGGTGGCGGCGGAGTGCCCCATCATCGAAAGCCAGTGGTAGGCCGGCTCACCACGCTCGCGGATCATCGACTTCACATAGAGCACAGTCCCGGCGAAGTATGCCGCGAGCACCCCAGTGAGGATCCAGGCCCGCGTCCAGTTCGTCCCGCCGCCAGCGTCATAGGCGACGAGGGTCATCAGGCATGACCCGGCCGTCGTGGACACCCCGCTCCACAGGCTCCGCTCATCGCGTACCAGCGAGGCGGTCAACCCCACCCCGAGCGGCACGAGGAACAGCGGCGCCCAGCGGAGCAGCCCGGGCTGCATGGCGAGGGTGAGCAGCCCGAGGACCGTCGAGCTCGCGGCATACGTGAGCATCGGGGTGCGGTAGCGCGGGCGACGGCGCGCCTTGAGCCACAAGGTCGTGGCGAAGAAGGCGAAGTACCCGGTGAACCAGAACCCGGTCAGCGGCAAGTGCACCCAGCGCGGCTCGCTGGCGAGGATCCCGGTGAGCAGCGGTGCGGTGAGCATCGCCCACGCCCCGTGCTGGTTCGGGATCCAGGCCGGGTTGCGCTTGCGGCTCACCTCTGCACTGTATGTCGCTGGTGTCTGGCTCCCGCACCCGGCCCCGGAGAGGTCAGTGGCCAGGCCGGCACGCGACCATGAGGCCGATCCGCCCGTGCTGGACGACCTCGTTGCGCTGGTTAGACAGCTCGAAGCGCCGGTCGAGGATGCCAGCGTCACCGCGGCCGGTCAGGCGGGCCCCGACGATCTCGACCGTGCAGTGCACGGTGTCCCCGATGAGGATCGGTGCGGCGAAGCGCCAGTCGTCGATGCCGAGCAGGGCGATGGAGCTGTCCTCGAAGACCCCTAGCCGGGAGGCCAGGCCCATCGCCACCGAGATGCCGAGCATGCCGTGGGCGATCCGCTCCCCGAACCGGCTCGCGCGCATCGACTCGGCGTCGGTGTGCGGCGGGTTGGTGTCCCAACTCCATCCGGCGAAGAGGACGACATCGGTCTCAGTGATGGTCCGCCCCTGGGTCGTGAAGACCTGGCCGACCTCGAAGTCCTCATAGAACACCCGAGCCAGCCTACGACCGTCGGTTCGCACTGCCAGCCTGGTCACTGGGGTGCGAGACCGCGCAGCCAGTGGCCCCCGAGGTCCACGGCGAGACCCTGACCCAGCCGAGGCTCACGTGAACGCGTTGGCCTCGATTCCCTCAGTGCCGATGAGGACCACGGTCGAGGAGCTGTCGAGCCCGAAGCAGTCCCGGGCAGCGTCAGCGTCGGGTCCGGTGAGCAGGTGCTGCAGTCCGGCCAGCGGCGCCGCCCCGCACGGTCCGAGCGGGATACCGGCTGCGTGCAGCAGGTCCGTGGCTGACCGGGCCTGGTCGTCGCTGACCGCCACGGCGGCGTCGAGTCCGTCCCGCAAGGCCGCCCAGGCCGCACTGGTCGGGGTGCCGCAGTTGAGCCTGGCCATGATCGTCGCTTCGGTGGGCACCGTGGTGAGCCGGCCGGCGGCCAAGCTGGCGAGCACGCAGGCGGCGTTCTCCGGCTCGACGCTGACCAGTGCTGCGGGCGCTGCCCGCCCGGCCGCGCGATAGTGGATCAGTGCGGCCAGGGCGAGCGAGCCGACCCCGACCGGGATCACGACGGCATCGGCACGCCCACCCTGCTCGGCGAGCTGGTCGTCGACCTCGGCGAACAGGGTCGTGTAGCCCTCGACGATCCATCGCGGGATGTCCTCGTATCCCGGCCAGGCCATGTCCTGCACCAGCAGGGCGCCGTCGGCGGCAGCATCCGCTGCGGCGGCTCGCACCGCGTCGTCGTAGGAACCGGTCCCCCGCAGGACGAGCGCACCCTCGTCCTCGATGGCGGCGACGGCCTCCGGGTGCACCCCGACGGGGACGTGGATGCGGGTCGGGATGCCCAGAAGCCGGCCGGTGCGGGCCAGGGCTCGGCCGTGGTTGCCGTCGGTTGCGGTGACCAGCCCGGTCGGCGAGCGGTCCGCAGCGGCGCGGTGGACGGCATACGAGGCGCCGAGGATCTTGAACGCCGGCAGGCCCAACCGGTCCGACTCGTCCTTGACGAGGACCCGACCCAGCCCGAGCTGTGCGGCGACGCCGGGCGGCTCCCGCAGCGGGGTGACGGCGTATCCGGGGAGGGTCCGGTGGAAGGCCAACGGGTCGGCGGTCAGGGGCGGAGCCGTCCAGGCGAAGCGGGCTCCAGGGTGGAGGAAGGGGGGCGTCGTCGGCGGGCTCATCCGGCGAGCGTATGCCGCCGCGCACATGGGATACCGTCGCGGCCAGCGCAGGACCCCGAGGAGTCAAGGAACCGACGATGGCCGACCCGATGGACCACCGGTCCAGCCACACGTCATCGAGGCCCAGCCGGTCACCGTCGCCGCGGAGGAGCGGGTGAGCACAGGCGAGCAGGCGAGCACGGAGCCACCGGGGCTGGATGAGCTGCTCGGCGCGATGCGGGTCGTTGCGATCCCGTTGCGGGTGCCGTTCCGCGGGATCGACGTGCGTGAGGTCGCGCTCATCCGTGGACCGGCCGGGTGGGGCGAGTTCGGACCGTTCCCCGAGTATCAGCCGGTCGAGGCGGCCCGCTGGCTCGCCAGTGCCATCGAGAGTGCCTATACGCCGTGGCCGATGCCGGTGCGCCACACCATCGCGGTCAACGCGACAGTGCCGGCGGTCACCGCGGAGCAGGTGCCGCAGGTGCTCGCCCGCTTCGACGGCTGCACTACAGCCAAGGTCAAGGTGGCTGCGCCCGGTCAGGACCTTCGGGCCGACATCGATCGGGTGGCGGCGGTGCGCGCCACCCTCGGTCCGCACGCGCAGGTTCGGGTCGACGCCAACGGCGCCTGGAGCCTGGCGCAGGCGAGACAGGCGTTGACCCGGCTCGCGGCATACGACCTTGAGTACGCCGAGCAGCCCTGCGGCACCGTCGAGGAGCTCGCCGAGCTCCGGATGGCGTTGGCCCGGGACCGGATCGAGGTCCCGATCGCCGCTGACGAGTCGATCCGTCGGGCGCGGGACCCGCTCCGGGTACGGGACCTCGCGGCAGCCGACATCGTCGTCGTCAAGGTCTCCCCGCTCGGTGGGGTCCGAGCGGCCCTGGACGTTGTCGCCCAGTGCGGCCTGCCCGCCGTAGTGTCCTCGGCGCTGGACACCAGTGTCGGGATTGCTGCTGGGGTTGCGCTCGCGGCGGCGCTGCCGTCCCTGGAGCACGCTTGCGGGCTCGCGACGGTGGGCCTGTTCGAGCATGACGTGACCTTGCGGCCCCTGCGTCCTGTCGGTGGGATGCTCCGGGTGGGACGGGTCAGCCCAGATGAGGCCCTGCTGGAGCGGTGCGCGCCTGCGCCGGAGCGGGTCGCCTGGTGGCGCCGGCGAGTCGCCAGCTGCCACGCGCTGCTTCGGCGCTCTGCTGGCGAGCTGCCGGGGTAGCGGTCACGGGAAGGCCAGGGCGAGCAGGGCGTTCTCGACGACCTCGGCCAGGGCGGGATGGATCCAGTACTGTCCCCGGGCCACCTCGTGTGCCGCTTGGCCGAAGGACGCGGCCTGGATGAGTGGCTGGATGAGGGTGGAGGCCATCGGGCCGAGGCAGTGTGCCGCGAGGATCTGCTGGGTCTGCGCGTGCGCGTGCACGGTGAGGAACCCGGACCGGTCCTCCAGCGCCCAGCCGTAGGCGACGTCGCCGAAGGCCTGGGTCGCGGTGACGAACGGCACCCCCGCCGCGTCGAGTTCCTCGCGGGTGGGTCCGAAGGCGGCGACCTGCGGATGCCCGAAGACGGCGTGTGGAATGACCCGGTGGTTCGCCGTCATCGACGGCCCGGGCAACCGTCCGGTGTCCACGGCGACGTTGTGCGCCACCACCCGGGCCTCGTGGTTGGCGACGTGTTTGAGTTGGCACGGTGAGCACACGTCCCCCAGGGCCCACACCCCGGGCGCGGTCGTGCGCTGCTCGGCGTCGACCACGACAAACCCGTCCGGGCCGATCTCGATGCCACCGTCGGTGACGTCGAGCCGGTCACCGTTGGGGATCCGGCCCATGGCGAGGAGGACCACGTCGGCCTGCACCGTCGCCGCGCCAGAGGGACCAGACAGCTCCAGCGTCCACGCCCCACCCGGTTGTGCCGGTGGGGTGGTCGCGGTGACGAGCGTTGAGACCCGCACGTCGTATGCGGCCGCAGCAGCAGCGGTGTAGGCGGCGGAGATGTCGTGCTCTTCCCAGCGCAGCAGCAGCGGTGAGCGCTGCACCTGGGTGACCTGCACCCCCAGTGCCGAGAACACGTGCGCGAACTCGCACCCGACGTAGCCGCCGCCGAGGATGACCATCCGCTGCGGAAGTTCCTCGAGACGCATCACGGTGTCCGAGGTGTGCAGCCCGAGCGCCGGATGTGGCCTCGCCAGTTCCTTGAGCGGGTATCCGCTCGGGCGTGAGCCGGCGGCGAGGACGATCCGGTCCGCGCTCAGCTCGACCCCGGTGGACAGCGCGAGGCGTCGCTCGCCGACGAAGCGGGCGGTGGCGGCATATACGGTGACGAAGTCCTGGGAGCGCCGGTAGGCCTCGCCTGCGGCGGCGATCGGGTCGACGCGTCCGAAGACCCGGTCCCGGATGGCCGGCCAGTGGATCACCGGGTCGGGGAAGGTCACCCCGAGACGGGCGGCGTCCCGGGCCTCAAGGACCCGGTCAGCGGGCAGGACAAGCATCTTGGTCGGGATGCACCCCACGTTCAGACAGGTCCCGCCAAAGGTGCCCGCTTCGACGATCCCGATGTCCAGACCCTCGAGTTCGGGGGTGATGACCGAGTTGCCCGAGCCGGTGCCGATGATGAGCAGGTCGTGGTGTGGCATGGTGTCCCAGCCTAGGTCCGTCCACAGGTCATCGGGTTCGCCCACTGCCGTCCACAGCGTGCCGGTCCCCGGTGTTCCGGCTCGCTGGATGCCGGTTGGCTCATGCCCATGGACGAGACTCTCATCGCTGCCCTACTCGCCGAGGGCAGAGCGGCCTGCGCCGAGCTGGAGGCCGCGGCGCGCACCGTCGCCGAGACCACCCAGATCGACTGGGAGGGTGTCGCCGCCGCCGGGTTCCGCTCCCGGGTAGGGCAGGTCGTCGGGCAACTGCGCGGCACGGTTGCAGGACTCCAGGGCGACGTGAGTCAGCTCGCCACCCGTCCTCGCGGGCTGGGACCGTCTGGGATCGGGCCGTCTGGGATCGGGCCGTGAGCGCCTACCGTGTGGACCCCGACGCCCTCGGGGTCGCTGCGGTCAGGCTCACCACGGTGAGCAGTCGGGTCGAGGACGTCGCGGCCCGACTGGACCGCGCTGCGGTCCTGGACCCGTTGGGGGAGAGCGGCTGGGGGCCGAACTGGCGTTGCGTTGCCCTGGAGGTCGCGAGTTACGCCACCGAGCTTCGGCGCCTGGCCGCGGACGCTCGGGTGGCCGGGCAGCTCTACGCCGCTCGGGACGCCACCGTCTCCGGCGTGGTGCACGGCCTGGACGGCGCGCTGGCTCACACACCTGGCCTGGCGAACCTCGTCGGCATGTTCGCCGGGGGCCCGCGACACTGGGTGTTGCTCGTAGAGGCGAGGGCCTTCGGCCTCTTCATCGAGCCCGACCCCGACTCGGCCGGGGTCATCGCAGTACCGCCAGGGGTGGGTCCCGGTGCCTCACCGGGGGTGTCCGGACCACCGCGAACAATGGCCGACCTCGTGGCGTTGCAGGCATGGCTCGACGGGCAAGGGAGTCGGATCCGCGTCCTGCAGGTGCCCCAGGCAGACGGTGCGTCGGCATGGGTCGTCACCATCCCCGGCACCCAGAGCTGGGCCCCGGTGAGCGGGCCGAACCCCTTCGACGCGACGACTGACCTGCGAGCCATGAACCAGGAGAGGACCGCAGCGGGCGTGGCCGTGCTGCTCGCCTTGGAGTCCGCACAGCGTTCGGCCGGTCGGTTCGGACGTGGCGACCCGGTGCTGTTCAGCGGGCACAGCCAAGGCGGGATCCTGGCCACGCAACTGGCCTGCGACTCGCAGGTCCGTGCGCGGTTCGCTGTGCGCGCTGTGCTCGCCACCGGGGCCCCGATCGACCGGTTCACCGTTCCCCCGGAGGTCCGGGTGCTGTCCATCGAGCATGCCGCCGACCTGGTGCCGCGGCTGGACGGCTTCGGGGGCAGCACCGGACCTACCAGGTCGGGGGCGCTGCGGGTGGTCCTCCCGCAGCCGGGAACGGGCGCGCTCGCGTCCCACGACGGGTCGCTCTATGTGCGCACGGCCAGGGTCGTCGACGAGGTCCCGGCCAGGGCCATCGACGGGATCGGTCGCTGGCGGCAGGCGAGCGCGCCGTTCCTGGCTGGGGGAACCGACGTGGTCGCCCGCGACTACCTCGCGCGTCGGCAGTGGCAGAATCCGGGGCCGTGAACCCCTCGAGCGCTCTGGCCACGGTCCTCGTCGACGAGCTCATCCGTGGTGGGGTCCGGGACGTCGTGCTCTGCCCGGGGTCCCGCTCGGCTCCGTTGGCGTATGCCGTCCAGGCTGCTGAGGCAGCAGGGCGTCTCCGGTTGCACGTGCGCGTCGACGAGCGGTCCGCGGGCTTCCTCGGGCTCGGGCTGTCCAAGGGATCCGGTGGGGTGCCGGTAGCGGTGATGACGACATCGGGGACCGCCGTGGCGAACCTGCACCCGGCAGTCCTCGAGGCGCACCACTCCGGGGTTCCTCTCGTCGTGGTCAGCGCGGATCGCCCCGGGGAGTTGCAGGGGACCGGGGCGAACCAGACGACGACGCAGCCGGGGATGTTCGCTGGTGCCCTCCGCTGGTCCACCGACCTACCCGCGGCCGAGGTCGTCCCCGATCAGAACGCATGGTGGCGAGGGTCGGTGTGCCGTGCGCTCGCCGCTGCCCAAGGCGTCCTGGGCGGCGACCCCGGCCCAGTGCACCTCAACGCGGGCTTCCGCTTACCGTTGGTGCCCGGAGCTCCGGGATCCCGGGACTTCGTGGAGAACTGGCCAGAGCCTCTGGACGGACGCCCGGACGGCTCGCCGTGGACCCGCGTCGGCCGCGCTGGTGCGGTCGGGTGGGGTAGCGCGGGCGGGCGGGGTGGCGCGGGCGACCGGGCCGACGCGGCATTCGAGGACAAGTCCGGGATCGCTCACGTGGAGCGCACGCTCGTCGTCATTGGTGATCTTGGCGGGGGTGACCGAGCACTGCGCGCCCTCGCCTGGGCGCTCAACCGTGGATACCCGGTTCTCGCCGAGCCGTTCGGGTCGCTGCAGGTGCGCCGGGAGGCGTTGCCGCACGGGCCGCTGCTCCTGACTGCAGCGGACTGGCTTGCCGAGCACCTGCCGGACCGAGCCGTCGTCATCGGGAGGGTCACGTTGGCTCGACCGGTGGCGCGGCTGCTCCGCCGCTCGAGTGTCGCCCTGGAGGTGGTGACGACGACGACGGCCTGGCCGGATCCGGCGCAGCGGGCCCAGCGAGTGCACTCCTTCGACGTTATCGACGCCGACCTGGCACGTGCGTCGAGCCGGGCACGTCTGCCAGACCGGGCGCTGCGCGGGGACTGGGCGCGCACCTGGGATGACGCCGCAGCAGTGCTCGCCGCGCGGGTTTGTGTCCGAGATCTCGGCTGGCCGAGTGGGCTGGGGGTCGCAGACGCGGTCGCCTCCGCATTGCCCGAGGGTGCCGTCCTCGTGGTCGGGTCCTCCAACCCGGTCCGTGACCTCGACCTGGCGCTTACCGGCCGGCGTGATGCCAGTGACGCAGTCAGCCCGGTCGACGCAATCGGCACGGTCGACGTCGTGGCCAACCGGGGCCTGGCCGGCATCGACGGTGTGGTCTCGACGGCCGTGGGCGTGGCCCTGACCAGCGCTCGCCCCAGCTACGCCCTGGTCGGGGACCTCACCTTCCTGCACGACTCGGGTGGGCTGATCATCGGGCCCGACGAGCCCCGGCCGGACCTGACGATCGTCGTCGTCAACGACGACGGTGGGGGCATCTTCACCACCCTCGAGCACGGGCACCCGAGTCGGGAGCAGACCTTCGAGCGACTCTTCGGCACCCCTACCGGAACCGACCTGGCTGCGCTGTGCGCCGCCCACGGCATACGCCATGAATGGGTCGAGGACCGTGCAGCACTCGTCGCCGGTGTGGCCGCCCGACCGCGGGGCATCACCGTGCTCGAAGTGCCCGTCGACCGCAACACCCACCGTCAGGCACACGCGGACCTGCGGGCCGCCGCCGCTCAGGCCCTGCACCACTGAAGGACTCACTCCGCCGGGCCGGTCACGGCCGGTTCGCGTCGGACGATTTCGGCACGACCCGCTGTGCTTGCGACAATGCTCAGGTGAGCCATCCTGCCGACCCGGCTCCGGGCCGAACTGAGGTCCTCGTCGTGGGTGCCGGGCCCGCCGGGGCAGCGGCCGCGGCGTGGGCAGCGCGTGCGGGGCGTGAGGTCGTGCTCGCTGATGCTGCTACGTTCCCGAGGGACAAGACCTGCGGGGACGGGCTCACCCCGCGCGCGATCCACGAGCTCAGCCTGCTCGGACACGACGACTGGGTGTTCGGGCACACCCGCAACCAGGGCCTGCGGGCACACGGCTTCGGCCAGACTCTCCATCTGCGCTGGCCCGGCGGGTCGTTGCCGGCATACGGCTCCGCGGTGCCGCGCACCGAACTCGACGACCACCTGCGCACTGCAGCCCTCAAGGACGGGGCCCTCGGGGTCGAGCGGGCCAAGGCGGTCGATGCCCGCCTAGAGGGTGGGAAGGTCCGGGCGGTGACTTTCCGGCGGGGGAGTGAGACCTTCGAGATCGCGTGTGAACGGCTCGTGGTTGCCGACGGGGTGCGCTCCGGTCTCGGGAAGGCCCTGGGCCGGCAGTGGCACAGGGACACTGTCTATGCCACTGCCGGGCGGTGCTATCTCGATTCGAGTATGAGCGACGACCCCTGGATCAGCAGCCACCTCGAGCTGCGCGGACCCGAGGGCGAGATCCTCTCCGGCTACGGCTGGATCTTCCCTCTCGGTGGAGGGCAGGTCAACGTCGGTGTCGGCAGCTTGGCCACCGCCAAGCGCCCGGCGGACCTGGCGATCCGCCCTGTCATGAAGCAGTATGCCGACGCCCGGCGCTCCGACTTCGGCCTGACCGGACCGCAGCGGATGGAAGCTAGTGCCCTGCTCCCTATGGGGGGTGCGGTGTCGGGCGTGGCCGGGCCCAACTGGGCGCTCATCGGAGACGCTGCCGCATGCATCAACCCGCTCAACGGTGAAGGTATCGACTACGGGCTGGAGACCGGCCGCCTCGTCGCAGCCCACCTCGACGACGACCTGTCGCTCACCTGGCCTGCGCTGCTCACGGAGCACTACGGCGAGGCGTTCTCCATCGCCCGGCGCCTCGCCGGGGTCTTCACCGTGCCGACGGTGCTTGCCGCACTGGGCCCGGTGGGGATGCGCTCGGACTGGTTGATGACCTTGGCGCTGCGCTGGATGGGAAACCTCGTCACTGACGCCGACCGTGATCGCGCCGCACGGGTATGGCGCTGGGCCGGTGGCCGCTCTATCCGCCTCGACCATCGACCCCCGTTCTCCTGAGCCATCGCAGGGTGGGTGCATCCGAACCTCCCCTCGCGCCTCACGCCTCACGCCTCACGCGCCTCACGCGCCTCACGCGCCTCACGCGCCTCACGCGCCTCACGTTTTCGGGATCATCCCGAAACCGTGGCGACGGCGGGGAAGGTTTCCGGGGTGTGGCCAGGGTTCCGGGGTGGCGCCAGGGTTGCGGGGTGTCACCGATCCGGCGGAGCCTCGCAGCCCGGTCAGCTGAGCGAGTCGGAGCGCCAACCGGTGAGGGCATCGCGCATCGGCACGAGCTTGGCGTCAGATTCGGCGAGCTCGTCCTGCGGGTCGGATCCAGCGACGATCCCGCACCCGGCGAACAGCCGCATCCGGGACGGGTCCTCCGAGTCGATCTGCCCGCAGCGCAGCGCGATCGCCCACTCTCCATCGCCGCTGGAGTCGATCCACCCCACCGGGCCGGCATAGCGTCCGCGATCCATGCCCTCCAGTTCGGTGATCACCGCGTCCGCGACCACCGCCGGGGTCCCGCACACCGCTGCTGAGGGGTGCAGCGACTCCGCCAGGGCCAGTGAGGTCGTCCAGTCGGATAACACCCCGGTGACGTCGGTCGCTAGGTGCATGACGTTGGGCAGATGCAGCACGAACGGCGACTCCGGGACGTTCATCGACGAACAGTGCGGTGCCAGTGCGTCGGCGACTGAGCGCACCGCGTACTCATGCTCCTCCAGGTCCTTCGACGAACGGGCGAGCGAGCCGGCGAGTGCGAGATCGTGCTCGTCGTCGCCGGTGCGGCGGATCGTGCCGGCGAGGACCCTGGAGATGACCAGGCCTTTCTCCACCCGCACGAGCATCTCCGGGGACGCGCCGACGAGCCCGTCGACGGCGAAGACCCAGGTGTTCTGGTACTGGCTCGCCAGCCGCAACAGCAGTGAGCGGGCATCAATGGGGCCGGTGGTGCGCACATCGAGGTCTCGGGCCAGGACGACCTTGTCGAGGCGGCCGGAGGTGATCAGGGTGACCGCCTGGGAGACGACCCCTGCCCACTGGGTCGGGGAGCGGACACCATCTCCGAACACGACGTCCACCGGTGGGTGCGGTGGCGTCCGCGCGCCGGCGGCAGCGCCGAGGGCGAGGGTGGGTGGCACTGCGTGCCCGGTCGTGGCGGTGGTCACCCACACCTGGTCGCCGCGACGACCGACGAGCACCTGCGGGACAACGAGGGTGGCCCCAGCCGCCGAGTCGGCGGCATACGAGAGCGATCCGAAGGCGACCGGCCCGGTGCCCGGCTGATGGACGTCATCACGGACCACCGCACTGGCGGAGCGCGCGGCCCACCACGCGTCGAGCTCGGCGAAACGGCCGGGCCCGTATGCCGTGTGCCCGGTTGCCCGGCCCCAGCCAACGAGCCCTTCGCCCCGGCGCACCCACGACAGCAGCTCGCCGCTCGGTAGGTCCGGCAGCAGGGACAACAGGGAAAGCGCCGCATCAACCGGAAGGAGTGTGGTCCGGGTGACCAGAGGAGTCTCGCCGGACGGGTCGGCGGCGCCGGCAGGCTGGGAAGTCATCAGGTGCCAGCGTAGACCGGTCGGTGGAGCGGTTCTGGTCACGCCGGGTCGGCGACGTGCTCGGTCGAAGGGGTGCTCAGGCTCAATGCGATGATGACGCCCATGAGTCGTGCCTCCCTCGCCAAGGATCCTCGTGACGTCGCCGCGATGTTCGACGAGGTGGCTCCCCGGTACGACGTCACCAACGACGTGCTGTCCCTGGGTCAGGACCGGTGGTGGCGGCGGGCCACCCTCGCTGCGGTCGACGCCAAGCCCGGGGAACTGGTCCTCGACATCGCGGCGGGGACTGGGACGAGCAGTGAGCCGTTCGCGGATGCGGGTGCGCTCGTCGTGCCTGCCGACTTCTCCTTGGGCATGCTTGCCGTCGGGAAGCAGCGTCGCGGCGACCTGATGTTCACCGCGGCGGACGCCACGATGCTCCCGTTCGCCGATGGGTCGTTCGATGCGGTGACGATGAGCTTCGGTCTGCGCAATGTCGTGGACCACGCTGCGGCGCTGCACGAGTTGGCCCGGGTGACCCGTCCCGGGGGGCGGCTGGTCATCTGCGAGTTCAGCCAGCCGGTCAACGCGACACTGCGAACCGTCTATTCGAGGTATCTCATGCGCGCCCTTCCCGTAGTGGCGCGCCGAGTGAGCTCCAACCCGGTGTCCTACGTCTACCTCGCCGAGTCGATCCGGGCTTGGCCGAGCCAGGTCGAGCTGGCAACGACGATCGCCGCTGCAGGCTGGACGGGGGTGGAGTGGCGCAACCTCTCCGGGGGCATCGTCGCCCTGCACCGCGCCCAGCGTCCGTGACCACCCCGGTGACCTGCCCAGTGTCCTCGCGGGTGACCTGCCCCGCGACCGTGCGCGGCGTGCCGATGGGGTGCGGCGCAACTCGTCCGCGGATTAGGCACGCCTCACCAGCCGCGTGGCGCACCGTGGCCCTAGACTCACGCTCTGTTGGTGAAGGCGTTCACAAGGCAGGGATGAGAGTCGTCGTGACGGGCATGAACCGGTGGAGTGGCTGCTCCGGTGAGATCCGCATCACTCCCCCTAGGATGGCTCCCGTGATCGGCAGCGCAGACACAGCGAAGGCGGAGATCTGATGTCGAACCCCTATGTCCCCGTACTCATTCTCCTGGCCCTCGGCTTCGGGTTCGCGGCCCTGTCGGTTGGCACGAGCATCGTCGTCGGCCCCCGGCGCTACAACCGGGCCAAAGCAGAGGCCTACGAGTGCGGCATCCAGCCCACGCCGCGCAACGTCACCGGACAAAGGGTGCCGATCAAGTATTTTCTGACGGCAATGCTCTTCATCATCTTCGACGTCGAGGCGCTGTTCCTCTATCCCTTCGCCGTCGCCTTCGACCAGTTGGGGCTGTACGCGTTCGTCGCGATGGTCCTGTTCTTGCTCAACGCCTTCTTCATCGCCGATGCGTACGTGTGGAAGCGGGGCGGGCTGGAGTGGGACTGACCATGACCGCAGGTATGCCGTGGGCCCAGCCTGCATGTTCCGCCACGACCGTTTTGCCCAAGGAGGGCTGATGGGACTCGAGGAGAAGCTCCCCGCAGGCTTCGTCCTGACCACGCTGGAGAACGTCGTCGGCTATATGCGCAAGGCCTCGATCTGGCCGGCGACGTTCGGCCTGGCCTGTTGCGCGATCGAGATGATGGCAGTCGGCACCCCCGACTACGACATCGCCCGCTTCGGTATGGAGCGCTTCTCGGCCACCCCACGTCAGGCGGACCTGATGATCGTCGCGGGCCGGGTCTCTCAGAAGATGGCACCGGTACTGCGTCAGGTCTACGACCAGATGGCCAACCCCAAGTGGGTCATCGCCATGGGCGTGTGTGCCAGCAGCGGTGGGATGTTCAACAACTACGCCATCGTCCAGGGCGTGGACCATATCGTTCCGGTGGATATCTATCTGCCCGGCTGCCCGCCGCGACCGGAGATGCTGCTCAACGCGATCATCGAGCTGCACAAGCAAATCCAGGGCGCCAAACTCGGCCCCAACCGGGTGGCCGCGGCCCGGGCGGCGGAGCAGGCGGCCCTGCAGGCCACCCCGACCTCACTCATGGCACCTACGTTTGTCCACCACGCCCCGCTCGCTGAGGCCGCCGCCCACGAGGGGAGTTCGCTGGCATGAGTGACGACACCCCGACCCCCGACGCAGACCTCACCACGGTGACTGGCGAGGACGGGGACGACAGTGCCCTGAGCGCCCGTGGCGATGCTGGCACGCCTGGCGACCCGACGCCGGTCCAGATCGGCGAACGCGCCGGGATGTTCGGTGCGACTCCGGGCGGCGATACCTCCGGTTTCCGCGGCCTGCAGTCACCGATCCTCTTCCCCGGCGATGCCCAGCGGCCCTACGGGCAGTGGTTCGACGAGGCTGTCGACGTCCTCCAGGAGGCCGGTGGCGTCATCGAGCGCGTCGTCGTCGACCGCGGTGAGCTCACCTTGTTCGTGCGTCCGGAGCACCTCCTGGCCACTGCTCAGCTGCTGCGTGATGACCCCGGGCTGCGCTTCGAGATGTGCCTGAGCGTCTCGGGAGTCCACTACCTCGACGAGATCGATCGCGAGCTGCACGCCGTCTACCACCTGATCTCGATCACCCACGGCAGTCGGCGGTTGCGCCTGGAGGTCACGGCCCCCGACGCGGACCCGCGCATCCCCTCCGTGGTCCGGATCTGGCCCGGCGCCGACTGGCACGAGCGGGAGACCTGGGACATGTTCGGCATCCTCTTCGAAGGGCACCCGTCGCTGACCCGGATCCTCATGCCGGACGACTGGCCCGGCCATCCACAGCGCAAGGACTACCCCCTCGGCGGCATACCCGTGGAGTACAAGGGCGGGAGCGTACCCCCGCCCGACGAGCGGAGGTCGTACAACTGATGACGACGCATGACAGCACCGTTTTCGAGGACGCGCCGCAGGACGCGGCGCCACAGGACGCGGCCGAGCAGGCCGAGTCCCTGCGTGGCGACGATTACTACGGCCCGCAGGGCGGCGCCGAGTCCGGGTCCGTCTACAACATCTCCGGTGGCGACTGGAACGACCTCGTCGACGAGGCCACCTCGCTGCACGAAGAGCGGATCGTCGTCAACATGGGTCCGCAGCACCCGTCGACGCACGGCGTGTTGCGGCTCATCCTCGAGCTCGACGGGGAGACGGTCACCGAGGCCCGGGCCGGGATCGGCTACCTGCACACCGGCATCGAGAAGAACATGGAGTTCCGCACCTGGGTGCAGGGGGTGACCTTCTGCACTCGGATGGACTACCTCACCCCGATGTTCCAGGAGGCGGCCTACTGCCTATCTATCGAGCGGCTGTTGGGGATCACCGACCACATCACCGAGCGGGCCAACGTCATCCGGGTCCTGATCATGGAGCTCACCCGGATCAACTCCCACCTGGTGTGCATCGGCACCGGGGGTATGGAGCTCGGTGCCACGACAATCATGACCATCGGTTTCCGGGAGCGGGAGCGGATCCTGCGGGTCTTCGAGGCGATCACCGGCCTGCGGATGAACAACGCCTATATCCGTCCCGGCGGCGTGGCGCAGGATGTTCCTCCGGGCGCGATCGACATGATCCGCTCGATCATTCCCGAGTTGCGCAGAGGCATCCACGAGCTCGAGCTGTTGCTCAACGAGAACCCGCTGTTCAAGGGGCGCACCGTCGGAGTCGGCTACCTCGACCTCACCGGTTGCATCGCGCTGAGCATGACCGGCCCGGTGCTGCGTGCTGCCGGCCTGCCGCACGACCTGCGCAAGGCGACCCCCTACTGCGGCTACGAGAGCTACGACTTCGATGTCGTGGTCCGCTCCGGCGCCGACGCCTACGACCGCTACCGCAACCGGATCGACGAGATGTACGAGTCACTGCGGATCATCGAGCAGTGCCTGACCCGGCTGCAGTCCAGCCAGGGTGAGCCGGTCATGGTGGCCGACAAGAAGATCGCCTGGCCGGCTCAACTCTCGGTCGGCAGCGACGGCCAGGGCAACAGCCTCGACCACATCCGGGAGATCATGGGGACCTCCATGGAAGCCCTGATCCACCACTTCAAGCTCGTCACCGAAGGGTTCCGGGTGCCTCCGGGCCAGGCGTACGTGCCCATCGAGTCGGCCAAGGGTGAGCTGGGCTGTCACCTGGTCTCCAACGGTGGGACCCGTCCCTACCGGGCACATTTCCGGGACCCGAGCTTCAACAACCTGCAGGCTGTGGCGGCGATGTGCGAGGGCGGCATGATCGCCGACGTCATCGTTGCGGTTGCCTCGATCGACCCCGTCATGGGAGGTGTGGACCGCTGATGTCGGAGAACTTCGGGATGCAGAGCGCCGAGGGCCACCTGCACGTTTCCACGGAGTCCAAGGAGCGGTATGCCGCCGACGTCGAGGCGCAGCTGCGCACCGACGCCGCGCAGATCATCGCGCGCTACCCGCAGAAACGTTCCGCGCTGCTGCCCATGCTCCACCTCGTCCAGTCCGTCGACGGCTACGTCACCGGGCGGGGCATCGACCTGTGCGCAGAGCTCCTCGACCTGACCGAGGCGGAGGTGTCCGGGGTCGCGACCTTCTATACCCAGTACAAGCGTCATCCCAGCGGCAAGTACGCGATCGGGGTGTGCACCAACACTTTGTGCGCGGTGATGGGCGGCGACGAGATCTGGGACACGGTCTCGCAGCACCTGGGTATCGACCACGACGAGACGACGGCCGACGGCCTGATCACCTTAGAGCGGATCGAGTGCAACGCCGCCTGCGACTACGCGCCGGTCGTCATGGCGAACTGGGAGTTCTTCGACAACCAGACTCCGGCCTCGGTCCTGCAGCTCGTCGATGATCTGCGGGCCGGCAAGGATGTCGCGCCTACGCGTGGGCCGGACCGGCTGAGCAGCTTCAAGGAGATCTCGCGCACACTTGCCGGGTTCAGCGACGGTCTGGCCGATCAGGGGGTCGGTGCTGGGCCGGCCTCCCTGGTCGGGCTCGAGGTCGCGCACGCCCGCGGCTGGGTGGCGCCGGCATACCCGCCAGCGAGCAATCACGCGGGCGACTCGGGTGGGGCCAGCACCGGGGGCGAGCGCGGGAAGGGCAGGGCATGAGCACGCAGCTGACGCCGATCCTCAGCAAGTTCTGGGACGAGAAGGAGTCCTGGACGCTGGCGACCTACGAGCGCTATGACGGCTACCGGGCGCTTCGCAATGCGCTGGCCATGAGCCCCGCGGACCTCATCGCGATGACCAAGGAGTCCGGCCTGCGCGGCCGTGGCGGCGCAGGCTTCCCCACCGGGATGAAGTGGAGCTTCCTGCCCCCACCCGATGGTGGTCCGCGCTACCTGGTGGTCAACGCCGACGAGTCCGAGCCGGGCACGTGCAAGGACATTCCGCTGATGATGGCTGCCCCGCAGCTGCTCGTCGAGGGGGTGGCGATCACCTCCTACGCGATCGGTTGCCACCATGCGTTCATCTACTTGCGCGGGGAGGTCGTGCACGTCTATCGACGGCTTATGCGTGCCGTGGAGGAGGCATATGCCGCCGGCCACTTGGGCAAGGACATCCACGGCTCCGGGTTCGACCTTGACGTCACCGTGCACGCCGGGGCCGGCGCATACATCTGCGGCGAGGAGACCGCCCTGCTGGACTCACTCGAGGGTCGACGCGGCCAGCCTCGCAGCAAGCCACCGTTCCCTGCGGTTGCGGGGCTGTATGCCCGGCCAACCGTGGTCAACAACGTCGAGTCGATCGCCTCGGTTCCGCCGATCCTGCTCGGCGGCGCCGACTGGTTCAAGGCGATGGGGACCCAGCGCTCCACCGGTTTCGGGATCTTCTCGCTCTCCGGGCACGTGAAGAACCCCGGACAGTACGAAGCCCCGCTCGGCATCACCCTGCGCGAGTTGCTCGACATGGCCGGTGGCATGCGCGACGAAAACCGTCCGCTCAAGTTCTGGACCCCGGGCGGGTCCTCGACGCCGCTGTTCACCGCTGAGCACCTCGACGTGCCGCTGGACTTCGAGGCTGTCGGTGCGGCCGGGTCGATGCTCGGCACCCGGGCGCTGCAGATCTTCGACGACTCCGTATGTGTCGTGCGCGCCGTCGACCGCTGGACCCACTTCTACATGCATGAGTCGTGTGGGAAGTGCACTCCGTGTCGCGAAGGCACCTGGTGGCTCAAACAGATCATCGGTCGGCTCGAGCGTGGCGAGGGCACCGAGGAGGAGCTCGACAAGCTCCTCGACATCTGCGACAACATCCTTGGACGGGCGTTCTGTGCCCTCGGTGACGGCGCGACGAGCCCGGTGACGAGCAGCATCCAGTACTTCCGCGACGAGTACATCGCCCACCTGACCAACGGCGGCTGCCCCTTCGACCCCAAGGACGCAACACTGTGGGCCCCCAGCAAGGAGAACGTGTCCGCATGACGACGACTCCGCAGAAGAAGGCCCCCGAGAAGAGGGCCGACCTGGTCACGTGCACGATCGACGGGATCGAGGTGAGCGTCCCCAAGGGAACCCTCATCATCCGGGCGGCCGAGGAGGCCGGCATCGACATCCCCCGGTTCTGCGACCACCCGGGTCTGGACCCCGTCGGCGCGTGCCGGCAGTGTCTCGTCGAGGTCTGGATGCCCGGGCCGCCCGGACCGGACGGCACCCCCGGTCAAGCCCGGCAGATGCAGGGCCCGCCGGGACGGATGAAGCCCCAGCCCTCCTGTGTCATGACCGTGGCCCCGGGCATGGTCGTCAACACGCAGTACACCTCCGCGGGTGCGGCCAAGGCACAGCACGGCGTCATGGAGTTGCTGCTCATCAACCACCCGCTCGATTGCCCGGTGTGCGACAAGGGTGGCGAGTGCCCGCTGCAGAACTTCGCGATGAGCAACGGGCGGGCGACGTCCCGATACGACGACTCCAAGCGGACCTACCCCAAGCCGATCAACCTCTCCTCGCAGATTCTGCTCGACCGGGACAGGTGCATCCTGTGCGCCCGGTGCACCCGCTTCGCCGACCAAGTGGCCGGTGACCCCTACATCGCCCTCGTCGAACGCGGCACCGTGCAACAGGTCGGTCTCTACGGCGAGAAGCCCTTCGACTCCTACTTCTCCGGCAACACCGTCCAGATCTGCCCGGTCGGGGCCCTGACCGGTGCGGCATACCGGTTCCGGTCCCGCCCGTTCGACCTCGTCTCGACGCCGACCACCTGCGAGCACTGCGCCAGCGGGTGCACCCTGCGCACCGACCACCGCCGGGGCACGGTGCTGCGCCGGATGGCCGGCCTGGACCCGGACGTCAACGAGGAGTGGAACTGCGACAAGGGCCGTTGGGCCTTCCGGTACGCCACCTCCGGCGATCGGATCGAGCTGCCGATGGTCCGTGAGGACGGCGAGCTGCGGGTGAAACCTTGGCCCGAGGCGCTCGCTGCCGCAGCCCGCGGGTTGCGGGCCGCCAGGCGCCCAGCCGTGCTCACCGGTGGCCGCGTGAGCGTCGAGGACGCCTACGCCTACGGCAAGTTCGCCCGCACGGTGCTCGGGACGAACGACGTCGACTTCCGGGCCCGCCCGCACTCCGCCGAGGAGGCCGCCTTCCTCGCGTCGTGTGTCGTCGGGAGCACCCCGGCAACCGGCGCGGTGACATACGCCGACCTGGAGCACGCCAAGACGGTGCTGTTGCTCGGCCTGGAGCCGGAGGACGAGTCCCCGATCATCTTCCTGCGCCTGCGCAAGGCCTTCCGTAAGAGCCACACCGCCGTGTATGCCGTCAGCGCCTTGGCCTCTCGTGGGCTCACCAAGATGGGCGGCACGCTCATCCCGGCCGCCCCAGGCACCGAGCCGGAGGTTATCGCCGCCCTGCAGTCACCAAGCGCCGGAGGCGAGGTGATCCGGGCCGCCGCGTCGGCCCTGACCGGGCAGAGTGCGGTCATCCTCGTTGGCGAGCGCCTCGCCAACGTCCCCGGAGCACTCTCGGCAGCTGCCGCGCTGGCCAGTGGCACCGGTGCCCGGCTCGCCTGGGTGCCCCGCCGGGCTGGGGAGCGTGGCGCGCTGGACGCTGGCGCGCTACCGTCGCTGCTCCCCGGCGGACGGCCGGTCACCGACGCCTCGGCGCGTGCCGAGGTGGCTGCGGCCTGGGCGGTGTCGGAGCTGCCGACTGTTCCTGGACGGGACACCGCAGCGATCGTCTCAGGTGCTCGCAACGGCAGCGTCGACGCACTCGTCGTCGGCGGGGTCGACCCTCTTGACCTCGGGATCCACGACGCCGAGGCAGTCTTCGACAAGCCGTTCGTGGTCTCCCTCGAGATCCGTCCGAGCGCCGTGACCGCCCATGCGGACGTCGTCCTACCGGTTGCCTGGCACGCCGAGAAGGCAGGGTCCTTCCTGAACTGGGAGGGCAGGTCCCAGCCGATCGCTGCGGCCCTGGAGTCCAATGCGGTGAGCGACCACCGAGCCCTAGACATGCTCGCCGCCGAGCTCGGTGAGTTCCTCGGGTGCCGCTCCTACACCGAGATCCGTCGTGAACTGGCCGACCTCGGGGACTGGACCGGACACCGCTCCGTCCCGCCGATGGAGCTCGCCGGGTCGATCCCGAGCACCGAGGACGGTCTGGTCCTGGCGACCTGGCGTCACCTGCTCGACTCCGGCTCGATGCAGGACGGTGAGCCATTCCTCGCCGGCACTGCCCCGAAGGCGGTCGCGAAGGTCTCGGCAGCCACTGCGGCCGGGCTGGGCGTCGCTGATGGGGACGTCGTCGACGTCACCGCAGGCACTCTCCATGTGCGCCTGCCGCTCGAAGTGGCGGTGATGGCCGACCACGTGGTGTGGCTCCCGACCTGCTCGCCCGGCTGTGACATTCGGGCCTTGCTCGGTGACAGCCCGCTCTCCCATGTCCTCGTCAGCAAGGGTGGTGTCGCATGAGCCCGCTGCTCCAGTCTGCCGTCGCACACGGCATACCGGCGCTCGCCGCGCAGGGCCGGGACAACCCGGCCGCCGACTTCAGTGACACCCCGTGGTGGGTGACGCTGCTCAAGGCGCTCTTCGTCTTCGTCTATCTGCTGGTCTCGACCCTGCTTGTCATCTGGTTCGAGCGTCGGGTCATCGGCTACATGCAGCAACGGCCCGGGCCTAACCGCAACGGCCCGTTCGGTCTGCTGCAGACCCTCGCCGATGGCATGAAGTCCATGCTTAAGGAGGACCTCAAGCCGGCCAACGCGCAGGGCTTCGCGTTCACGCTGGCCCCGCTGATCACCGCGACGATGTGCTTCGTCGGCTTCTCCATCATGCCGATGGCCGGTGAGGTCAGCTTCTTCGGGCATCGGACGCCGCTCCAGGTAACTGACACCCCGGTCGCGGTGCTCCTCGTCCTTGCCGTCGCAGGGATCGGCATCTACGGGATTGTTCTGGCCGGGTGGTCCTCCGGGTCGACCTATCCGCTCCTGGGTGGCTTGCGCGCGACCGCGCAGATGGTGTCCTACGAGATCGCCATGGGGCTGGCGCTGGTCGCGGTCTTCCTCTATGCCGGCTCGATGTCGACCTCGCAGATCGTCCTAGGGCAGTCGCACCTGTGGTTTGCCGTCCCGGCGTTCTTCAGCTTCTTCGTCTATGTCGTGACGATGGTCGGCGAAACGAACCGGCTCCCGTTCGACCTCGCTGAGGGGGAGGGCGAGCTCACCGGTGGCTACTTCACCGAGTACTCAGGCATGCGCTTCGCCATGTTCTTCCTCGGCGAGTACATCAACATGTTCACGGTCTCGGCGCTGGCCACGACGCTCTTCCTCGGCGGCTACCACGCCCCACCGGGGATCGCAGCGATCGCTGGCGGCATGCTCAACCAGGGTTGGTGGGGCCTGCTGTGGTTCACCATCAAGGTCTGGCTGTTCATGTTCCTCTTCGTCTGGCTGCGCGGATCGCTGCCTCGGGTGCGCTACGACCAGTTCATGCGCTTCGGGTGGAAGTTCCTCATCCCGGCAACGTTGGTGTGGGTCATCGTTGTCTCGGCCTTCCGCGCCGCTGACCTCGGCTGGTTCGGCGGGTCGACGATCGCGGTGCTGGGTCGGCAGTATGCCGTGGCCTCATTGTTCATCGTCGGCGTCATCGCGGTCGCCGCACTCATCGTCGGATGGTTGTGGGACAGCCGGGCCGCCGCGAAGGCCGCGGCGGCGCATCCGGTGGTGCCGCAGGAGATCGACCCGTTCGCTGGTGGCCATCCCGTGCCACCCCTGCCCGGACAGCGGCTCAAGGAGCCCATCCGGGTGCCCGAGCTCGTGTCGGCCTCGGTGGCCGGCGAGACGACGAAGGAGGACGCTCGTGGCTGAGGAGAGAACACCCAGCTTCCTCGCCGACCTGTTCGCCCCTATCGCGGGCTTCGGGGTGACCTTCTCGACGATGTTCCGCAAGGTCGCCACGGTGCAGTACCCGGAGGAGAGGCGGGCCCCACAGGCGCGATTCCACGGTCGGCACCAACTCAACCGGCACCCCGACGGGCTGGAGAAGTGCGTCGGCTGCGAGTTGTGTGCCTGGGCCTGCCCGGCTGACGCGATCATGGTCGAGGGCGCCGACAACGACGACGAGACCGGGGAGCGCTACAGCCCGGGGGAGCGTTACGGGAAGATCTACCAGATCAACTACTTGCGGTGCATCTTCTGCGGAATGTGCATTGAGGCCTGTCCGACCCGGGCGTTGACGATGACCAACGAGTACGAGCTCGCCGACGACAACCGGGCCGACCTGATTTACACCAAGGATCAGCTCCTCGCCCCGGTCCAGCCCGGCATGCTCCAGCCGCCTCACCCGATGCCCGAGGGCATGCGGGACAAGGACTACTTCCTGGGCAAGGTCACCGGCGCCACCCCCGACCAACAGGCCTGGGTCGACGCGCACGGTGTGGACGACCCGGCGTCGGCTGGTGCCCCGGCCGGGCCGCATCGGCGCACCATGCGGCCCGGGGGCATCTTGCACGGACAAGGAGTTGACCGATGACCAGTTCCGGCGAGGCCACCCTCTTCTGGATCCTTGGCCCCCTCGCGGTCCTCGGTGCGCTGTGTCTGGTCTTCGCGAAGAAGGCCGTGTATGCCGCCCTCGGCATGGTGATGACGATGATCATCCTTGGCGTCATCTACATCGCCCAGAACCAGGACTTCCTCGGCATCATCCAGATCTTTGTCTACACCGGCGCGGTCATGATGGTCTTCCTCTTCGTCCTGATGCTCGTCGGCGTGGACTCCGCCGACGGGCTGGTCGAGACCCTCAAGGGCCAGCGCTGGGCCACCGCAGTCCTCGCGGTGGGCCTGGGAGCAGTCCTCACCGGCACCCTCGGATCTGTCCTGTGGTTCCGTCCGGTGGGGATCGAGCGGATCAACGAGAGTGTCGGTAACCTCTCCGAGCTGGCCAACCTCATCTTCGGTCGCTACGTCTTCGTCTTCGAGGCCACGGCGGCCCTGCTCATCACCGCGTCGATGGCTGCGATGATCCTGGCCCATCGGGACCGGATGGGACAGGGTCCGAGTCAGCGGGAGTGGAGCATGCGCCGCTTCCGCACCGGGGAGCATCCCGCCGGACTGCCGGCACCGGGGGTTTATGCCCGGTCCAACGCCGACGACACCCCGGCCATGCTCCCGGACGGCACCTTGTCGCCGCTCTCGGTCTCCCGAGTGCTGCGCGCCCGGGACCAGATCGACGAAGCGGCGCCGTTCTTCCAACCCGACCTGCATCTGTCCGAGGACGTCGAGGAAGGTAGCCCCCGGTGAACCTGGTCAACTACGTCTACCTGGCGAGCATCCTCTTTGTCATCGGCTCGGTGGCGGTGCTGACGCGACGCAACGCGATCATCATCTTCATGGGCATCGAGCTCATGCTCAACGCCGCGAACCTGAGCTTCGTCACCTTCGCCCGGATGCACGGCAATCTGCACGGTGAGGTCTTCGGCCTCATCGTCATCGCTGTCGCCGCCTCCGAAGTCGTCGTCGGCCTGGCGATCATTTTGGCGATCTTCCGTGCCCGCCGCTCGGCTTCGGTCGACGACGTCAACCTGCTGAAGCTCTAAGGAGACCTGGCGTGCCCACACATCTCCTCTCGGTGGCCACCGACGCTGCCGTTCCGGCCGCGACCGGTGCCGCCTCGCTGGCCTGGCTGCTCGTTGCGCTACCCGCGCTGGGTGCCCTCGTGCTGCTCGTCGGTGGCCGGCGGACGGACTCCTTCGGCCCGGTCCTGGCGAACCTGCTGTCCTGGGGCAGCTTCGTCGTCGGGATCTTCATCCTCATCCAGATGCTCGGCACGTCGGGGGCCGACCGGGCGGCACACCTCGTGCTGTGGAACTTCGTGCCCGCGGGAAGCTTCCAGCTCTCCGCCGGGTTGCTGGTCGACCAGCTGTCGATGAGTTTCGTGCTGCTCATCACGTTCGTCGGGTCGCTCATCCACGTCTACTCGCTGGGTTACATGGCGAACGACATCGACAAGCGCCGGTTCTTCGCCTATCTCAACCTCTTCGTCGCGGCCATGCTGCTGCTCGTCCTGGCCGACTCGTACCTGCTCCTCTTCGTCGGCTGGGAGGGTGTGGGCCTGGCGTCCTACCTGCTCATCGGCTTCTGGTTCCACAACCCGGAGTATGCGACCGCGGGCAACAAGGCGTTCTTCGTCAACCGGGTCGGGGACATGGGGATCTCCCTGGCGATCATGATGATGTTCGTGACCTTCGGCCGGGTCGACTTCGCCGGAGTCGCGGCCGGGGCCTCGCATGCCTCTGAGGGCGCCCTGACCGCCATCGGCCTGCTGCTGCTTTTCGGTGCGTGCGCCAAGTCGGCGCAGGCCCCGCTGCAGAGCTGGCTCGGCGACGCCATGGCGGGCCCGACGCCGGTCTCTGCGCTCATCCATGCCGCGACCATGGTCACGGCCGGTGTCTATCTCGTCGTCCGGGCGAACCCGGTGTTCAACGGGGCACCGAACGCTCAGCTCGCAGTCGCCCTGGTCGGTGCCTTCACCCTCATCTTCGGGGCGATCATCGGGTGTGCCAAAGACGACATCAAGAAGGCGCTTGCGGCGTCGACGATGAGCCAGATCGGCTACATGATGCTCGCTGCGGGCCTGGGCCCGGTCGGTTACGCGTTCGCCATCTTCCACCTGCTCACCCACGGCTTCTTCAAGGCCGGGATGTTCCTCGGCGCTGGCTCGGTCATGCACGGCATGAACGACCAGGTCGACATGCGCCGGTTCGGCAAGCTCTCCGGATATATGAAGGTCACCTGGGCGACATTTGGGTTCGGCTGGCTCGCCATCCTCGGTGTCCCACCGTTCTCCGGGTTCTGGTCCAAGGACAAGATCATCGAAGCGGCCTTCGTCGGCGAGGGCTGGCGGCCCTGGGTCCTCGGTGGAGCGGCCCTGATCGGCGCCGGGATCACCGCGTTCTACATGTCCCGGCTGTTCTTCATGACCTTCCACGGAAGCAAGCGATGGACCGAGGAGGTTCATCCCCACGAGGCTCCCTCGACGATGACCATCCCGATGGTCATCCTCGCCGTCGGCTCGGCCTTTCTGGGACTGGTTCTGGTCTGGCCGTTCGCGCAGACCGCCCCCATCGTCGCCTGGCTCGAGCCGGTCGTCGGCACCGCGCAGGAGCACCATCCGGTCATTTCGGTGCCGGTGCTCATGGTCCTCACCCTCGGCGTCGTCGTGCTCGGGGCGGCATACGCCTGGATGCTCTACTGGCGTGCCGAGGTGCCGACGACCGCCCCGGCCGGTAATGCGTTGACCCGGGCCGCAAGGGTCGACCTCTATCAGGACGCGATCAACGAAGAGCTGTTCATGTATCCGGGCCAGCGGTTGATCCGTGGCCTGGTCGTCACCGATGAGGGTGGCGTCGACGGGGTCGTCGGTGCGGTCGGCTCCTCGGTGGGCGGCCTGTCAGGCGTCCTGCGCAGAGCCCAGAACGGCTTTGCCCGCACTTATGCCCTGACGATGCTCACTGGTGTCGTCGCCCTCCTCGGTGTCCTGTGGGTGGTCAACTGATGTCCTCACTGCCGCTGCTCACTCTGATGCTCGTGGTGCCGCTGGTCGGCTCCCTCGTCATCGTCGTCCTGCCGCGCGGCTCAGCCGCACTCGCCAAACCGGTCGCGCTCGGCTTCTCCCTGGTCACCCTGGTCCTCGCCCTCGTTGCGTGGGGCCAGTGGAGTTCAGGCGGGCCGCAGTTCCAGCTCGTCGAGACCCACTCCTGGATCCCGCAGTTCGGGGTGTCCTACGGGCTAGGGGTGGACGGCCTGTCGCTTTCGCTGATCATCCTCGCGGCGATCCTGACCCCGATCTGCCTGCTCGCGGCCTGGAACGACCTCGGTGAGGGTGCAGGGGAGAACCCGGGCCGCACGAAGACGTACTTCGCGCTCATGCTCTCCCTGCTCGCCCTCGTCGTCGGTGTCTTCGCCGCCACCGACGTGTTCCTCTTCTACGTCTTCTTCGAGGCGATGCTGCTGCCGGTCTACTTCCTCATCGGCATGTTCGGTGGTCCGGAGCGCAAACGGGCAGCGTTGAAGTTCATCCTGTACAGCCTGGTCGGCGGGCTCATCATGCTCGTGGGCGTCATCGCGCTCTACTTCGCCGGCCCAGGCGGTGAGCAGGGCTTCCTCGTCCAGAACCTCATCGGCAACGTCGGCGGTTCCACCGAGGCCAAGCGCTGGATGTTCCTCGCGTTTTTCATCGCGCTGGCGATCAAGGCCCCCATGGTGCCGGTGCACACCTGGCTGCCAGACGCAGCCACCGAGGCTCGTCCGGCCACGGCGGTCCTGCTCGTCGGGGTGCTCGACAAGGTGGGCACCTTCGGGATGATCCGCTACTGCCTGAGCCTGTTCCCGGAGGCCTCCCGCTGGGCCACTCCGGTGGTGATGGTCCTAGCCGTCATCTCGATCATCTATGGTGCGCTCCTCGCCATCGGTCAGACCGACATGATGCGCCTGATCGCCTTCACCTCGGTGAGCCACTTCGGCTTCATCGTCCTGGGGATCTTCGCGATGACCACTCCGGCCGGTGCCGGGTCGGGCCTGTACATGTTCAACCACGGGTTCTCCACGGCGGGGCTGTTCCTGATCGCCGGCTTCCTCATTGCCCGACGAGGGTCCAAGCGGATCCCGGACTACGGCGGCTGGCAGCGGGTCACCCCCGTACTCGCCGGGACCTTCCTCACCGTGGGCATGGCGTCGCTGTCCCTGCCCGGCCTGTCCCCGTTCGTCTCCGAGTTCCTCGTCCTGGTCGGGACCTTCCAGCGCAACAAGGCCTTCGCGTCCATCGCGGTCATCGGGATCGTGCTGTGCGCGCTCTACATCCTGCTCATGTATCAGCGCCTGATGACCGGTCCCAAGCCTGACTTGGGAGCCGCCGCCCCGGCCGACCTCAACTGGCGGGAGAAGGTGGTCGTGATCCCGATCATCGCCTGCTTCCTGATTCTTGGCCTGTATCCCAAACCGATCCTTGATCTCGTCAACCCGACGGTGCAGCAGACCCTGACCCATGTTGGCGTCAGCGATCCGGCACCGGCGCTCGCCACCGGGGGTGCCAAGTGATGCCCGCCGCCTTCCAGCCGGTCCCGATCCACTGGGCTGCGATCTCGCCCATGGTTGTCGTCGGAATCGGCGCACTGCTCGGCACTGTGGTCGAGGCGTTCGTCCCACGCCGCTCGCGCCATACCGTGCAGGTGGTCCTGACCGTGGTGACCTTCCTGGCTGCCATAGCTGCCCTGGGAGGCTGGGCGATCGGCAACGAGACAGTCACCGCGGGAGGATCGATCACCATCGACGGCCCGGCGCTGTTCATGCAAGGCGGCCTGCTCCTGTTCGGACTGCTCGGCGTGCTCGTCATGGCCGAGAGCTTCGGCGGCATAGGTTCCGACGCGTTCACCCCGATGGGTGCCACCACGCCTGGTTCCCCGCAGGAGGCAGCCGCAGCCAGGGCCGGGTACACCACCTCGGAGGTCTTCCCGCTCACCCTCTTCTCGGTGCTCGGGATGCTCATGTTCGTCTCCAGTAGCGACCTCATCACCTTGTTCGTCGCGCTCGAAGTCCTCTCACTGCCCCTCTATGTCATGTCCGGTATCGCCCGACGGCGTCGCCTGCTCTCCCAGGAGGCGTCGCTGAAGTACTTCCTCCTCGGGGCGTTCTCGTCGGCGTTCTTCCTCTTCGGGGTGGCCCTGCTTTACGGGTTCGCCGGATCGACCGACCTCAGAGCCATCGCCGGGTCGATCGCCACCGGGTCGGTGACGATGAACGGCCTGCTCCTGCCCGGGGTACTCCTCGTCCTCGTCGGTCTGCTCTTCAAGGTGGCCGCCGTCCCGTTCCACTCGTGGACCCCCGACGTCTACCAGGGTGCGCCCACTCCGGTGACGGGGTTCATGGCGGCGGCGACCAAGCTCGCCGCCTTCGGGGCGATCCTGCGGTTCGTGTATGTCGCCGCGGCCGGTTCCCGCTGGGACTGGCACCTCGGCTTGGCCGTCATCGCTGCCATCACCATGGTCTTCGGGTCGCTGGTCCTGGTGAGCCAGACCGACATGAAGCGCCTCCTGGCGTATTCGACCATCGCACACACCGGGTTCATCCTCGTCGGCGTGCTCGCCTTCGATGTCACCGCAGTCTCCGGCGTCATGTTCTACCTCGTTGCGTACGGACTGTCGACGATCGCAGCTTTCGGCGTGATCGCCATGGTCCGCCAGGGCGGGTCGGAGGCGACAAACCTGTCCCAGTGGGCCGGGCTCGGCCGCAAACACCCAGTGGTCGCCGGTGTCTTCACCCTGCTGCTACTCGCCTTTGCCGGGATCCCGCTCACCTCCGGGTTCACCGCGAAGTTCGCCGTCTTCGCGCCGGCCATTAGCCACGGCGGGCTGAGCGGGACCTTCCTGGTCGTCCTCGGTGTTCTGATGAGCGCGGTAACGGCACTGATTTATTTCCGGGTCATCGTCGTCATGTACTTCAATGAGCCGGCCGACGACGACGTGACGGTCCTTGCGCCCGGCGTCACGACGACAGTGGCGGTCACCGTGGGTGTTGTGGCCACCATCCTGCTCGGGGTGGCCCCGAACCTGCTTCTGCAGATGGCTGGTCAGGCGGCGACGTTCATCCCGTGACCTCGGTGAGCTACGCACCTGATGCGCCGGTCCAGGCAGGGGAGCAGTCCGGTTCGGGAGCTGGGCGCGGGACCCCGTCGGTGCTCGCGCTGCCCGGGGCGTCCCCGCGGCTCCTCGCCGCTCTCGCCGCAGGACTAGACGATGTCAATGCACTGCTGAGCGCCCGGGTCGACCACGCCGACCCGTTCATTGCGCAGGCTTCCGGGCACCTCCTGGAGGCCGGTGGCAAACGATTCCGGCCGTTGCTCACCCTGCTCGCGGCCTCGCTCGGCTCCGGACCCAACCCGGAGGTGATCGCAGCCGCAGCAGCAGTCGAGCTGACCCATCTCGCCTCGCTCTATCACGACGACGTCATGGATGAGGCGGACGTGCGTCGAGCTGCGCCCAGCGCCAACGCCAGGTATGGCAACTCGGCGGCGATCCTTATCGGCGACCTGCTCTTCGGGACGGCCTCTGACATCGTTGCCGACCTTGGGCCGGAGGCGGTCAAGATCCAGGCCCAGACGTTCGTCAGGCTCTGCGCCGGACAGATCCGGGACGACCATCCATGCCCCCCCGGTCAGGACCCGGTCGCGTACTACCTTGGGGTTCTGGCCGACAAGACCGGCGTCCTGGTGGCCACATCAGCGCGCTACGGCGCGATGTTCGGCGGCTGCGCACCGGAGGTCGTCGAGACCATGCGTGAGTATGGTGAGCGGCTCGGGATGGCCTTCCAGCTGTCCGATGACCTCATCGACATCGGCTCGGAGGCGGACCAGACCGGCAAGACGCCCGGCACCGACCTGCGTGAGGGCAAGCGCACCCTGCCGGTGCTGTACGTCCTCGCCTCAAGCGATCCAGCTGACGCCCCGTTGCAGGAGTTGCTCACCGGCGACCTGACCGATGACACGCGTCTCGCCGAGGCGCTGTCCCTCTTGCGCGCTCATCCCGCCATGGATCAGGCCAGGGCTCAGACCTATGCCGTCGCCCGGCGGGCACAGGAGGTGCTCGTCGCCCTCCCGGACTCCGATGCGAAGGCCGCGCTGCACGCGCTGGCGACCGGCGTCGTCGACCGGGTCGGCTGAACTGCGCAGGCAGGTCAGTGCCGGGCCAGGGCGCTAGAGGGTAGGGCTCCGACACTGGTCAGCATCTCGGTACCGATCCTCAGCTGGTCCGCAACCCGGCCAGCGGCCCGAGCTTGGAGCAGGGCCTCCACGACCCGCCGTCGGACATCCCACGGCCCGATGGTGTTCGTATAGATCTTGGTCCCACCCTCGAACCCGGCCAGGGTAGAGACCCGCCACTTGAGCAGGACGTGCCAGGGCATGAACACGTCGACATCTGGTGGGGTGTGGTGCCACTCCTCGTTACTCGGCACATCGGCGCCGGTGGCGACGTGCAGCGCGTGGACCAGGTCGGCGACCCCGTCACGGGCCTCGGCGGCCATCAGCCAGGGCTCCCGGGTTGCCGAGAGGGACCACACCTCGAGGCTCGGATAGCGATGTCCCACACCGGCGATCGCCACTGCGTGGTCGTTCTCGGCGACGAGCAGGCCGTGGTCGATGGCCGGGGCGAGAATGCGCTGGTTCCACACGTCGGGGTGCTCCCGAGCGGCTCGCAGGGCGAACTGCAGCCGGGTGCCGTGCTCGTCGATCCCGACGACCTGCTTGTGCAGGTGGTCGAAGGAGGCCCCGGCGGCATGGAGCCAGTTCTGGAACGCCGAGACGTAGCGCACGTCGGAGTTGGCGGCATACAGGTCGCCCAGGGCGTCTGCGGTCAGGGCGATGAACTCCCGGTGCTCGGCTGGGGTCAGCGATCCCGACGACGCGACATCAGCGTCCGTGCGGGCCCCGTCGATGTAGTGTCGGCGTCCGACGATGACGTCGTGGGTGCCGACGAAGAAGCTCCTCGACTCCTGGAGGAGGCGGTCGTCGTCCACGGTGTGTGCTCGCGCACCGAGACGGGCGCGAGCCATCGCAAGCAAGTGCTCCCGCCCACCCGGGCTGGCGACGTATGCCTCCCAGCGCTGCCGCGCGGTTGGGCCCATGGTGAAGCCGTAGTTGGCGCGCCAGTAGTCCACGGAAATGATCTCGAAGAGGTTGGGGATCCGGCGAAAGTCGGCGATCTGGGCGTTCACCTCGCCGGGGGTCAGTCCGGTGAACCGCTCGTATGCCGTGCCCTTGCGGACGGAGCGGACCTTCTCCGGGGGGGTGTGCAGATACATCGCGGTGCAGAAGGTGCACGTGGTGGCGTTAGCGTCCGGGGCGAGCTGGTGCGCCGTGGCCGGTGGGCTCGACAGCGGGCGGTCAGCGCGGCCTGGCACAGTCCACACCAGGTCACCGGTGAACGGGTTGACCTGTTTGATCGTCCCGTCGCTGAGCACCCGCAGCGCTGGCGGTCGGGCAAGTGGGTCGAAGGGGTCCGGGGCAGGAGCCATACCGACGATTGTGCCGTGGGACGCCGTACCGTTCAGAGCGGCTCGGGGGTGGCCAGGGCATCGTCAATGTCATTGTCATCACCCGGGCCGTCCTCGTCATCACCCGGACCGTCCTGGCCGGCACCCGGACCGGGGGGGCCGCTGGCCACCGCGTGTCGATGGTGGCGGACAGCTCGTATCGAGTCCACCGAGAGTAGGGCCAGCGCGACCCAGACGATCCCGAAGCCGACCCACAGAGCCACACTGACGTGTTCGCCGAGGAGGAGCACCCCGCACAGCAGCTGCAGGACCGGGGTGACGAACTGGAGAAGCCCGACGGTGGCCAACGGAATCCGCCGTGCGGCGGCGGCGAAGAGGAGCAGTGGGATCGCGGTGATGACCCCGGCGGCGAGCAACAGGGCGGTGTGCCCGGCTCCATACCCGGTGAAGGTTGTCTCGTCGCGGCGGGCGAGCACCGCGACGATGACCAGCGCGATCGGGGCCAGGATCGCGGTTTCCGCGGTCAGTGAGCGGATCGCCGTCAGCCGCGCACCGACCCGGTTCTTGGTCAGCCCGTAAAGCCCGAAGGAGAACGCCAGGCTCAGCGAGATCCACGGGAAACTGCCGCCCGCGACGCTGAGATAGATGGCGGCGGCCCCCCCGACGGTCACCGCAGCCCACTGCAGCCTTCGAAGCCGTTCGCCGAGGACGATGACGCCCAAGGCGACGGTGACCAGCGGGTTGAGGAAATAGCCCAGGGCCCCCTCGTACGTGCGGCCGGTGAGGACAGCGAAAACGTAGATGACCCAGTTCGCGGCGATGAGCAGAGCCGCCGCCCCCAGCCCGAGGCTCAGACGGAGGTTCCGCAGCGTCTCCAGCGCCCATCGCCAGTCCTGTTGGACGGCCAGGACGAGCAGGCACACCACGAGGGTCCACAGGATCCGGTGGGCGAGGATCTCGAAGGCCCCGGCCGGCAGGAGGGCGTGGAAGTACAGCGGGAACAGACCCCAGAGGGCATAGGCGAGGAAGCCCTGGGAGGTTCCGCGCCGGAGTTCCTCGTGGGCTGGGTCGACGGGTGTCACCGTCGGGACCGGCTGCTCACGTGACGGTCCACGTGTCCCGGCCGAGGAGAAGGGCGGCGAGGTCGTCGTCGGTGGCTGGGCCACCAGCGGCGGTGAGTGCCTCGGCGACCTGGTCGCGGACGGCGTCATCGTAGGTGGTGCGGTTCACCGCTCGGAAGATGCCCATCGGCACGTGGGTCAACTCCGGGGTGTCCAGGCGAGAGATCGCGAACGCCTGGCTGGGGTCCTCATCGCTCGGGTCGTGGACGACAACATCTCCGGGTTCGGCTGCGTCGTGCGGGACGAACTCGAGCCGTCCCCCGCAGCGCACCAGGACCTGCTGGTTGCCGTCGGCGCCGATCGTCACCGGCTCACCGGCGCGTAGCCGGACGATCCGGCCCTGCTGGGAGTCACGGTCCTTGAGCACGTCGTAGGCGCCGTCATTGAAGATCGGGCAGTTCTGGTAGATCTCGACGAAAGAACTGCCTCGGTGCTGGGTCGCGGCCCGGAGCACCTCCATCATCAGCGGACGGTCGCTGTCCATGACCCGGGCGACGAAGCTGGCCTCGGCGCCCAGCGCCAGCGACACCGGGTTGAACGGCTGGTCCACCGACCCCACGGGGGTCGACTTCGTGATCTGCCCGAGCACCGACGTGGGGGAGTACTGCCCCTTGGTCAGCCCGTAGATCTTGTTGTTGAACAGCAGGATCGTCAGGTTGACGTTGCGCCGCAACGCGTGGATGAGGTGGTTTCCGCCGATCGAGAGGGCGTCTCCGTCACCGGTGACGACGAAGACGCTCAAGTCCGGGCGGGATGTCGCCAGACCCGTGGCGATCGCCGGTGCCCGCCCGTGGATCGAGTGCATCCCATAAGTGTCCAGATAGTAGGGGAACCGTGAGGAGCAACCGATGCCGGAGATGAAGACGACATTCTCCTTGCGGATGCCGAGCTCGGGGAGGAAGGACTGGACCGCCGAGAGGATGACGTAGTCCCCGCAGCCCGGGCACCAACGGACTTCCTGATCGGAGGTGAAGTCCTTCTTCGTCAACGGAACTGCCCCCTGCGGCAGGCGCGGGACCCCGGCCAGGCCCGAGCCCGCGGCGGCGAACTCGACGGTGCTCATCCGGTCCCCGAGATTGCCTATCCGGTCCCCGACGGTGCTCATCGGATCTCCTCGATGGCCGCGGTCATGACGCTGGCCAGCCCAGTGGTGGTGAATGGCAGCCCGCGCACCGCCGTGTGCGAGCGGACGTCGACGAGGTACTCCGCGCGAAGGAGGAGGGCGAGCTGGCCGAGGTTCATCTCCGGGACGATGACCCGCCGGTATGCCGCGAGGACCTCGCCCAGGTTGGCCGGAAACGGGTTGAGGTGGCGCAGGTGCGCGGTGGCGACCGCATGCCCGCCCGCTCGCACCCGTCGCGCGGCCGCAGTGATTGGACCGGCAGTGGAGCCCCAGCCCAGGACGAGGACCTTCGCATCCCCACCCGGGTCGTCGACGGTGACGTCGGGGACGGTAATACCGGCGATCTTCGCCGCCCGCAGCCGGGTCATCCGCTCATGGTTGGCGGGGTCGTAGGAGATCTCTCCGGTGATGTCTGCCTTCTCGAGCCCGCCGAGCCGGTGCTCCAAGCCGGGGGTGCCGGGGACCGCCCAGGGGCGGGCGAGAGTGTCCGGGTCCCGCAGGTAGGGGTGGAAGACCGGTACGCCACGGGCATCGACGTCGTTGGGTTCACTGGCCAGATCCACCCGCAGCTCAGGGAGTTCTGCCGGCGCCGGGACCCGCCACGGCTCGGAACCGTTGGCGAGGTAACCGTCGGAGAGCACCAGCACCGGGGTCCGGTAGGTCGTGGCGATTCGCACGGCCTCGACAGCAGCGTTGAAGCAGTCCGAGGGGGAGGACGGGGCGACGATGGCCACCGGGGACTCTCCGTTGCGGCCGAACATCGCCTGGAGCAGATCGGCCTGCTCGGTCTTCGTCGGCAGCCCGGTCGACGGTCCACCTCGTTGGACGTCGACGACGACGAGCGGCAGCTCGAGGGAGACCGCCAGACCGATCGTCTCCGACTTCAGGGACAAGCCCGGTCCCGAGGTCGTCGTCACCCCGATCGCGCCCCCGAACGCCGCGCCCAACGCGATCCCGATCCCGGCGATCTCATCCTCGGCCTGCATCGTCGTCACGTTGAACCGCTTGAGCGCAGCGAGCCGGTGCAGGATGTCGCTGGCTGGGGTGATCGGATACGAACCGAGGACCAGCGGTCGCCCGCTGCGGTGCGCCGCCGCGACGAGCCCGAGAGCCAGGGCGATGTTGCCGGTGATGGTCCGGTAGGTGCCGGCAGGAACCGTGGCGGGTGCGACGGCATACGAGACGGCGAAGTCCTCAGTCGTCTCGCCGAAGTTCCACCCGGCGAAGAGTGCGGTGAGGTTGGCTTTGAGCAGATGCGGGGAGGCAGCGAACTTCTCTGCGAGGAAGGTCTCGGTCATCGCGGTGGGCCGGTTGAACATCCACGAGAGCAGGCCGAGCGCAAACATGTTGCGCGCCCGCTCCTTGTCCTTGCGGGTCAACGTGGCGAAGTCCTTGAGCGCCTCGACGGTCATCGAGGTCAGGGCCACCGGGCGGACCTGCCATGAGGCGAGCGATCCGTCGGTGAGTGGATCGCTGCCGTAGCCGACCTTGCTCAGGTTGCGGGTGGTGAACTGGTCCGCGTCGGCGATGATCGTCGCCCCCCGGGGCAGGCCGACGAGGTTCGCTTTGAGCGCCGCCGGGTTCATCGCGACGAGAACGTCGGGGGCGTCACCGGGAGTGAGGACGTCATGGTCGGCGAAGTGCAACTGGAAGCTCGACACTCCCGGCAGGGTCCCTTGAGGAGCCCGGATCTCCGCGGGGAAGTTGGGCAGGGTCGAGACGTCGTTGCCGAGAGTGGCGGTGTCGGCGGTGAACCGGTCACCGGTCAACTGGATGCCGTCTCCGGAGTCGCCGGCGAAGCGGATGACGACGCGATCGAGGGACGTGACCGGCTTGCTCTTCATGGAGATCTCAGGTGTTGTAGGCGGCAGAACTACGACCCCCATGGTACGTCCGTGCACGGGGTGGGTGTGGGAGCGCTCGCCGTTCGAGCCGGCGGTCAGGGCACCCCACGATCGCGAGCGAGTCCACCTAGCCTGAGCACATGGAGATCTGGCCGGTGTGGGACGGCTTCGACCGCAGCAAGGTGCCCCTCATTGTCGCGATGGTGTCGTTCGTCGTGGTCTTCCTCACCACCCGCACGCTCACCCGCCTCATCCGCTCCGGGAGGGCGCGCGGCCCCATCCAGGACACCGTCATCGGTGGTCTGCACGTCCATCACGCCGTGCTCGGCATCCTGCTCCTGACCGCCGGCGGGTTCATGGGCCTCATGGAACTCGAGTACGTATGGCGCTGGGTTGCCGGGTTCCTCGTCGGCGCGGGGGCTTCGCTCGTCCTCGACGAGTTCGCCAACATCCTCCATCTCGATGACGTGTACTGGCGCAAGGAGGGCCGGGCCTCAACGCAGACAGTGGCCTTGACTGTCGTGTGCCTAGGTGCCGTGCTCGTTGGGTTCAACCCGTTCGGGGTCGACAACCTCGATCCGAGGTCAGCGTGGTCACGGACCGCGATCACGGTGCTCATCGTGGCGTCGATCGTCGCTGTCGTGATCTGCGCCATGAAGGGCAAGTATCGCTTCGCCCTCGTCTCTATCTTCATTCCCTTTCTCTCCTTCATCGGCGCGGTGCGCCTGGCCAGGCCGGATTCGCCATGGGCGAGCCGGTTCTACAACGCGGACAAGGTCGCTGCCGCGACCGGTCGGGCGCGTCGCTTCGACGCCCTGACCAACCCGATCTGGTTCCGGGTCGGCGACTTCGTCGCGGGGGCCCCTAGCGACTTGGAGCGGCCACGGCCGCCCAGCGCCGCGGACCTAGTCCAACTCGATGCAGTGCGCAGCGCGGTCGACGCGGACCTCGTGGCGACCCTAGACCTGCCGGCCGCACCGTCGCAGGCGCTCGCGGACGCCGATCCGGCGACCGTGTTCACTCTCGTGGCGGGCATGCAGGTGGTCGGCTACACCCGGGTCTGGGACCTCGACGGGCACTGGCACATCGCCGAACTGGCTGTTCATCCGCGAGCCCGGACCCAGGGCATCGGAGGGATCCTCCTCACTGAAGTGTGCGAGGAAGTGATCCGTCGCGGCGGTAGCGAGGTCACCGTGCGCACCTTCGGCGATCTGACGTGGGCGGCTCCCTACTTCGCCCGGCACGGCTTCCTCGCCTATGCCGACGATCCGTCGTGGTTGCACCCACTCGTCGCCGCCGAGCGGGACTCTGGGCTGCTCGCCGCAGCGTCTCGGGTGAGCATGGTGCGCCCCCTTCGAGCCCCGGCGCTCGCCCCGTAGGGTTGGGGTCGTGACCGGGTATTCCGTAGCCGCCGCGGTGCTCCTCGCCGGGGTGCTCCTCGTCACCGCGGCGATGACTGCCCGCCGGCTCATCGCTCCCCGGGCGCCGAGCCTGGCCAAAGCGACAACATACGAGTCCGGAGTGGACCCAGTGGGACGGGGGTGGGCTCAGACGCAGGTGCGCTACCTCGCGTTTGCCTTCCTCTACGTCATCTTCGCGGTCGACGCGGTCTATCTCTTCCCGTGGGCGCTCGTCCTGCACGAGCCGGGTCTGGGGGTTGCCTCGCTCGTGGAGATTGTCATCTTCGTCGGGGTCCTCGTCATCGGGCTCGTTCACGCCGGATCACGCGGCTTGCTGCGCTGGACCTGACCCACATGCGTGCCCAATGGACTGAAGCACACGAGCTGACCGTCGACGTGTCGCCACGTCGGCGGCTCGTGACCTTCGTTGCGGCCCTGATCGCCGAGGTGCTTCTCTGCCTGGGGGCCGGGGTGGCCAGCTTCGTCTTCGCCCAGGGGGGAGTCGTCGGGCTTGTTGCCGGTCTGGTCGTGGCCGGGGTGATCGCAGGCGTCTTCGCCGTGGCCGTTCGGCCCGGGGCGCGCTTTCCGATCGCGCGGCGGGAGCGGGCCGCCCTCGTCATGGGCCTTGCTGTCTTCGTCGGTGCCGCGCTCGTCGGGCAGGGAATGGGGGCGCTGGGCGCACTGGTCAGCCTGTCCGCGCTCATCCTCGGCGCCAACGCGTCCCTACGCCCCTGAGTGATCCGCCACGGGTGCCCCCGCTCCTGCCCCGACCGTGAATCATCCGCGGACACGACATGGCAACGAATGTGGCGCAGCCACCGAGGGGTCCCTGACTAGGCTGACGGTCGTGAGTGAACCGGTCGCGCTGCCGATGCCCAGAGTCGGGCCGCTGACCGA